>JAJXZD010000194.1 GCA_021780215.1 Acidobacteriota bacterium
CTACGGGCTTACAAGTAGCGTCTGGCGAAGGACAGAAATACCGGCCAGTTTGGCGCGGGAGTGTGGCCGTCGCTATGCTGCCGAAAGGCCAGATCTCCGCTGGTCATAGCGGTCCCCGTGGGAGGAAATTGGCGCGCAGGCAGCCCCTTTTTTCCCAGCAGCCGATATACGGGGCCGGCGGCAGCGGCGGCGAGGAACATCCCTTTCGCGTCCACCCAGCCATCGCCGCCCTGCGTCGAGCCGGCGCCGATGAATACGGGGCGCGGAGCGCACAAGGCAATCAGTTCATGGGCGTCCACTGGCAGATCGCTGGCGGTGAGGGGGCCGGCATACTTCAGAAAGTTTCCGGCCATCCAGTGATATTCGTTCACCGCCGCGAGATTCTCCAGTTGTTCGCCGAAATGGCGCCGGTATAGCGCCGCTCCGCCCATGCCGGAGGAGCTGATGTAGGCGATTGCGAATCGGGGGTCATACGCCATCGCGACGAGGGCTGCTTTTCCGTATCGCGAATGGCCCGCGATGCCGGCATGTTTGGCATCCACCGAAGGGTCCGTTTCGAGGTAATCGAGGGCGCGGCTTGCGCCCCATGCCCACGCGCGCAACGCACCCCAATCGTCCGGCCCGCGCGGCTGCCCTTTGTTCACCAATCCGATGATTCCTTGCGTCAGGCCGGCGCCAGTATCGGCCTGCACGCTCGTGGGAATGTACGACGCGTAGCCCCATCCCTGCGCGAGGACCTGCTGCTGCCAACTGGGTCCCGGCCCTGGACGCATCGCGGGGAAACGCTTCGCTAAAGCCGCCATGACTTCCGGGCTGAGGTCCAATTCCATGATGACGGGAACAGGCCCGTGCGCGTTTGCCGGGGCGGTCAGCGAAAGCTGGATATTCACGCGGATATCGGGAAAGGAGGAGTTGTCCACGTGTCCGACGAGCTTCTTGGTGACGACCGGAACCGTGCCATCCACGTCGTTCGTTGTGGCGGCAACTTCCCAGCGAACGCCAGGAACCGCCTTCGGCACCCGTCCATATATTTCGCGATCGAACTCTTGCACGATTTGCGGCCGGCGCAGAGACCACCATTGTTTGGCGGTCTTGACCAACTTTCCATTGTTCAGCCGAAGCGGATCCGGCAGGTTCGGATAGGGATTGGCCTTGGACTCATCGTAATTCGCGGCGTTTGGCGCCTGCGGATTGCTTCCGTCAGCGCCCGGCCGCAGCGACGCGATGCCCAGCAGGGCCATCATGCGCTGATGATCCTGCTGCGCAGTCAACTGAACAGGCGGTTGCTGAGCGAGCGCCGCTCCAACCAACAGTGCAACCAGAAACAGGAGGGCCGCTTTGGCGGCACGATATCTATGCATCATCGGCGGTCCCTGACCTCGATCTATCTGAACAGTGGCAAGTGCTCTTGCGACGTTCTCGGATACTTCATGGGCGCCCCAAATGCAGCTTGACACGCGTCCGGAATCTCGCTTGACTAATTCATGGCAGTCGGACCATTCTAGCCCACCACTCGGCCCGCCGGGTGAGAGGAGACGCATCATGAAGGTGAACAGGCGTAAGTTGTTGTCGCTGCTTGGCGTATCTCCCGCCCTGCTAGCGGGCGCCCGCGCGGACGCGGCGTCCTCGAAGGGGCAGTCAGACGTCGGCGGCTCGGGCGGAGCGCAGAAATTTGTCGCGCTATCCCCGAAGGGTACTCCCCCGCCTGTGCAGCGGTTTTCGATGGCCCCCACCTTGAACACGCTCGATGGCAAGACCGTGTATCTGGTGGATACCGGGTTTTTCGGCGCGGACACATTGCTGGAGCAGATGGCGGACTGGTTCAAGCAGAATATGCCGAGCGTCAAGACCGTCTTCCGGCGCAAGGTGGGGACGTATCCCGAGAACGATCCGAAGCTATGGGCGGAAATCAAGGCCAATGCCAACGCCTGCATCATGGCCATTGGGCATTGAAGCGGCTGCACACCAGCGACCGTGAGTCACTGCGTAACGATTCAGAAGATGGGGATCCCGAGTGTTGCCATTGTGACCGAAGCGTACGTTGATATCGCCCACGCTACCGCCGCGCAGCGGGGCATGCCGACATTGCGAATTGTTTTCACGCCGCATCCCGTCTGGGGCAAGACGGTGGAGCAGATCCACACGCTGGTCAACGGCCCCGATCCCGTGACGGGAAAGCCGCTAATGAAGGAGGTCATCGCCGACTTGACGACGCCTCTCTCCTCGGAAGACCGAAAATCCGGAATTTTCCCGGTCTCCGCGGGGCCCGCGACGATCGGTCCGGACACACTGGAAAACCTGCAAGGGTATTTCATGAACAACGGGATGAGCGATTACCTTCCGATCATCGTCCCCACCGAGCAGGCCGTGAACGCAATGCTGAAGGGCACCAGCCATCATCCGGACGAGATCGTCGGCGAAACGGGGCGCGGTCCGAACGGCTCGTGGAAGTACACCGTCAAGCAAGTTGCCGTCAATGCGGTGATGGCCGGATGCGACCCGTCCTATTTCCCGGTCGTGCTGGCCATTGCATCCACGGGCTTTCTGGCGCTTGGAGGTTCGACCACTTCTTTTGGATATTCGATGGTCATCAACGGCCCCATTCGCGACAAGCTCAACATGAACTACGGCATCGGCGGATTGGGACCCTTTGCTCAGCCGAACGCCACAATCGGCCGCGCCTGGACGCTCCTGGGCAAGAATCTTGGTCCGGGCGCCGTTCCCGGCCAGAGTTATTATGGCGGCCAGGGGAATCAACTGAACTACAACAACGCCGTCGTCGTCGAGGACGAGAAAAACAGTCCCTGGACTCCCTTCCATGTCCAGAAGGGCTTCAAGCCGGAGGAGAATGTCGTAAGTCTCTTCGATGGATGGGACCTCCGCTTTGGACACGGTGCGAAGGGGTCCGGAGCGACCATTCCGAAGTTCGACGAGCAGATCGGCAGCATGTTCCCCACGCTCACGCGCATGTTCAACGCCATGGTGATTCTGGATCCGCTCACGGCGAAGTCCTTGAAGGAGCAAGGCTACGACACGAAGGAAAAGCTCACCGACTGGCTTTGGAAGAACACCACGGTGTCGGCGAAGGATTATCGCGAATCCTTCCTGGCGTATGTGTGGATATACCCCCGCGCTCTCAAGGGGGAAGAGCCCTACGCCAGTTGGTGGAAGCTCCCCGACGATGCGCGGATTCCATGCTGGCCGAAGGCCGATGACATCAATCTTGTGGTGATGGGCGGCCAGACCAACACGTTCTTTCAGATCGGCAACATGAACTATATCCGCAGCGTTTCGATCGACAAGTGGATGTAGGGGTTCCGGGTCCGCTTTGCAGTTGCGAATTGGCCGCGGGGCGAATGGGCCGACGCCGGGGGAGCATCCGCGCTACGAATCCTGCCGGGAACGAAAAGTGGGTGGGGGTGTGGTGTGAACAGAGCTAGATATGATCGGATTGCGGTGGCGTTCCTTGCGTCTGTTTTCGCGTTCGCTGCCGGGCATAAGGGGGCGGCCGCAGCCCAGCAGTCTGCGCCCGCTGCGAGCGCGCCATCCAAATCCGCTGGTGCCGCGAGCGGCGATCCCGCTCGTGGCAAGAGCCTGTTTGAGCAGAACTGTTCTTCCTGCCACGGCGTGGATGCCACCGGCGGCGAAGGCCCCGATTTGCATGGTGTTCCCGCCAGTCTTGGCGACGAAGCTGTGGTCAACATCATCAAGCACGGAATCCGCGGCACGGCCATGCCGATGTTCTTCGACCTCTCGGATAAGGAGGCGGCGGATATCATCGCATTTCTGAGGTCCTTTGACGCTTCCGCGACCGCCGGCACCGTGAAGGGCGATCCCAAGGCCGGCAAGGCCCTCTACGAATCGAGCGGCTGCTCGGCCTGCCACATGATTGAAGGCCAGGGCGGCAGCGTTGGCCCGGAACTTACCCGGATTGGCGCCATGCGCGGCCCCACCAGCTTGGAGGATCGGCTCATCGATCCGGGTGCGAATCTGCCCCAGAATGGGACAGGGTTTTACAGCTCCAAATGGACCGAGTACCTGATGTTCCGCGCCGTGGAAAAAAATGGCCACGTGATCGAAGGAATGCGCGTCGGGGAAGATTCCTTCGTCATCGTCCTGAAAGATGGCAGCGGGAAATTTCACGCGCTTTGGAGGCCCGATCTCCGCTCGCTCGCGCAGGAGCCTGGCAAGAGCCTGATGCCCAGCTTCAAAAGCGCGCTCTCGCCCGCGCAGATGGATGATCTCGTGGCTTACCTTATGACTCTGAAGGGCGCCCAATGAAAATCTCCTTCTACCTGCTCACCCTGGCTGCTTTGCTCGCGCTGGCACCGGCACGTTCCTTTGCACAGCAACCGGTCACCTACCAGCAACTGCTGCACGCCGACGACACTCCGCAAGACTGGCTCATGTACGGCGGCGACTATCAATCACAGCGATTTTCCCGGCTCACGCAGATCGCGCGCGCCAATGTCAGAGATCTCCGCGCCGCCTGGATTTATCAGCCCAATCAGGCCGGCGAAGCGCCGATTGAGTCGTCCGCCATCGTCGAAGGCGGCGTCATGTACATTACCGAGCCTCCCAGCACCGTTACGGCGCTCGACGCGCGCTACGGCACCAAGATCTGGAGCTGGTCCCCGCGCCTGCCCGCGAAGCTTTACACCATCGGCGTACATCGCTCGAATCGCGGCGTGGCCGTATATGGCAACACCGTTTACGTCGGCACGCTCGATTGCCATCTCGTCGCGCTCGACGCCGTCACCGGCGCCGTGAAATGGGATGTGCACGTGGACCCGAACGACCAGGGCTACTCCATGACCGGCGCTCCGCGCGTGCTCGACGGAAAAGTGATTATGGGCGTCTCCGGCGGGGATGTCGGCATTCGGGGCTTTCTTGCCGCGTACGATGCGCAGACCGGCAAGCTGCTCTGGCGCACCTACACGATTCCACTTCCGGGCGAACCCGGTTCGGAAACGTGGGGCAAGGATATGACAGGCGTTGGCGGCGGGGGCACATGGGGCACCGGCTCGTACGATCCCGCGCTGAACCTGATCTACTGGGGCACCGGCAACCCCGCGCCTGATTACAACGGCCAAAACCGCCCCGGCGCCAATCTTTATACCGATTCCCTGATCGCCGTGGATGCGGACACCGGGAAAATGAAGTGGCACTTCCAGTTCACGCCCCACGACACGCACGACTGGGATGCCATCCAGGTGCCTGTGCTGTTCGACGCGGACGTGGAGGGCAAGCCGCGGAAACTGCTTGGATTCGCGAACCGCAATGGTTTTTATTACGTGCTCGATCGCGCCACGGGAAAATTCGTCGCCGGCGTTCCGTTTGTGAAGGAAACCTGGGCCAAAGGCCTCGACGTCAGCGGGCAACCCATCATGATGCCCAATACCGAGCCGACCCCGCAGGGCCAGTTGGTTTATCCCGATGGACACGGCGGCACGAACCTGAATAGCCCCTCCTACAGCCCGCAAACGAAGCTCTTCTATGTGTCCGCTCGCGAGTCGGGGGCATATGTGTTGTCGGGGCGCCCGCAGGTAAAATTCCCGGATTTCGGCGGCGGGGGACGCATGAATCTTTCCGGGGACGTCGAATACGGCGCCATTCGTGCGCTCGATGCCGTCACCGGCAAGAGAAAATGGGAGTACCGCATCATGGCGCCGGCCGAAGTCAGCACTCTCGCCACGGCTGGCGGCCTCGTCTTCGCGGGCAGCAAGGAAGGAAACTTCTTCGCGCTCGACGCCGAAACGGGCAATCTTCTCTGGGAATTTTCCGCCGGCGGCAGCGATTGCGAAGCCAACCCCGTCACCTATGAGATCGGCGGCAAGCAATACGTGCTGTTCGCCTCCGGCAACGCCTTCATCGCCTTCGCCCTGCCTTAATCAGAGCTGCTTGGCCCGAGGGATGCAGAGCTTCGGCGCCCGCTAGAACTTTCGCGACCACTCTTTGGGCCAGCGTTCGATGACGACCTTTTGCTGGGTGAAGAACTCGATGGCGTCTGTTCCTTGCCCGTGAAGGTCTCCAAAAAAGCTGCCGCGAGCTCCGCTGAACGGGAACTGCGCCATCGGCGCAGCCACTCCCACGTTGATGCCCACATTGCCCACTTCCGCCAGGTAGCGAAACTTCCGTGCATTCGCCCCGTCGGAGGTGAAGAGACAGGCCATGTTTCCGTACTCTCCGGAGTTGACGATGGCGATGGCTTCGTCAATTGAGCTCGCGTGATGGATCGAGATCACCGGGCCGAAAATTTCCGTGCGAGCAATGTCGCTCGAAAGCGGAAGGTTGAGCAGGACCGTGGGGCGGAGGAAAGAACCCTTTTGGTAGTTTGGGACCCTGGCATTCCGCCCGTCCACGGCCAATTGCGCGCCATCGCTGACGGCCTTTCCGACCAGGCCTTCGATGCGAGCCTTGCTCTCCGGGGCAATCACCGGGCCCATTTGCACGCCTTCGTCCAGGCCGTATCCGGTGATCCGCGATTCCGCCTTCTGCTGGAGCGCCGCGGTGAAGGGCCGGGCGGCGTCGCCGACCGCAATCACAACCGATGCGGCCAGGCAGCGCTGGCCCGCGCAGCCAAACGCGCTGTCGGCCACGATTTCGGAGGCGGTGGTCAAGTCCGCGTCCGGCAGCACCACGACGGGATTCTTGGCGCCGCCCTGGCACTGCACTCGCTTTCCCGCGGCAGCCGCGCGAGCATACACATGGCGCGCCGCCGCACTCGAGCCCACGAAACTCACCGCTCGAATGCCGGGATGGTCGAGGATGGCGCTGGCGGTCTCGCGGCCTCCGTTCACAAGGTTCACTATGCCGGGCGGGAGCCCCAGCGCGTCAATCAGGTCAAACACTCTTTGCATGGTAAGCGGGACGCGCTCGGAAGGCTTCAGGACGACCGTGTTTCCGCACGCAACCGCGTAAGGCAGAAACCAGAAGGGAATCATCGCGGGGAAATTGAAGGGAGCGATAATCGCGCAGACGCCGATCGGCTGGCGGATCATGCTCTCATCAATGCCGGCGGCGATATCCTCCGAATTGTAGCCCTGGATCAACGAAGGCGCCCCGCACGCCATCTCCACGTTCTCGATGGCCCGCAGCATTTCTCCGCGGGATTCGGCCAGCGTCTTGCCGCATTCGATCGTGATCATCCGTGACAGCTCTTCCAGGTTCTGCCGCAGCAGCTCCCTGAGCTTGAACAAGAAGGCCGTCCGCTCTCCAACCGGGACTCTTCGCCAAGCGGGAGCGGCCTTGGCCGCAGCCTCCACCGCTTCGTCAACCTCCATGGCGGGGGACATCGGGGCGCGGCCGAGCGGCTCTCCGGTTGCCGGATTCCATACAGGAGAATGGTCCGGAGCGCGGGAAGTGCGCCATTGGCCTCCTACATAATTCCGGATAGGTGTTTCCATGTGCGTCATGCGCGAATGCCCTCGCCCTTCGGGAGATTTTATGACTTATCTAATCTTAACAGTTTGTTGGAGAACCGTTCTTGTTTGTGATTCCGAGCAAAGCGAGGAATCTGCTTCCTGGAAAAAGCCAAGAAAATGCGGATTTCTCCTCGCCTCCGGCTCGTTGGAATGGCGCCCGGAAGAGTTTTTCAACGAGCTGTTGGAGGCGAGCGGACATAAAGTGGACACTAGAGAAATTTCGACGGGCGGCGCGCCCCAGTGGGCGCGCTCCCGGACTCTGGCAGCTTCTGGAGTTTCGATCCGGCCTCGAGTTTGAACTCCCGGCCTGATCGCCCTCAGATGCTCCTATTTTGTGGCGGCGGGCTTGTTGCTGCGCGTGAGATAGGCGGCGATGGCGTCGAGATCGGCATCGCTGATCTCTGTCTTGCGGAACGTGGGCATGAAGTATATTCCGTGGCGAACATAACCCTTGATGGCCGCGGGAGTCAGGTCCGTGCGCTCCTCGAGGACCGCCGGTTTCAGGCCTTGCGCAGCCATGGCGTTTGTGCCGGGCTTGTCGGTGCCGGGGCCATGGCACGGATAGCACCACTTCTGGTAGACGTGGTGTCCTCTTTCAATCTGCGATTCATTGGGCGCGGCCAGCGCCTGCGTCCCGAGCGCCATACCGAGCGCGACAAGGAAGAGTGCTCTGGAAATGGTCATGCGTTTGCCTTTCTCATACGCTTGGGCCAGACGCCGGACTTTCCGGGCGCGAGGATTCCGTTGGGATCGAGCGCATCCTTCAAGGTTTCGTCCAGGCGGAGCAGCGCGTGGTTATTGAACGAGTAGGCGTTCATGATGTCGTCCATGTAAGCGGTATGTGTGCGGTATTCGCCCCAGCCGTGCTGGGCGGCGATCTTGATCAACTGGCGAAAGATCTCGCGATTCCTCCGGTTTTTCTCGACATCGTGCTCGATGGGCATGAAGTAGATGATGACGAAGGCTCGCGAGAAAAACGACCAGATGGGGAATCCGGGGGGCGCCGCGGAGGGAGAGCCCATGTCCCGGTAGGCCTGCTCGAAGACGTCCTGCGCTTGCAGCACCGCCTCGCCCGTCATGGGTATGATCGGGGAGAACCAGATGTGTCCCTGGCTGCGCGGCCCGCCGATGGAAAACGTGGTGAGGCTGGGGACGCCGAGGGGAACCGGATTGGCAATCTTCGCAAGCTGCTGCGGATCGAGCGGAAAGCGATAGGACACGCCATCCCGGAATTTCACACCGGGAATCACGGAGAACTTCTCCTTGGCATACTCCCATTCCGCCGCGATCACATTCGCGGCCCCGTAAAACGGCAGGTCAATGCTCCAGTAACCGAGGTCCTTCTGGGCCGCATACTGCTCCATGCTCTTGGTGGAGCCGCCGAGCCCCACCGTGGTGTCCCCCCGATCCGATTGCAGGAAGGAGGAGGTCTTCAGCACGCTGGTTGTGCCGCGAACAATCCCGGAGTTCGCCAGATAGGCGAAGACCTCGACCATCTTGTGGATGTCGTCGCGAAGGGGCACGGAGACCGTCCCGGAAAGATACGCCTCCGGCTCGGGGTACAGCCAAAAGCCCATCTTGGTGACGATGCCGAAATTGGATTGCGAAAAGATGCCATCGAGGTACGGGCCGAAGCCGTATTTGTACTGCTGCCAGGTTTGCGAGTTTGGGAGAGCGCCCATGCCGGTGCGCACAACTTCTCCGTCCGCCATCACGATTTCCATGCCGCAGTGCGCATCAAAATGGTCGCGCATGGGGGTGTATCCGCCGCCGCGCTCGAGGGCGTTGCCGACCAGGCTGCCCCAGCCGGGGTCGGGAGGGTCAATCCACACCTTCAGATTTCGCTCCCGAATGTAGTGGTAGAGATCAAAGTAGCTGACGCCCGGCTCAACCAGGGCGTAGTGGTTCTTCTCGTTGACTTCGAGCACGCGATTCATGCGTTTCAGATCGAGGACAACGGTTCCCGACATGCGCGGAGCGGCCCCGCCGTACCCCAGATTTTTTCCGGTCGAGATCGGCCACAAAGGAATCTTGTACTGGCTGGCGATCCGGACGACCTGCTGCACCTGCTCGACGTTATCGGGGGCGACAGCGGCGGAGGGGATGGGCTCTTTTTCCTCATGCCAGAAGGGTGTGTAAGAGTCCCTGTAGAGGTTCACATCCGCTTCGGAGGAGAACACCCAGTCCTTGCCTACGGCATTGGCGAATTGTTCAAGCGCGGCGGAAAAATCCTTGCTGGTAACACCCGGTGGAAGCTGCATTCCTCGATTCCCTTTCGCAAACTGCAATTCGAAGCTATGCCCATGGAAAGAGGCGATGACCCCGCACAGGAGGTGCGCAGGCTGGTTGCGCTGGCTCCCGCGACTTGCCCGGCGCAGTGAATCACGCGCTGCCACCGCGGCCGCGGGCGCCCCGATTTCGACGGCTGACGGCCGGCCCGCCACACCAAATACCTGCACGCCCACGCATTGTCAAGAACTAATCCGCCCGGAACCAAGGTCCGGCCACTATCGCGGCACGCCGAGCCGCGCGGATGTCTTCGCCGGCGGCGTCATGAACAGCGCGAGAACGGATCCGAGAAAAGATAAGGCTGCGATGCCATAGAAGGCGAGAGAGTAGCTGCCAAAATGGTCGTAGTCATATCCGGCGCCAAACGCCCCGAGTGCCCCCGCCGTGGTTGCCACCGCCATCATCACGCCAACCACCAGAGGGTATGCTTTCTGCCCGAAATAGTTGCCTGGCAGAGTCATCATGTTCGGGAAAGCCATCCCCACTCCGAGGCCGAAGAAAATTGCATATACATAGAGGCCTGCCGTGCCCGTCGCTTTCAGCGCCAAGAGCATCCCCACTCCAAACGCCCCGGATGCCACGGCCCAGAGAAACCGAGGCTCGACATAGTCGCCGAGCGCGGCAATCACCAGATTCCCCATGAGCAGCGCGAACAACATGACGGAAAAGGAGAAGGCTGCCTCGGCCGAACTGTGCCCCAAGTCACGCAGATGAACCACGCCATGGGCCAGGAAGGCCGTGTAGCCGGCGCTGAACCCAAGAGCCGAAAGCAGGATCAGCCACCAGGCAGGCGTCCGCAACACTTCCGCGAATGTCCATTCCTCTGACGTTCGATAGACGCCACGCTTCGTTTGCGAGAGAGCAGTGTGGGCGGGGCCGGACGGATCGGCTTCGCCATCCGCGAATTGGCCCAGGTCCGAAGGCCTCTCCTGCACAAACAAGGAAGCCATCAAGATGGCCAGGACACTCAGGCCGGAGATCACCCACCAACCGGCGCGCCAGTTTCCGTGGTAGTGAGCGATCACCCGGTCCAAGACAAGCGGCGCGATCAGGCCACCCACGGAAGGGCCCGTGAGAAGGAGCGCCATGGCGAGTCCTCTTCTTCTCTCAAACCATCTCGAGATGCCGGTTTGCGTCGGAAGAGGGCCGGCGGCGATGACGCCCCCGCCGATGATGAATCCGAATGCCACCTCGAACTGCCAGGCGCTATGGACAAACAGCGCCATGAGCAATGCTCCCACGAACACCAACGAGGCTCCGGCTCGCACCGTGGAGCGAACGCCCTTGCGGTTCACATACATGGCAACCAGGGGGCCCGGGAGACCGATCATCCACTGGAAGACGGCGAAGGCGGTGCCCAGGGTGCTTCGATTGAAGTGCAAATCAGCAGCCATGTAGGCGTTGATCAGGCCGCCGCCGTAGAGGGGAAACGCGAGATTCGTCACGAGAATCCACCAGAAGACGCCCAGCAGAATCCAGCCGTAGAATTTGCGCGGTTGCGTCATCGCATTTCCCCGGAAACTGATTTCAAAGCGGCATGCCGCCAAAAGTTTTCATCGCAGTCTCTTGTTTCGCGGTTACGGGTTTGTCGCGGCACACTCGCCGAAAACTGCACATTGATCTCCGAAACTCTCATGCCTTGAACTGCCGCAGGCGTTTGGGCCAGATGCCGGATTTTCCGGGAGAGAGAATCCCGTTGGGGTCGAGGGCGTCCTTCAGCGTCTCATGGACGCGATGCAGGGCATGGTTGTTGTAGGAATAGATGTCCGCGACCCTGTCCATGAAGGCGACATGAGTGCGGTATTCGCCCCAGCCGTGCTGGGCGGACACCTCCACCAGCCGTTTGAAAATTTCCCGGCTCCGCCTGTTCTTTTCGACATCGTGATAAATGGAGACGCCGAAGAGAAGCAGCAAAGCCCTTGGATAGTAGGACCATGGAAGAGCGGTGAATTGGTTCCTGGGCGATATGCCGAGTTCGGCGTAGAGCTCGCCATACACCTTGAGCGCCTCAAAAATGGTCTCGCCGGACATCGGAATGATGGGCGAGAAACCCAGGTGGCCATCGGCATTCTGGATCAGCCCGAACACGGAGAGATTCGGGATGCCCAGGGCGACGAGAAGGTCCGCGGCGGTTTCCTTGATCTGCGTCGGGAACCGATAATAGCGGCCGTCCTTGAAGGTGCTGCCGGGGATGACGGAAAACTTTTCCTTTACATACTGCCACTGGGCGTCAATGACTCGGGGAGCACCCCAGAAGCGAAGTTCCGCGCTCCAATACGGAAGATTCTTCTCTCGCCCAATGCGCTCCATTTCCTCCGCGGAAGGGCCGCCCGGCATGTCGAAGGCCGTGCCGCCCTGCGCGACGCGGTAATCGAGCAGCGGGCTTTCCAGCATCATCGTGCCGCGGAGGATATCGGAATCCATCAGGCAGGAGATCGTTTCGATGAAGGGGATCAGGTCGTCGTGCCGCGGGACCATAACCGTGCCGTCGCGATAGGCGTCCGGCGCCGGCATCAGCCAGACGCCCATCTTGGTGACGACTCCGAAATTGGACTGCGAGAACATCCCGTCCAAATACGGGCCGAAGCCGTACTTGTACTGCTGCCAGGTTTTTGAACCCGGCAGCGCGCCCATGCCCGTGCGGACTATATCGCCGTTCGCCAGCACCACTTCCATCCCGCAGACGGAGGCGAAATGGTCTCGCATCGGGGTGCGCCCGCCGCCGCGCTCGAGGGAATTGCCCACCGGGCTGCCCCAGCCGGGATCAGGAGGATCAATCCAGACATTCAACTGGTGCTCCTGAATGTACCGGTAGAGGTCGAAGTAGCTCACTCCCGGCTCGACCAGCGCATAGTGATTCTTGTCGTTGACCTCGAGGATCCGATTCATCCGCTTCAGATCGAGGACAACACTGCCCGACATGGCCGGAGACGTGGCCCCATAGGCAAGATTCCTCCCGGTGGAGATGGTCCACAGTGGAATTTTGTACGTATTGGCGATCCGGACGATCTTCTGCACCTGCTCGATGCTGTCCGGCGCGACGGCCGCGGAAGCGACGCGGTCTTCCTTCTCGTGCCAGTAGGGGGAGTAGGAATCGCGGTAGAGGTCCAGGTCCGCCTCGGAGGTGAAGACCCATTCCTTCCCGATCGCGTTTTCGAACTGGGTGAGCGCACTCGAAAAATCCTCGCTGCTCACGCCCGGTGGGACTCTCATGTTTTCCCCCTAGGATGGGCTGTTTTCAGCCGGGTGCCTCATTCCACGCCAAAGGCCAGCAGGACATTGCCCGGCCCAGTCCCGAAGACGGCGTATCCCGAGCCAACGTAGACCATTCCTCCCGCGACGACCACGCCGGGGCCGCCAATCGAGCCGCCATTCGCCTTGACGCCATTCACAGTGGTGAATGCGCGCTTCGTGTCGAATTCCCAGAGAATGCGGCCGTCCGTGGTCGAAACCGCGTGCAGCTTGCCGTCCCAGCCGCCCACAAATGCAGCGCCGGGAATGGCCGTGAGGGCCGCGGATTGCCCGGCGTCGGCGCCTGTGGCGCCCGGCGCGACGATCGGCGTAAACCACTTCCGCTTTCCATCCTGCAACCCGATCGCGGCAACGCCTCCCTCGGTCAGAGCAAAGTAGGCATTCTGCTGATCCGCGGCTCCGCCGAAGACGATAAGGCCTCGCGGGTCGGGCCGCCGGGAGGCGAGATTGATCTTCCACAACAGGGCGCCGTTTCGATCGGGATCGAAGCCGAAAACAGTCCCGCTTTTCTCCGCGGCCACCAGAATCCGGCGCCCGCTGGGCAGCGTTCGCAGGATCGGCGACGAGCCAAAATCCCAATCCGGCCCCATCACTCCTACCGGGCAAGCAAGTGTCTTGACGTCCGGACCACAATCCGGCATCCAGACGTCGTTTTCGGTGCCCTGAAAGCTCCAGCGAATTTTTCCCGTGTTCAGGTCGAGCGCCAGGATGGCATCGGTAGTGTCTGGGGCGGGTTCGGTGT
>JAJXZD010000172.1 GCA_021780215.1 Acidobacteriota bacterium
TGAGTTGCTATACAGACTCTTCAGGCTGTCACTCGGTCGAGCTGAAGAACGGAGAAATGCTGTGTTTTCAGCGAGATGAGATTTTCAGGGTGTCACTACAAAGGGTCTTCGTGCGGTGATGCGCAGAGCGGGGAACGCGATGCGCGCTTGGCGCAATACGCTCGCCGCGCGTAGCGTAACTCCATCCCCAGCCCAAGACAACGGGAGCGTCTGCGTAAACCGCACCACGCCGAGGCGGCCGCCTGCCCGGACCCGCCCGCGCGGTCTTCTCCGTACGGGCTCTGGCGATGGAGCGGGTCGAAAGTACTTGCCCTGGCTACCGCAACGCTGGGGCCGCAGGGGCGGGTTTGAAACCCGCCGCTGCGTAGGTTAGCGCAATGTCGATCGGCGAGGCGCTGTCTCGCCAAATGGCGAGCGTCGTTCGGATGCGGCTGACCCTGAAGGATCCACAATCGCCCTTTGGATTCGCCTCCGCACCAGCGGCTGGATTCGTGGGGCGCGGTCGCCGCGCCCTGCGTGGCGGCAATGTGATCTTGTGGACGAACAGGGGCGGGGAGACCCCGCCCCTACGAGCGGTGGATCGAGTGTGCAGACGCGGCTCGCCTCTGGGTGGGCGAGCCGTTTGGTAGGAGAGGACAACGGGTGAGGGGCTTGAACTGGAGGCTCCCGGTTATGGGCTCCGGAAGCCTCCATCGAGGTGCACGGCTTGCCCGGCTAAGGCGGGCCGGGCGTCGGGGTCATCCATCCTAGCTTCCCTCTCAGAGGCAGGTGGGAGAAGTCACCCCTATTCCGGTTACATGAGCCCCTTCCGTCTCATGTTTCCAGAAGCGAGGTGACGGTCGCCGTGCACCTCGGATTGGGATAAAGCACGCGCTTTTCCAATGAGCGGATTTTCTTATCCACTTAAGTACTGTACTTTCTTAACATTACAAATTTGCATTCAACGCCGGTGCGCGCTTCATTAAAGCGATGGCCCGGAATGAAATTCCCGTTCCCGTTCCGCTACAGCTTTGCACCCCTTCTCGGGTTGCCGGCGCCCGAGTCTGTGTGGCAACTGGGAAATGCGGCCCTCGGCGGCTAAAGAGGTCGCGAAAAAGGCCGGCGCAGAAGCTTCAGGGGCTAAAGCCCCTTGTTTTTGCGGGCTATATGTCGCGGCTGAAGCCGCGACCCACAAAGACCAAGGCATTTTTCCGCAACCTGTAAAGCCGCATTGATAAGGCGCTGGTTGCGGCACGGCTGAAGCGGTGCCCTTACGAACGGAATTGGCACACGGGCTCGTCCAACGGTCGGGGCGGCCGTGTGGTCGTGTGCAACGGCTTCCCTTCTCTTTTCACTCGTTCACAGTCATCGAAGCCGTTTACTTGCAATTCGGCTGGCAGACATGTGTGTTCCACAGGGCCGCGCCGATGTGCGGGCCCGCGCCCATGGCGGTGAACGGAATCCAGTAGCGGTTGTGTTTCCATTTCCTCGATAGATAGACGCCGACCAGTAAGGGCGCGTCGAGCGCGACGCTCGTTGCATAGGCCCGAAGCCGGCTGGGTTGCGGACCAAACAAGGGATTGCCTTCCTGGGCTCCGCGTCCCCGGGCCAGTTCCGTGGTTTCGACATCTGCGACGATCGAGCCTCCAATCAGCGCGAAGCTCATCCAGAGTTTTTTATCCTTGAACCAATGCCATTTCGGCGCGGCGTTCGCTGGAATACAGACGAACAGCCGCCAGTAGCAGAACTGCCTTTCTCATCTTTCCTCCGTTTGGGATGGGTGGATCTTTTCGATTGAATCCGGATGTCGTGTGAGGCGGAGTTCTGGGGTTGTCATGTTCCCTTCCTTCGTCGCGGCGTGGGTGAGCAACAGCACGAAGCCCGTGGACAGCGGAAGGAGTGGGAAATGGGCCGGAAGTTCTAAAATTTGGAGACGTTAGCGAGGCGCACGAGTCACGAAATTGAGGCTCTCAGGCCGCGACCCACGCGGGGAGTAGCTTGGAGATGTCACCGATGTCCCGATAGCACTGGCCCCTTCTTTCACATACTTTCGGAATCGGGCGACGAGGTTCGTGCACCTCGATTCCTCGAAGAGCAAGCAGGCTGCCAAGTCCGGCGAACCTCCTCCCGCTAACTGTTTTGTATGCATGAGGTTATGGATCGTCTTGGTTCGAATTCCGAAAGACCGTGCAGGCGCTGGCCCGGAATGAAATTTTGGTTGCAGTTCTGTAACGGCGTGCACCTCTTTCATAGCCCGCAGCGTCCAATCTATAGTTATGGTTTCGCACCCCAGTTTCGTGCCAGCCGTGCCTTTGGCCCTTCATGCGCTGATGCTTGTCCACGTGTTGTCTTCTCCCATGGCCGGCATCCTTCATTTCCTGCTCCGGCACGGCTATCCAGTGCTATTCGCGTGGGTTTTCCTGGAGCAGGCGGGCCTGCCAATGCCCTCGGCTCCGCTGCTATTCGTTGCGGGGGCACTGGCCGGTGAGGGGAGCCTGAATTTCACGACCACGATCGGGTTGGTGATGTTAGCCGCGATGATGGCGGATACGGGGTGGTTTCTGTGGGGCCGGTGGCGCGGGGCTGGAGTGCTGCGAATCGTGTGCCGGATTTCCCTCCAGCCGGACACGTGCGTGCGGCGCACCAAAGAGGCCGTGGCGCGTCATGGCCGATGGGCGATCCTGGCGTCGAAATTCGTTCCCGGGCTGAATCCGGCGATACCGCCGCTTGCCGGCGTCACCGGCATGAGCCTGCCGGAATACCTGGCGCTCGACGCTCTATCGGCATTCTTCTGGGCGGGCGCGTTCATCGGCCTGGGCCGCATCTTCAGTTTTCAATTGGATCAGCTTGCTTACTACGTTCGGGGATTCGGCGGCGCGGTGCTGGGGCTGCTGGTGGCGCTGCTGGCCTTTTATATCACGCGGAAATATTTGGCGCGCCGCAAGCTGCTGCGCGGCATCTGGACCGAACGGATAGAAGCGGGCGAGCTGCGCCAGATGGTGGAGGACGGCGGCCCGCTCGCGATTCTCGACCTGCGCCACGACATGGATTTCCGGCTGCATCCTTTTGTCATCCCCGGCGCCGCGCATTTCGATCCCGGAGAACTCGACAGCCGCCAACAGGAGATTCCGCGCGACCGCGAAATCGTCCTGTACTGTACTTGACCAAACGAGGCGACGAGCGCCCGTGCGGCGCTCAGGCTGAAAAAGAGGGGCTTCGAGCGCGTCCGGCCGCTGGCCGGCGGGCTGCACGCCTGGCGGGCACTGGGATATCCGGTGGAAATGGTTGCGGAGCCGGAGCCGGACCTTTCGATGACGCCGGCGGCGCCCGTTTCGGCGAGTGGACACTCCTGAACCTGCCTTCTTGTTGGCAAGCGTCATTCCCGGCATAATGAAAGCTCGAGGAGCGAAGAGGAATGAAGCGTTCGACTGTGCTTTTC
>JAJXZD010000213.1 GCA_021780215.1 Acidobacteriota bacterium
AATAAGCCCCTTTTACGAGATAGTGTGCGCCAGCGGGCCCAGAAGATTGCTCGCTCTGACTAGCAATGTCCCCGGCGAGAAACACCCCTCTTCTGGGCCCATTCAAATCCGCTGACAAATCAGCAAGAGCACCGCAAGACCACGTGGCGGGCAGGTGCGTGCGTGTGCGCTGGCTGCCGGCAATCGCCGCCGTTTTTCTAGCGATCGCGGGACTGGGCGCAGCCGGGAAAGTCCCTACCCGCGTCGCCTATGTGAGCGAACAAGAGGGCGGAATTTCCGTAATTGATCTGTCCACTCTTACGGTGGTGAAGCGCATCCAGCCGGAGAATACTGCGCCCCGCGGGCTGGGCCTCAGCTTCGACGGCAGATATCTTTTCACCGCCAACAAGGACACCGCGGACGCGACCGTGTACGACACCCGCGGGCTGAGCCTGCGCCCTGCCCGGCGTATCCCCGTGGGGAATAATCCCGAGTTCGTGAAGATCAATCCAAGCGGCACGCGAATCTTCACCTCCTTTGAGCCGGCATCCACCGGCGGCCCTCCCGCGGCGGGGAGCCAAACCACCGAAGAACAGGAGCCTCCTTCTCAAATTGTCGAATTCCGCGTGGGAGACTGGGCGCGCCGACGCACCTTCACCGCCGGCATCGAAACCGAAGGACTGGAATTCTCCGCCGATGGCAAGCAGTTGATCGTGGCCAATGAAGGACAGAACACCCTGGGCATCTACGACGTCGCCACCGGGAAACCTCTCCGCACGGTCAATTTGGCAGATGCAGGAAAGCTGCCGCGCGGAGTGAAGCGCTCGCCTCTGGGCAATGGCTACGCGGTGACGATGGAGGAATCGGGGACCTTGGTTCTGCTGGACCGAGCTTTTCACGTGGTGCGCACAGCGCCCACCGGCGCGAGGCCTTATGGCGTCGCATATGACCGCAGCGGGACACGCATCCTTGTGGCCGCGGCGGCCGCGCGGAAACTTCAGGTATTCACCGCCGATTCCCTTCAGCCTGTCGGCGAGGTGTCCGTCGGCCAGCGCTGCTGGCATTTCACCTTCACGCCAGATGATTCCAAACTCCTGGTGGCGTGCGGGCGCTCGAACGACGTGTACGTGATTGACGCAAAATCTTACCGGGTGCTCAAAATCCTCGACGGATTCCGGATGCCCTGGGGCATCGTCACCTTTCCGCGTTCCTACGGCAGCCTCGATTTGCCCTGAACTGCCGTCTGATTCATCGCTCCATCATTCGACTCGACGACACGCGGCGGACTCACGGCTGCATCGGTGGCGACGCGGCCGTCATCTGCCGGGCCATGCGTTCAATCTCGCCTAGACGCACCGAAGCGCGCCGCAATGCCGCCGCCAGCGCCTGAGCTTCCTGATGAAGCGTGCTGGAATCGCCTGAATCGAGCGCCTCGGCCACGCCTGGCAGCACCTCCGCGGCGTAACCTGCATAACTGCCGGGCGCGAAGATGGTGTGCTTGTACCACGGGCGGCCCGCAAGCCCTTCGGGATTGAGAAAATCCTGTTCAACGGCAGCGAGGCCACGGTTGAGCTGTTCTTCCTGCGCGGAATCCAATTTGACATTGGCGAGGGAGCCCAGAGCGGACGAAGCGCGAGAAGCCGCGTTGACAAGCTCGGCCGAGGCATCCGCAACGGGCTTGAGGCTGGCCTCCGCGTCGCTATTGCCCGGGATGCGCGCATTGACCTGTTTCACCGCGCGGGCGATCTCCTCGGCATACGCCGAGTAATCGAAAGGCAGGATATCCGCCGCGTCCAGACGCAGCGCCAAAATTCCCAGAATGCGCGCAAGCGCCGCATGATAGGCAAACTGCGGGTCGCCGAACCGCTGCATCCACAGGAAGTCATCGTAGAGAGAATGATAGACGCCATAGTCGCCGGTGAATCCAAGGTCCATCGAGGGAATCCCCGCGAAATCGAGGAACGCAGAATAGTCCGAGCCTGAGCCGAGATTTCCGACGGGAGCCTCGTTGGCATTCTTCGCTTCGGGGGCCAGTCGTGCGGTGCCGGAAATCTCCTTCCGGCCGGAGGCGGCGTGCTCTTGCCATGCCTGGTAGACACTCATGCCAGTCGCGGGGTCGGAGACTTGCCGGGCGGCATCGCGAACCAGCTCGCCGAGCGATGGCGAGGCCGAAGCTCCGAAATTCGGTCCGGTGACACCCACATCCGTATTGACGTAAACGAGAGCATGGCCTTGCAGCCGGGCCCGATACTGCTCCACCCATTCGGTCGAGCCCAGGAGGCCGGGCTCCTCGCCATCCCACGAGCAGAAAACGATCGTGCGGCGCGGTTTCCAACCGGAACGCGCGAGCTCACCCAAGGCGCGCGCGGCCTCGAGCATGGAGGCTGTCCCACTGCCCGGATCGGCGGCTCCGAAAACCCAGGCGTCATGATGATTTCCGAAAAGAATCCACTGGTTCGCTTCGGCCCCCTGCAACTTGGCGATGACGTCGTAGATCGGCCGCTCCCGATAATCCATCACCAGTTTCATGTGAACCGTCGCTTTTCCTGGCCCCAGGTGATAAGTGAACGGCAGGGCACCCTGCCACTCGCGCGGAACAGTGCGGCCTCCAAGCTTAGCGAGGAGGACGGCGGCATCCTGTGCGCTGATAGGCATCGTGGGAATGTGCGGAAGGTCGGCGGCATCCTGTGGGGCCAGCCGCTTCACCCCCGGCGTGGACGCCACGCCAGGGGTCAGTGGATCGCCCGGATAAATTTGTGTGTACTGGACGGCTCCGCGCTGAATTCCTCCCATGGGGCGCCATGGCCCGCGGGGGTAGACATCCCCTGCGGCATAGCCGTCATCCTGCGGGTCCGAGTAGAGAATCAACCCCACCGCGTGATGCTCCTCCGCCAGCTTGGCCTTGATGCCGCGATATCCGAGGCCGTAGCGCGCAATGACAATCTTTCCGGTAACCTGCACGCCCCGCCGGGCCAGCTCGCGGTAGTCCGCAAGCATGCCGTAGTTCGCATACACGACGGGCGCCGTGATCTCACCTGAGGGCGAATAGGCATTGAATGCCATGACGGCACGCTTGTCGAAGGTTTGAGGATCCCCTGGGATTGGTGGCTCGGGAGTGGCCAGGACTCGGCGGGAGGGCCGGGTCATCTCGAGTTGGACGATACGCGGCTGGGGCAGCCAGACCGTGTAGCTGACAATCTGGGCGTCAAAGCCAAAACTGCGATAGCGATCCAGCAACCACAGGGCCACGCGATGGCTGGCCTCTGTTCCGGCCATGTGCGGCTCGCTGGTGAGCCGCCGCAAATTCTCCTCCGCCTGCCGAGCCGTGACGATCTCTTGAAGTTTTCTCTCCCATTCTCTCTCGGCCCGAGCGCGGGTGGGGGCGAATCCGGAAATATTCCGTGCGTCCTGAGCGCCAATGGAACAATCCAGAGCAAGAACGCAAAGCAAGACCCCAATTGCAGTGGCGGCCACACGCCATGAAAAGAAACGCATCATCGCCTCACTCAAGCGGCGCCGATTCTATCGCAGAAAGGGCGGCCCCGCCGAAATTCGCTCTGCGCTGGCGCCATATTCGAGCCTGTGCCCGCTCCAACGGCGCTATAATTCCCAAGACGCTGGCCAAAGTTGGCGGTCCACTCCGCATGAGCCTGAAGAGCACGATGAACTGCGGAAATTTCTCGCGGACGAACCCATGAAGGTCATAATCTCGGGCGCATCGGGATTGACGGGCAGGGCCCTCGTCCATGCACTTCGGGCGAAAGGACATAGTGTGTGCCGCTTGGTCCGCCCGGGTGGCTCCCTGTCGCCCGGAGATATCCGGTGGGATCCCACATCCGCAAGCGTTGACACAGCCGCCATGGAGGGCACCGACGCGCTCGTTCACCTAAGCGGAGCCAGCATCGCCAGTCACCGCTGGACTCACGCTCGCAAGGCCGTGCTGCGATCCAGCCGCGTGGATTCGACTCGGGTACTGGTTGATGCGCTCTCCCATCTGCGCAAAAAGCCGCGCGCGTTCCTGTCCGCCTCTGCCACGGGCTACTATGGCAATCGCGGTGATGAGCTGCTGACGGAAGCCAGCGAGGGCGGAACTGACTTCCTCGCCCTCCTGGCGCGCGATTGGGAGTCCGAGGCCCAGCGCGCAAGCCTGGCCGGAATCCGCACCGTGCTCCTGCGATTCGGCCTCATCCTATCTGCAAAGGGCGGTGCACTCCCGATCATGCTCCTGCCCTACCGTTTGTGCGTTGGCGGCCGCCTCGGCACGGGCACGCAATGGATATCCTGGGTAACCATCGAGGATGCAACCAACATTCTCCTGAGCATTCTCGAAGATGAATCCCTTTCAGGCCCGGTCAATATCGTGTCCCCCAATCCGCTGCAGAACGCCGAGTTCACGCGCGCCGTGGCCAGGGCGCTTCACCGCCCCGCAGTCTTTCCCGCCCCGGCGTTCGTTCTGCGCGCCGTACTCGGCGAGATGGCCGACGCCCTGCTTCTGGCAAGCCAGCGCGTCAAGTCCGAACGCTTGCTCACTCTGGGTTATACGTTTCGTTTCACGGAAATCGAAGCCGCACTGCACGCAATCCTTCATGCAGACAAGAAAAGCTGATTCGCTGCATCGCAACCCGAACTGACGATTGTAGATTCCCTGCAACGCGCCAGCAGGAAGGCAGCAACGAGTCCCGAACTCAGAATGGTTGTGTTCCGCGATGGAACGGTCAGGCAATGGATAATCAAAATGAAAACTCCGGATTACATTTCTGTGCCGGGTCTAACCAATCGGTGCAAACTAGAGTGGCTGGGGGAACACGCGGTCGAACGCTATGCTTGAAAAACATCCATCTCGAAACGAGGCACAACCGCACCCGGACTACTTCCGCGACCGCATGCAGAAGCTGGACCGACGCCAGTGGTGGCTATGGTCTTCCACACTCCTGGTGCTGGTTCTGCTCACTCTTGCCGTTGCATCCTTTGCGTTCCCCGCGATGCTCAGCAAGGAGCAGGAGACCTATTCCTTCTATCTGAATCAGGCTGTGCGGGCACTGGTCGGGATGGTCCTGCTGTTCAGCGTCTACCTGGTCTATCAACAAGTCCTGATCATGCGCATGAGAAATCAGATGGCGGACCAGTTCCACGTACTCACCAAGGTGGAAAGTCTCACCAACGAGGTTTACAAGCTCGCGGCGCTCGATCAGCTGACCGGAATGTACAACAGACGATCCGGCGAACAGCGCCTGGCGGAAGAGATCACTCGGGCCTCCCGTTACGGTCGCCCCTTGACCATCCTGCTGATTGACATCGACGGATTGAAGCAGGTCAACGACAAGCTGGGCCATGCGGCTGGCGATCTGCTGCTCAAAGGCTTCTCCGAACGCCTCCAAAGAGCTATCCGCGGCTCTGATCTTGCCTGTCGGCTTGGAGGGGATGAATTTATGGTGCTGCTGCCCGAATGCCAGGTGGACAAGGTAAGACATGTTCTCAGCCGGGTCGACGGCCTCGAAATCGAGTATGAGGGGATAAAAATTCCCTGCCGCTACTCGCGTGGATGGACCGACTACAAGCGCGGCGAAACCTCCGCCGAGCTGATCAAACGTGCCGACCAGGCGCTCTACGCCGATAAACGCGCCAGACACCGTTCCGGAAGCCAGCCCGGAGCGCCACCTCTCGCCAGCCCTGTTCCCCAGTCCATCGCCTGAAAATTCTCATCGCGGCCTCGGCCGCCCGCTGCCGGAAACCGGCCCGGCCATGCGCGCGATGTTTCTAATTCGAAACAAATCCTCAAATACCGCTTGCGAGGGGCGAAGGTAACTCGTAACATTCCGGGCGTTGCTGGAAACGATACGATGCCCAAAGAAAAGCCCAGAGTGAATATCGGAGAAGTCATCCGGTCCTATCGTAGCGACCGGGGACTTTCCCAAGGCGACATCGAGCGCCGCACCGGATTGCTCCGCTGCTATCTCTCTCGCGTCGAAAACGGCCATACTGTGCCCTCCCTCGAAACGCTTGCGAAAATCGCCGAGGCGATGGAAATCAGCCTGGCCGATTTCTTTCCCGGCACGGACACCGCGCAGGACCGCGAGACCCGGAAGATGCTGGGCGAGCTTTCCGAAGAGGAGATTCGCTTCCTCGCGGAAATCAAGCGATACTCCAGTTCCCTTTCGAACGACGACAAGCGGCTGGTCCTGGCCATGATCCGAAAAATGGCCATCCCTGTTCCGCCTGTGCGCGGAACGAAGTCCAACGGCGCTTCCCATCGCGCCGAGTGCTGAAGGCTCGATCCAACCGCCGTTCCTTTTTCGTGCCGCGCCGGCTTCGCTCACATGGGATGCCATGTCAACCTCGGCGCCGCCTGAACAGACCTCAACTGGCAAACAGCAGAGCGAATTCGCTAGAATAGATTTTCCATGACACGGCAACGGCACAAGACAGTCGGCGTAAAGGTCGGCAAGGTTTCCGTGGGCGGCGGAGCGCCGGTGGTGGTCCAGTCCATGACCAACACGGATACGGCCAACGCCGCGGCAACGGCGCAGCAATGCCTGGAACTCGCGCAGGCCGGCTCGGAGCTTGTCCGCATCACGGTGAACATGCCGGAGGCGGCCGCGACCGTTGCGGAAATTCGGCAGCGGTTGCTCGATAGCGGCTGCGATGTTCCCCTCATCGGTGATTTCCATTACAACGGCCACGTGCTGCTGACCAAATACCCCGCCTGCGCCGCCGCTCTCGACAAGTACCGCATCAACCCCGGCAACGTGGGCCATGGCCAGCGGCGCGATGAGCAGTTCGCCACAATCTGCAAAGTAGCGCGGGATCATGGCAAGCCGGTGCGCATCGGCGTGAACGGCGGCTCGCTGAATCAGGAGCTGGTGATGCGCAAAATGCAGGAGAACACGGACGCCGACCTCGGCAAGACTTCCGAGGAGATCCTCAACGAGTGCATGGTCCTCTCGGCGCTGGAATCCACGGAACTGGCGCTCGAATCCGGGCTGCGCCAGGACCAGATCATCATTTCCTGCAAGGTGTCCCGGCCGCGCGATCTGATCGACATTTATCGCGACCTCGCCGCGAAGACCGTCCAGCCGCTGCATCTCGGGCTGACTGAAGCGGGGATGGGCGCCAAGGGGCTGATCTGGTCGGCAGCTTCCATGAGCATCCTGCTCGATGAGGGCATCGGCGATACGATCCGCGTCTCGCTCACTCCGCGCCCCGGAGGCGACCGCCGCGAGGAAGTGTACGCGGCCTGCGAACTCCTGCAGGCGCTCGGCCTGCGCTCGTTCGCCCCGAGCGTGACGGCCTGCCCCGGTTGCGGCCGCACCACGAGCACCACCTTCCAGGAACTGGCCGAAAGCATCCAGACCTACATCCGCGACAACATGCCGGAATGGAAGCGCCGATACGAGGGCGTCGAGAATTTGAAGCTTGCGGTGATGGGCTGCATCGTCAACGGGCCCGGCGAGTCCCGGGCCGCCAACATCGGAATCAGCCTGCCGGGCACCGGAGAGGCTCCGCGCTGCCCGGTCTACATTGACGGGCAGAAATTCACCACGCTGGAAGGCACCTACGAGCTGTTGTCCGCCGCGTTTCAGGCGCTGGTCAGCGATTACATTGAGACGAAATACCCTCGGCGTAAGGATCCCCCCGCGCCGGCTCCGGCGGGAGACGCTCCGGGCAACCGGGCGGCCCAGCGCCCCCTCGCCCGACAGCAGTAGGCCGGCGCACTCTCGCCCGCGGAAGATCTTCCCCGTCGCGCCTCAAACCCACAGACCACAATAGGCCGCGTTGTGCAGGCACGCTGCGCTTTGCGATACACTCGCCCTCGGGCAGACAGCCGAGGCAACGGTTCATGGCCGCACTCGATCAAACCGCGCTCGCCACAGGAAACCATCCCGGCGCGCCACTGGGCGCACATCCTCCGCGCGATTGGCGAAGGGGCTTCTGGAGTTTGATCGTCACGCAATTCCAAACCGCCTTCAATGACAATGCGCTGAAATTCCTCGTGATTTACATGATCGTGTCGATGAATTTTCCCGCCGGGCAGCGCGATTTCCTCGTCCTGGTGATCGGCGCGCTCTTTGCCATTCCCTTCCTTCTGTTTTCCATGGCCGGCGGGCATCTGGCCGACCGCTGGAGCAAGAGGCGGGTAACGATCGGGACCAAATTCCTTGAACTGGCCGTGATGGCCTTTTTTATTCTGGGACTCGCCCTGCACAACCTCCCCATGGAGTGCTCCGGCGTGTTTCTGATCAGCGCGGAGGCCGCACTTTTTGGCCCCTCGAAGTATGGATTGCTTCCCGAACTCCTACCCGAATCTCGCCTGTCCTGGGGCAACGGCATCATCGAACTGGGCACATTCCTCGCCAGCGTAACCGCCATGATGGCCGCGGGCTTCCTGGCCGATCAATATCGCGGCCGCGAGGCGGTCGCCGGCCTGCTGCTCCTGTGCTTCACCTTTGCAGGATTGGCGACCAGCGCGGGAATTTCGCGGGTGCCGGCGGCTGACCCGGAGAAGAAATTCCGCTGGAACCCCCTGGGAGACCTGGCCGCACAAATACAGGGAATCCGCCGGGACCGCGTGCTGGCCTGGGCCGTCCTTGGAAATACCTATCTCTTCTTCCTGGCCGGGCTGCTCCAGCTCGTCATCGTGATTTACGGGCACGATGTCCTGCGCATAGACGACACGCGCACCAGCTATCTGCAGGCCGCTGTCGGCATTGGGATCGGCCTAGGGAGCGTCGCCGCCGGGTATCTTTCCGGCGGCAAGATTGAGTATGGCCTGATCCAGCTCGGCGCTCTGGGGATGACCGTCTTTTCCGCGGCGCTCTACAGCCCTGCGCTGACGCTTTGGACTTCCGCGGCTCATCTGGCCCTTCTCGGATTCTTCGGAGGACTCTTCGCGGTCCCGCTCGGAGCACTCATCCAGCATCGCCCGCGCCCGGAGGAAAGAGGCGGAGTGATTGCCGCGGCCAATCTGTTGTCGTTTGTCGGCATCTTCGTCGCCGCGGGCGCTTACTATTTCTTCTCGGCTGTCCTGGGCCAGAATCCGCGGGAGCTTTTCCTGGATGGCGCGGTCATGACCGTGGCCGCGTCAGCCTACTCAATTTATTTCTTGCCGGATTCGATTCTGCGGTTTCTCCTCTGGGTGGCAACGCATACCGTGTACCGGATCCGAGTCGTGGGCCGCGAAAATATCCCGGAAAGCGGCGGAGCGCTGTTCATCTCGAACCACATGTCCTTTGCCGATGCTCTTCTGCTCCTTGCCTCGACCGACCGGACGATCCGCTTCCTGATGCGCAGGGACCTATATGAGCTCTCGTATATCAAGCCCTTCGCGAGGATTTTGGGAGCCATTCCAATGCCATCCGGGCCTCGCCCGCACGAGATGTTGAATGCGTTGCGCACGGCGGGCGCCGCCATTCGCTCTGGCGAGGTGGTGTGCATCTTTGCCGAGCACGAGGGAACACGCACGAGCCGGATGCTGCCCCTGCGCCGCATCATGGGCAGGATCATGAAGGACGTGGAGGGGCCCGTCGTTCCCGTGAACCTCGGTGGCCACCGGGGAGGCTTACTCAGCTTTGAACGCAGGCGGATTTTCGGACAGGCACCTCGCGCGATCCCGCATGACGTGACGGTAAGCTTCGGCCGCCCCTTGCCGCCCACAGTTTCGGCGCTTGCAATTCGCCACGCGATGCAGGAGTTGGAAGCCGACGCCTATCTGCTCCGCAAGGGGCGCATGCGGACCCTGCACCGCTCGCTGGTGCAGACCGCGCACCGGCATCCTTTTGGCTTCGCCATGGCCGACCGTCGGCGGCCCCGCATGAAATGGTCGGGAGTGCTGCTGAGCGCGATCTTCCTCGCGCGCCGGCTGCGCGGCGCCTGGACCGGGCAGGAAATGGTCGGCATCCTCCTGCCGCCTTCAGTGCCGGCCGCGCAGGTGAATTTCGCGGCAATGCTCGCCGGGAAAATCCCTGTCAATCTCGACTACACGGCATCCGCCGAGGCCCTGGCATCCTCTGCTGCGCAATGCAACCTGCAAACCGTCGTCACCGCCAGGTCCCTGCTAGAAAAAATCCCGCTTCGCCTGCCGGGTAGAACCATCCTGATCGAGGAAGCCGCGGCGGCACCGAGCTTCGTCGAGCGGGTGATTGCGCTCGCGCTGTGTTTCCTCCCCGGCCGGTTCCTGGAAGCCATCCTGACGCGCGGAAAGCGAAAAACGATGGACGATCCCGCTACCGTGATTTTCTCCAGCGGCAGCACCGGCGCACCGAAGGCCGTGATGCTGTCGCATTTCAACATCGCTTCGAACATCGAGCAGGCCGGCCAGATATTCCGCCTGAACCGCAACGATTGCCTGCTGGGGGTGCTGCCCCTTTTTCACTCCTTTGGCTACACGATGACGCTCTGGCTCCCCACTGTCCTGGGCCTCGCCGTGGCCTATCATCCCAGCCCGCTGGACTTCGCTGCGGTTGGCGAACTCATCCGCGATTATCGCGTGACCATTCTCGTGGCCACGCCCACGCTCCTTGAAGGCTACCAGCGCCACTGCTCCCCGGAAGATTTCGGCAGCCTGCAGATCGTCATCTCCGGCGCCGACAAATTGCCGAGGCGGCTGGCGTTCGCATTTGAGGACCGCTTCGGCATCCGCCCCATCGACGTATATGGCGCGGCGGAATGTTCGCCTCTTGTCGCCGTGAACGCGCGGGATTTTCGTCCCCGCGGATTTCGCCAAGCGGGGGCCAGGCGGGGGCGCATCGGGCGCCCGCTGCCGGGAATCCGCGTGCGGATTGTGGACCCCGAAACGCACGAGCCCATTCCACCCGGCGCGCCCGGACTGCTGCTGCTGAAGGGCCCCAATGTGATGCAAGGCTACCTGGGCAAGCCCGAATGGACCGCCGCAGTACTGCAAAACGGATGGTACGACACCGGCGACATCGCCGTGGAAGACGAGGACGGTTTTCTCACAATCACCGATCGCCTCAGCCGCTTCAGCAAGATTGGCGGCGAAATGGTCCCTCACGCCGACGTGGAGGAGCGCCTTCAGGAGCTGGCGGGAGCGATGGAGCCTGTCTTCGCCGTCACCGGAGTGCCCGATGGGGAAAAGGGCGAACGGCTGGTGGTGCTCCACACGCTTGCACCCGGCGAGGTCGAAGCTGTGTTGGAAAGGCTGGCGCAGTCGGACTTTCCAAATCCGTGGTTGCCGAGCCCCAACCAGTTTCTCGCCGTCGAGGAGCTTCCGCGCCTTGGCACTGGAAAGCTGGACCTGCGGCGGCTCCGCGAACTCGCGCTGGAATCTGCATCCGCAAGGCAGAATTGAAGCACCCGCATCGCTGCCACAGCGAGCGAATCACGCCGGGCCGCATGCCTTGTTCCCGCGGCTAGAACAGGCCCATCTTGATCCGCAGAAACTTCTTGGGGTTCTTCCTGAAATCGCTGAGTAGAAGCCGCATGTCGCCGGATAGACCGGTCATGTTGTCGTAGAAGGCCGGATCGGAGAAGAATTTCCCCACCGTGCCGGCGTTCGAATTCAGCTTTGCCGAGGCGTCGCGCACGTTCGCCGAAGCGTCCCGAAGATTGGAATAGAGTGCATCGTCGGTGGCGAGTTTTCCCAGGGTTCCCTTGCCTGCGCGCACATCGCCAAGAAGTGCGTTGCCCTTTTGCGCTATGCCCTTGATCTCGTTGTAAGCGCTCGGGTCGTAGATCAATTTGCCCACGGTGCCGCGCTGATCGCGCACGGCGGCGGTTACTTCCTCGACGTGTCCGACGGCAGAGTTCACACGGTTGTATAGTTCGTCCGAGGTCAGCAGTTTCCCTGCGGTGCCCTGGCCGTTCTGGACCGAACTGACGACGGCGTCCAGCCGCGAAGCTGTATCGTTCAGATGGTTGTAGAGGGAGGGGTCGTTCACCAGCTTTCCAATCGTACCGTTGCCTTTCTGCATCTTGTCCACGATGCCGCGCAGGTCGTCCGTGAGCGCGCCAAGGTTCTCCATCAGGTCCGCGCCTCTCTGGACGACTTCCTTCATGGCCGCTTCCTCGGTTCCAGGCAGCACGCCATTTTCGGGAATCACAGAACCCGTGAGACCTCGCGAAATGGTGACGTAGCGGTCCCCAAGCAGACCCTGGGTGACCAGGCTCACCGTCGAATCCGTGCGAATCTGGTTCTGATATTTCTGGGCAATGCGCAGCACCAGAACGATGCTGTGCGCGCGGTCGGGCGGGTGCGGAGCCAGGCTGATAGACTGGACGTTACCCACGGCGACACCGTCGAGATTCACCGGAGCGCCCGTCTTCAGTCCTTCGACTTCAGGCAAATAGGTTATCAGGCGGTATTTCGGGCCCAGGAATCCCGCGCCGGTGACGTAGAGAACCGCGACCATCAAAATGACCAACCCCGCCAGCACGAAAACTCCAACCCTCAGTTCAGCCCATGTGAGTTGTTTCCGCTGTGCCATCGCCGTCCCTCCTCGAGAGTCCCGCCGTCCCGCTCTATTCCGCCGAAGCCAGAAATTTCTTCAAATATTCGTCCGCTGGATGCAGGAGCGCGACGGCTGTTCCTTCGAAATAGACCTGCCCGTCCCGCAGCACGAGCACGCTTGTGCGCGTGGATCCCGCCGTCTGCTCGATGTCTGCCGCGGGCGCTCCCTCCAGGCGCGGCAAGCCACCGGGCTTTATCGGCACGACGCGGTTCGACTCCCGCTCGAACCGGAAGTGCGCCAGCCCGAAGGCGTCCTGGACGCGATGCGTGGCGAGCATCGCGGTGACACCCTGGATATCGCGGCCTCGGAGGATCAAGGTAATAATCGTCTGCGAGGTCACCGGATCAAGGCCGGCCGTCGGAGAATCGTAAAAGACCAGCGGCGGGCGATCCGCCAGCGCCCGGGCAATCGAGGCGCGCCGACGCATCCCCCCGGAAAGATCGCCGGGATACATGTCAATCGCTTGTTCCAATTCGACAAACTGAAGAACCTCACGGGTCCGCTGGAGAGTCTCCTCCTCCGGCAGTCCTTCCTCGCGCAGCCGGAAGGAAACATTCTCTTCCACTGTCAGCGAATCGAACAGCGCCCCTTCCTGAAAGACGAAGCCGATATGCCGCCGAAACCTGAGCAGTTCATCCTCCGGCATTTCTCCAAGGTCGTGTCCCATCACCCAGATTTTTCCGGAGTCGGCGCGGAGAAGGCCTGCCGCCAATTTCATAATCAACGTCTTGCCGGACCCGCTCTCGCCGAGCAGCACCTTCGTCTCACCGGGCCAGACCTCGAAGGAGATGCCTCGGAGCACCTCGTCCTCTCCGAAGCCGATGTGGACATCTTGGAAGGCGATAAGCGGTTCGCCGGGAACAACCAAGGGAGCCCCGGTGAGTGGAGCGGTTGTGGAGACATCCAGCATGGGAGAATTATAGATGCAAACGGCGAGGATTCGCAGCGGCGGGTTGCGAAGCTCTCCTCGTCCTTGGCCTGTCGCGAGTCTCCGCGCGAGCCTTCCGTCTCACGACCGGAAAATGTAGAGCAGGGCCTTCGCCAGAAAGAAGTCCACCACCAGGACCGTAACGGACGAGATCACCACGGCGGAGGTGGTTGCCCGGCCGACTCCTTGTGTGCCGCCGCGCACCCGCAACCCCTGATGGCACGCAACCGTGGAAATAATCATCCCAAAAATCAGCGGCTTGATGAACCCCTGCACCAGATCTCCGAATTCCAGTGCGTTCACGGCCCGCGTCCAGAACTGTATGGCGCCGAGACCCAGCGTGAAGTAGGACACCACATATCCGCCAATCAGCCCGACGAAATCGGCCGCCGCCACGAGCAGCGGAAGCGTCAGCACCATCGCCACCACGCGGGGCGTGGCCAGCTTGCGCATCGGATCCGTCCCCAGCGCGCGCATGGCGTCCACTTGCTCGGTCACCACCATGGACCCCAGCTCCGAGGCAATCCCCGAGGCATTCCGCCCCGCGACCAGCAGCGCCGTAATGGCCGGGCCCAGCTCGCGTACCAGAGCCAGCGAAACGGCATCGCCCGTCAGCGTCGTCTCGCCGAAGCGCTGGAACTGCGCCGCGGTTTGCAGGACCAGCACGCCTCCGATGAAAAAAAAGGTGACCACCACGATTCCCAGCGAGCCCACTCCAATCAAATCCATCTGTTCGAGGGTGTCGCCCCAGTAGGAAGGAGGAGTAAAGGCATTGCCCATGGCTCGGACCACCAGCAGCGAATAATCCTGCAAGGAAAAAATCATGTGTTTGCAGGCATCTACGGCGGCGGAAAACAACGAAGGAGGCTCGTGGGTTTCGGGCATCGTCTCTGGCACCGGCCGGGGGCTTAGCCGAGTCTTCGAAAGCCTAACGTCCGCGTTCCAGCTCGTCAAGCAAACATACGGGGAGTGCTCAGATTCGCATCGGAGCCGGAAACGCCGCCCCCGCGGCTAATTCGATTTGCGCATCGAACGGCGCGATTCGAGAAGGGCCGCGATCGTGCGCGTGAAATCCTCTTCCCGGTCCAGCTCCAGCGAAATGCGGCAATAATACAGATCCGCATCCCCCCAATCCGTGCTATCGAAATTGAAGAGGTCCTTTTCCGTGCAGACGATGGCGGCTGCCTCGCTTGGGAGGGCGCTGTGCGCCTGGCGGAGAATTGCGTCCACGTCGCGCGGCGTATAACGATGATGGTCCGCGAACACCTTGCTGCCAACCACCGCAAAGCCCCACGCGCGAAGATCGGCAAAAAACGCCGGCGGGTTGCCTATTCCGCAAAAGGCGAACCACTTCCCTTCACCTGGAGACGGAGAGCGGCCGCTGGCGGACTCTTTCTTGCATGGAACGAGCGCGTCGAGATGAGTATGCGCATAGAATATCGGCGCGTCAGAATAGCGGCGCAGGACAGCCTCTACCGCGGGCGCAGAGCGGCTGCGTGTGATGACGATGATGTCCGCCCGCCGCAGCGCCGAACAAGGCTCGCGCAGCCGTCCCGCCGGAAGCAGCCGGCCGCCTCCCAAGGGATCCGTCGCGTCCACCAAGACGATATCCACATCGCGGGCGAGCCGCCAATGCTGAAACCCGTCGTCGAGAACGAACCAGCCGATTCCCCGGGCTGCCAGTTCTCTCCCGCAGGCGTAGCGGTCCGCGCCGACGCCAAGGGCCCCTTCGGGCCCGAGCCGCGCCTGGAGCAACCGCACTTCGTCGCTGGTCGGCCCTTGCGGAGAAATCTCGCCGCGATAGCCGCGCGTCAGGATACCGCAGCGTTTGCCTTCCGCCTGCAGATGCTGCGCCAACCACAGAACCATCGGCGTCTTCCCGGTCCCTCCCACGGTGAGATTGCCAACGCTGATCACCACCCCATCCAGGCGCCGCGAGCGCAGAAGACCCATGCTGTAAAGACGTTCCCGGAGACGGACGGCGGCTTCATAGAGCAGCGCGAGCGGCCAAAGAAACCAGCGGGGTGAATCCCCACGCGTCACGCCGGGCATCCTTCGGCTTCCAGCACCGCGGCAATCTGCGCGAGGGAGCGCTGCGTCGCGCCGCGATTGCGTTCGGAGAGAGAGCGCGCGGCCCGACCCATCTGCTCGCGAACCGCATCGTTCTCGATGAGCTGCACCCAGACACGGCCAAGGTGCTCGCCGCTGGAAACCTGGATGCCAGCCCGCGCGGTGAGAAACTGTGCAGCCATGTCTTGAAAGTTTTCCATGGACCTGCCAAACACGGGAGGCCGACCAAACCAGGCCGGCTCGAGAATGTTGTGCCCGCCGGAAGGAACCAGCGAGCCGCCCACAAACGCGGCGTCCGCCAGTCTGTAGAGCCCCGCCAGTTCGCCGATGGAATCCACCAGCAGCACCTCGGCATTTTCCTCCAGCGCAACCGACAGGTCCAGGCGGCTTCGGAGGACCACGTTCCAGCCGTCCTCTGCGGCGATGGCGGCGGCCGCAGGAAAGCGCTCCGGCTTGCGCGGGGCAAGGATCAGCAACGCGCGCCGCCAGCGGCGCTGCACGATATCGTAGGCCGCCAGTACGGCTTCCTCCTCTTCGGCCACAACGCTCCCGGCCACCAGCACCGGCCATCGTTCCTGGCGGCTGAATTGCTCTTCCAGCCATGCGGTGAAGGCGCCGCTCGCGGGCGGCTCCGCATCGTATTTCAGGTTTCCCGTCACCTTTACGATCTCCTCCGGCGCGCCCATGGCGACCAACCGTCTGGCGTCCTCCGGTGTCTGCGCGAGAAAGAGCGTGGCCCCCTTCATCGCTTGCGCGAAGAGACTCTCCACGAGGAATTTCCACCGCCGGTATTGCGCAAAGGACCGCTCGGATACCCGGGCATTCGCGAAGATCACCGGGATGCCGCGCTGCTCGGCTTCTCGCAAGAAATTGGGCCAGATTTCAGTCTCCATGACGATGATGAGCGCAGGGCGAATCGCGCGCAGTGCACGGCGAACGGCCACCATCCAGTCGAGAGGAAAGTAAAAGACGCCTTCGGCCCGCGGCAAGCGTTCGAGGGCCAAGCGCTGGCCCGTCTCCGTAGTGGTCGAAATGAATACCCGGCAGGAAGTGTACCGCTGCTTCAAATTCTCAACCAGGCAGGCCGCCGCGAGGACTTCGCCCACCGAAACAGCGTGAATCCAGATCACCGGCCGCTGCTTCTCGCCGTCACTCGCCGGAGCCGCGCGCTCGAGGATCTCTCGCGGCAATCTCCCCAAACGCTGGCGCAGCGTTTCAGCCGGCTCTCCGCGCCGCCATCCGCGCCACGCATAATAGGGGATCAGAAACAGCATCCCTGCCGCAGTAAGAATCCTGTAGAGGAGGTACATGGAAAGTCGCAACGCCCTGCGCGGCAGCCGGCCCGCCGGGCCACGCCTGGGCCCCTGCGGCATTATAACCAAACAGCGGCAGCAGAGCCGGAAACGAGGGGCGATTGCGGACGAACCTCTGGCACGCGCCCTCGCGCGCCCCAAATTGCCTCCTGCCCCTTGCAACCCTGCGGCGCGCCTATTGCTTCTTGTTGTTGCGCGTCAGGTACGCGGCGATGGCGTCCAGGTCGGCGTCGCTGATCTCGGTTTTGCGGAAAAAGGGCATTACGGTGATGCCGTTCCGGACATAGAGCTTCACCAGTTGAGGCGTGAGGTCCGTGCGTTCGGACAGCAAGGCGGGCTTGGTTCCCTTGTATTTTGCCGCCAGTGCGATGGTTCCCGGCTTTCCCACTCCTGCGCCGTGACAAACCGCGCAGTACTCCTGGTATTGCACGTAGCCGCGCGGCTCGCCTTTCCCCGAAGGAATCGAGGTCGTCCAGGCAGAGGTGGCGGCCTGCGCTCGCACCGTTTGCGCGCTCGCCGCCAGGCCCAGCAGCATGGCCGTCGCTCCCAAAACTCGCGTGACTTTCATGACCGCCCCTCCCTCAGGTGCTTGGGCCAGATGCCATACCGGCCCGCGGAGATGATCCCGTTCGGGTCCACGGCGTCTTTCAGCGTCTCGTCGAACCGGAGCAAGATGTGATCGTTAAAGGAATATACGTTCATCACCGCGTCCTGATAGGCCGGGGCGGTGCGGTATTCTCCCCAACCGTGCTCGGCAGCCGTCTGGATGAGTTTCATCAACGCCGCTCGATTCTTCTGGTTGACCTCGGGATCGTGCGTAACTGGAAAGGCAAAAATATAGATGAAGGCCCTCTCCCAATACGTAGACGGAAGGCTGAACGAGAGCACCGGCAGGCCAAACTCGCGCGCCGCCTGCGCGAAGACGCGGTTGGCCTCGAAGATCGCCTCGCCCGTCCGCGGAATGATGGGGGAGAACCACATGTGGCCGTTGGTCGGATTCGGGTTGAAGGCCGTGCGCGCGCCGATGGAGAACATGGCCAGACTGGGAATGCCGAACTGCGGCTTGTGAACTTTCTCCCGCTGCTCGGGCGTCAGCGGAAACTTGTACATTTCGTTTTCCTCGAACTTCACGCCGGGAATGGCTGAAAATCTCTCCTTGGCATACTCCCAGTTCGCGGCGTTCGCCTTCTCCGCGCCGTAGAAGCTCAGCTTGCAGCTCCAGTATGGAATGCCGTGCTTCAGCGCGTACTCCTCGAGCCCGGGATGCGAATCGCCGCTGGCCTGAGCCAAGAGGGCGGCGAGCTCGGGAGACGGCGGGGGAGGCGGCTGCTCAGCATCCTTGGAAATCTCCGAAATCATCGGGATTCCGAGCAGGGGGCTGCCGAGGTCCGGCATTCCGTTGGCGACCCGGGTATTCTCCAGATAGTTCAGGATGTCCACCAGTGGGATGAGATCGTCGTGCCTGGGAACATAGACGGTTCCGGACAGATATGCGGGTGGTTCCGGATAGAGCCAGAAACCCATCTTCGTTACGATCCCGAAATTGGACTGGGAAAAGATGCCGTCAATCCACGGCCCGAAGCCGCTCTTGTACTCCTGCCACGTCTTTGCGCCGGGAAGCGCGCCCATCCCTGTGCGCAGCACATCGCCATTCGCCAGGACAACCTCCATTCCGCAGTGCGAGTCGAAGTGGTTGCGGTATTCCGCGAGAAGATACCCTCCTCCGCGGTCCAGGGCGTTGCCAATCGGGCTTCCCCAGCCCGGATCGGGGACATCCACCCACAGCTTCAAGCCTTTCTCCTGGATGTAGCGGTACAGATCGAAATAACTGACGCCCGGCTCGACCAACGCATATGCATTCTTCTCGTTTACCTCGAGGATACGGTTCATGCGCTTCAGATCCACCACCACGCTCCCGGAAAGGACGGGGGCCGAGCCGCCGTATCCGAGGTCCTTCCCGGTCGAAATCGGGTAAATGGGAATTTTGTACTTGTTGGCGATCCGCACGACCTGCTGGACATGCTCGACTCCGTCGGGCGCCACCGCCGCCGAGGCGTAACGCTCTTCCTTTTCGCCCCAGAACGGCGAATACGGGTCGCGATAGAGAGCCACATCCTCGTCGCTGGTGAAGACCCATTCCTTCCCCACCGCATCTTCGAACTGCTTCAGCGCTTCGGCGAAATCCTCACTGCTAACGCCCGGAGGTACCTTCATGACACGCTCCTGTTCCTAGTATCTGCGAGACTGTTCCAGCCCCGCGCGCCCGCTAAATGGGAATTCTCCCAAAGCACGGCCCGCGTATGGGAGCGGCGTATGGTGCGGATGCTGTTGCCGAATGCCCGGCTGGTTATTGCGAGCGGGGCAGGCGGAAATGGCATCCAGAGCGGCAGAGGTTCGCCTTCTCCGCGGGAACCGGCACCCCATGCGTGCCCATTGCTTCGGAAAACGATCGGATGGAGTTCGCGAAGTCCTTGCCGCTCATCCGCAGCGGAAGCCGTAGTGCTCATCCTCAACCCTTGAAGGCAATCCGCGGTCAAGCAACCTGCGGTGAGCCGATAACCCAAGACACGAGGTGTTCCGGGTTCTTTCCTTCGTTCAGGGACGGTCTAATGATGGTCTCCTCAGCGCGGCGCGAGGGGCCCGTCGGGAAACGGTTCGTCCACTGAGCCATGCGGACCGGCCATTCATCTCCCTGCACAGGCGGCACCGAAAACCGATTCACCAGATGTTCGGGGCCCGAAAGGGCATGCTCGATCCGGCCATCCGGCAGAGATCTGTGATCCGCGCGAAAAAGAACTCGCATTCTCCGATCCCAGGCCAGCCGTTCGAGGCAAAATATGGCTCCCGGTCCGGTCAAGCCCGCAATCGCCGCCGGCCCTTTCCTCCAGCGCAGGTCCAGATCGTTAAACCAAACGTCGGTGATATCGCCCCGAATTCCATGGACGAAATGCCCGGCGGCGCGCATTTCGTCCGCATAGGCACGGCTCTCCGCGAATCTCTGATCAAAGATGACTTTGTAGAACGGGAGCGCTGCGGATGCCTCTGGCACCGCGGCCTCTGCCGGCGCAGCCCAGACTCCCGGGACAACCGGCAGCGCCAGGGCAGTCAACCCCAAGTACAGAAAATCTCTTCGATTGGTCATGGAAGGCTCCCGTCAACGCGAAGCGATACACCAGCCGTTGACATCTGTCAAGCGCGGATTGCCGTTTCCTCCGCGCGCTTGCGATCTTTGTGGAGGAATGGACGATTAAAATTTACGGCGGGCTGGCCCATTTCTATGCCTTGACCACCCTGTTCGCCAGCCACTCACCCATTTCGAGCGTGCCGAGCGAACCGCCGAGGTCGCGCGTGGTCTTCCCTTCCCGGATTGCAGCGCGCACCGCGCTTTCAATCATCCGGGCCTCGCTCGTCCAGCCAAGGGAATCAAATAGCATCGCGCTAGCCAGCGCCGCTCCCATGGGATTGGCCAGGTTCTTCCCGGCCAGATCGGGCGCCGAGCCATGCACCGGCTCAAAGAGCGACACGCTTCCCGGATGAATGTTGCCGGACGGGGCCAGCCCGAGTCCTCCGATAAGCCCCGCGCCCAGATCGCTGGCAATATCGCCAAAGAGATTGCAGGTCACGATCACCTGAAACTGCGAGGGGTCGCGCAACATCTGCATCAGGAGGTTGTCGATATAGAGGTGCCGCGCCTCGATTGCGGAATATTCGCTCTGCACCTCGGCAAACACCCGCTGCCAGAGATCGTGGCCGAAGGCCAGAGCATTCGATTTGTCGCTCATGCATACACGGGTGAAGCCTTGCCGGCGAGCGTACTCGAATGCATAGCGGATGATCCGCTCAACACCCTTTCGCGTGTTGACGTCCTCCTGTATGGCAATTTCGTCCGCTGTGCCCTTCTTGAAAAATCCGCCCATGCCGACGTACAGCCCTTCGGTATTCTCACGCAGCACCACGAAATGAATGTCCTCTTCCGTGCGCTCATTCAGCGGAGTGAGACGGCGGTCAAAGAGCACGCAGGGACGCAGGTTCACATAGAGGTCGAGTTTGAAGCGCAGGCCCATCAGGATATCCGCGCCGTGGCGGTTTTCGGGAGTGCGCGGGTCGCCCAGGGCGCCAAGCAGGATTGCGTCGAACTCGCGGCGGAACATATCTGGCGCGTCGGCAGGCAGTGTCGTGCCGTCTCGCAGGTAGCGGTCCGCGCCCCAATCAAATTCCTTGATGAACAGTTCGCGCCCGCCGGCCCCTGCGGCCGCCCTCATCACCTTCAAGGCCTCGGGAATCACTTCCTTGCCGATGCCGTCGCCGGGAATCACCGCCACGCGGCCGCGCGAACGCGGCACTTCTATGGGGCCTCGTCCTGCATTCATGCTGCGCTGAGGGTTGTCGCTCACCGGATTCTCCCCCGGACTTTCCCTGCCATTCTCCTTCTTCGGCGAAGCCCCTACAATGGAGACTTTCCCCTCCGTATATCAGGATGTGCCTCGGCAGTAATCGCCGCTTCCGTGCTAATTTTCTTTTATATTGCCTAATGTTATATTTCTCCAACTGTTTTCGCCGGCGGATTGAGCCAAGAGGTGTGAGGTCGGAGCAGGCTCCCTTCGCGTCTGGCGAATATTGAAATGAACCGGGGATGTGTGAGGCGATGGATAGGCCATCTCGAGAAAATCGGCGTGCCCCCCGAGTGGCGACCTCGCAAGGGATATGGGTGGCCTGGACAGCGAATGGCCCGCGGAACGTGTGCCGCGTGCGCGATCTGAGTGCGGGCGGGGTTTTCGTCTCCACCTTGAAGCCCCCCGCTGTGGGCACAGTAATTCAGCTTCTCTTCGTGCTTCCGGAGGGGGAGATGCGAATTGACGGCATCGTGCGCTACGCGGATACCGAGAAAGGCATGGGGGTCGAATTCACCCGCATGGGCACGGCGGACCGCGCGCGCCTGCAGGAGTTGCTGCGGCGCCTTAACCGCTGACCTTCCGCATCTCAATTAATCCAAATAATTCTTGAGAAAGGCGACTGTGCGCGCCCAGGCGTCCGTGGCGTCCGCCGGGCGGTATCCCTTCGTGTTCGTAGAATTTTCGAAGGCATGCCCGGCATCCGGATAAATCTTCACATCAATGCGGTGGTTCAGAGCCTTCATGGATTTCTCGAAGGCATGGACGTCATCGGGCGTGATCCCACGATCCTCCCCGCCGAAGTTTCCAAGCACCGGCGAGGCAATTTGCTGGATATCGTTCGGATCGGTCGGCAGGGCGCCATAGTTCACTACGCAGGCGGCCAACCGCGGTTCATGGATCGCCAACTGAAGGGAATACCCTCCGCCCATGCACCATCCCACCGAGCCGATGTGATTCGAATCTACATCCTTGCGCGCTGCCAGATAGGCAAAGCCCGCTTTCAAGTCGCTCACCGCGCGGTCCTGGGGCAGGCCACGCATCAATTCGTGTGCTTCCATGGGGTCGTTGGTCACTTTCCCGCGGTAGAGGTCCACAGCCAGTGCCACGTATCCGAGCCCTGCGAACTTTACCGTCTGCCTCTTCACCCAGTCCGTCAGCCCCCACCATTCATGGATCACCACAAGGGCGGGATACTTGCCCGGCGCCCCCGGCAACGCCAGGAAGCCACTGACGGGGCCGGTCGGGGACTGGAATTGCACCGTCTCGGTCTTGGGCGCGTCGGCCCGAACCGACAGAACCGCCCCCGCGACGCCAAGAATCGCGGCTGCGAGAATCGCTCTTCGCGGATACTTCATCTCCGTCTCCCTTCCCCATCATTGCGGCGCATTATGATCACTTCCCGGAGGAATCCTCTCCAGGCACGCCTAAGCGGACCGCTCGACCTGAACTGCCGTCCCATAGGCGATGACTTCGGTGACGCCCTGCATGACTTCGGTGGCATCGTAACGCATGCAAATGATGGCGTTCGCGCCCCGCTGGAGGGCATGCTCCATCATGAGGTCCAGAGACTGCGCCCGCGTCTTCTCGCACATCTCCTCGAACAGCGTGATGTTTCCACCCACGAGTGTCTCCAGAGATGCGCCAAGCGTTCCCAGGACGCTCCTCGATCGCACCGTCACTCCGCGCACGAGCCCCAGGCATTTCGTCACGCGATAGCCTGGAATCTCCAGCGCCGTTGTCACCATTGTAGGGCTCACGCCGACTGTCATCGTCTCTTTCCTCCCGTAAGATTCAACGGTGGGAGCATAGCACGATCAGGGCGTGGCTCGCGCTACGGTGCCTACACGCAAAAGAAGGCCGCTGCCAGCCGGAATGTGCAGATTGCCGCGCTCCGACACAAACAATATCTCCCCCTTCGGATCTCCTCTTCCCGCATGAGCAATCCGGATGTTTGGGAGGCCGTACGCGCCACAGGCAGCGGAAGAGAAAACCCACAGCGCCTGAGGGCGGCCATTGCCCGCGACGGCGCCACGGCAACCCAAATCCGGATTCGACGTCATCCGGCTGAGCACCCCATTCTCCGCCGGCGTCCCGACGGTCTCCGATCCCATCCGCACCGGCCCGCCCCCGCGATATACGACGTCCCCTCCCACTTGCTCCGTGGTATAGGCTTCCTCCGCAGTGCCGCGATCAGCGCCGAACAGGGGAATTTGCGCCTCCTCCACATCCATGAATGAGGCGATGGCCCGCAGACTCAGGACCACTGGCAGACGTCGAGATTTTTTCGCCCATCTCACCCGATCGAACCGCACGGCAATCTTTCCCTGCCCATTCCTTGAAGCGGAGTCCGCCTCCAGCACGTGGCCCAACACTTCCGAACCGCTCCGCAGAATCTCTCCCCGGCCAAGCGGCACGTCCTGCATGACTCGCGCCGACACTCGCTCCCCCACTTTGCTTTTCGCGGAGGAAAGCGACGTGTCTAGCCGCACGGGAATGATGTTTCCCGGAGGGAGTCGGCTCTGGGAAAACGCCGCTCCGGCGAGCAGAAGGAAAACTGCCGGATAAATGATCTGACGCAGCATGTCCGTTCGTCTCCGTCGTTGAAACTGTCCGGGTTCAGCGGCCGCTTCCCGCCGGGCCCATCTGAACCTGGCGCGCCGAGCCTTTCAATTCATCGCCCGAGCCACGAATCTCCTCCAGCATACCCCTCCGAGGACCCGCGTTGGCTGATGTGTTCCTTGTGTACTCGCAGGCCGCGGCCGCAGTGCGGGCGGGCGGTGCCGCGCTGCGGAATCCGCCCCGGGGCTGCTATAGTCATCGGGCACGGAGGAGGAAAAGGCTCCATGTCCGAACTTGCGCAGGTCGTCGCGGACGCGTTCGTAACCACGTATCAGGAAGTGCGCGATGCCATTCATGAACTCACCGCGCCACTCTCCACAAAACAATTTTGGATGCGCCCCTTTCCCCATGGCAACAGCATCGGCCATCTGCTCCTGCATCTGACGGGCAATTTGAATCATTACATCGGCGCAAAAGTGGCAGGAACCGGATACATTCGCAATCGCCCGCTCGAATTTTCCGACGCGTCGCAGCGGCCCAAGGAACAACTCCTCGCCGATTTCGACGCGGCTATCGCCATGGTGATCGCGACGATTCGGAAGCAAAGAGCCGAGGATTGGACCGCGCCGTATTCCGCAGAAACACCTTCGAAGAATCGCCTTGCCGTATTTCATCGCATGGCGGCCCATGCGCAACACCACCTTGGTCAAATCATCTATCTCGCCAGGGAGGTAAGCAAGGCTCCCGCGTGAGAGGATCCGCGCGCGTCAATGAAGTAAGCCTGCCAGAGATTGCGCGGCGGAAGCTGAACCGAGTTCGCAGAGCAGGGACGGCCAAGCTATACTTTTCCCAAGGCGGGGTGCGCAACGCCCTGCGCGAAGGGTGCATCCGAATGGACAATCTATGGTGCGAGCGACTTTGCTACTGATCGCGGCGGCGTTGCTGGCAAGCGCGAGCGCAATCGCCCAAGACAAGCCTGCGACCACTCCCCCTTCCTCCGCGCGCGCCGGGGACAGCATGCCCCACGACACGCACGGCGGCATGACGGTCTCGGCGCTTCCCTGGACAGATTCCGCGCGTGCCAAAAACAAGTTCGGCAAGGCTAATCCGCTTCCTACCGGAATCCTGCCGGTGGAAGTCCTTCTGCGCAACGACACCGGCAATCCAATCCAGATTGGCCTGGAAACCATACAGCTCGATGTGCACCTGCAAGGCAGCCGCCTGCAAGAACTTGACTGGCTGGCGCCCGAGGAAGTGGCCCGTCGGATCGCTCATCCCGGCGGGGATCCGGTTCCGAAGATGCGCCGGTTCCCTATCGGCATGAGAGCGATTGGGGACAAGAAAGTCAGCCAGTTGGCCGCCCTCCTGCAACCGCTGGCGCTTGATGCGGACGTCGTGCCGCCGAACGGCACGATCCATGGGTTCCTGTTCTTCGACCTGAATCACGACCTGTCGCTCGCCGCCCATTCGAGCCTTTATCTGCCCGATGCGACCGTCATCCCTTCGAAACAACCCCTGATTTTCTTTGAAGTGCCTCTGGGCGAGCCATAGCCGCTTCGCGCAGGCGGTTAGGCAGCGGTTCCCTGAAATGCGGCCGTAGGGAGATTTCGCCTACCCGCCGGCAATTGCTCCGATGATGAGAAACGGCTCGGCCGCGGTAGCCACCGCATCGGGTAGCGGAGAATCGGGGGAATCGAGGGAGAGGTCCTCCGCGCAGGCGTAAAATCGGAGATACGGGCGGCGCTGCTGCGTCACATGGTCGCGGATGGTCCCGCGCAGCGCTGGATAGACGGCCTCGAGCGCATCCAGAACCGAGCGCTGCGTCACCCGCCCCTCGACCTGTAGATTCACTTCGCCCTCGACATGCGCCAGGGTCCGCAGGTGCGCCGGAAGCTGTACGCGAATCATGGCAGCGTCTGCACCTCCACCGAAAGCACTGCCGGGAGGTCCCGGACAATGGGAGCCCAGGTATCTCCGGCATCAGGCGAAGCATACACCTGTCCGCCCGTCGTGCCGAAATAGACCCCGCAGGAATCCAGCGAGTCCACAGCCATCGCATCGCGCAGCACGTTCACGTAGCAATCGCGCTGCGGCAGGCCCTTGGTGAGCGCTTCCCACTCGTTTCCGCCGGTCCGGCTGCGGTAGACACCCAGCTTTCCATCGAGCGGGTAATGCTCCGAATCGCTTTTGATCGGGACAACGTAGATGGTCTCCGGTTCGTGTGCGTGCACGTCAATCACAAAGCCGAAATCGGTGGGCAGGTTTCCGCTGATCTCGCGCCAGGAATCCCCCGCGTCGTCACTGCGCATCACGTCCCAGTGCTTCTGCATGAAAAGCACGCCGGGACGCGTGCGGTGCATGGCGATGTGGTGAACGCAATGGCCCACCTCAGCGGTCTGGTCGGGAAGATATGGCGATTTCAGGCCACGGTTAATCGGCTTCCAGGACTTGCCGCCGTCGTCGGAACGAAACGCGCCTGCGGCTGAAATCGCGATATAGATCCGCCGGGGATCGCCCGGGTCAAACAGAATCGTGTGCAGACACATGCCCCCGGCACCGGGCGACCAGCGGGGGCCGGAGCTGTGTCCGCGCAAACCCGGAAGCTCGTGCCAGGTCTGTGCGCCGTCCGTCGTGCGAAACAGCGCAGCATCTTCCACTCCCGCAAAAACGGTCTGCGGATCGGTTCCCAATGGCTCGAGATGCCAGACGCGCTTGAACTCCCACGGATGCTGCGTGCCGTCATACCATTGATGCGTGGTCAGAGCCTTGCCGGTCTCCGCCGAGGTGTCGTAGACGAATCGGTTGCTCAAGCCTTTTGGCATGGTGCCCGGCGTGAACTCAATTCCCCCGCCCGGCGTGTCCCATGTCTTGCCGCCGTCGTCCGAGCGCTGGATGATCTGTCCAAACCAGTCGCTGCATTGCGAGGCATAAATTCGGTTTGGATCGGCCGGCGATCCCTTCATGTGATAGACGGGCCAGCCTCCGAAAAAAGGGCCGCGAACGTCCCATTTGGCCCGCTTGCCGTCCGCGGAAAGGATGAATGCACCCTTGCGAGTTCCCACCAGCACTCGTACGCTGCTCATGGCTCGTGATCTCCTTTCCAGACTTTTTCAGGATGTTACGCCCCTTCGGCTCTGCCGCTTCCCGCCGCGAAGCTCCTTTTGCCCGGATGGCCCCGCGGGGCCACTGGCTGGCCCTCGAAAGGGAGGAAGCAATGGCGTGGGATCGCGCTCCCGCCATCTCCTGCAAACTTCGGCAAGAACCTCGCTGCGATTCCTTGCCATATGCTCCACCAATTCGCAGGGCGCCGAGGTCTTTTCGTACCGTGCGCCCCAGAGAAGCATCTCGAACAGGACCGGTGCGAGGTCAATCCCCTTCTCCGTCAGCCTGTAATTGACCCGCCGGGCGTCCCCCGCCTCCGTCTCCGCCAGAATGATCCCCGCCGCCGCAAGCCTGCGCAAGCGGTTCGCCAGAATATTTGTGGCAATCCCTTCGCCGGACTTCTGGAACTCTTTGTAGGTCCGGTATCCGCGGACCATCAGGTCGCGGACAATCAGCAGCGACCACCGGTCTCCAAAAAGCTCGAGCGAGATGCTGACTGGGCAGCCGGACCGGCGCTTTCTCTTGAGTCTATCGGGCACCGGCGAGACCATAACGCGATCACTTGCATTTTACAAGTAATTTAGCCGTTGCAAATTGCTCCCTCTTCAGGTCGCTCGCACCAGCTCGGTGGCTGGCAGTAGCACGGCGCGCGCAAGGCAGCGGATTTGCCTCCCGCCGTCCCGACAGGTATCATGGTTTCCCCATGCCAGCCACCGCCCGGAAGCCACGGACCCTTCTGCTGGTCCTCCTCCTCTTGTTCGGCCTGGCCTTTCCCACCCTGGCAGCCGATGATCCCCCGGTTTTTCCACTGGCGGACGTGAAGCCCGGCATGCAGGGTGTGGTTTACACGATTTTCGACGGCGATAAGATCGAGCCAATCAATTTGGAAGTCATTGGCGTTCTGCACAATGCAGTGGGACCGCAGCGGGACGTGATTCTAGTCCGACTGCTCGGCGAGAAGGTCGCCAAGACAGGCGTCGTGGCGGGGATGAGTGGCAGCCCCGTCTATTTCGATGGAAAGCTGGGGGGAGCGCTTGCGCTGAAACTGGGCACCTTCACAAAAGATGCAATTGGCGGAGTAACGCCTATCGCCGACATGCTGAAGGTGGCGCATTATCCGCTCTCACCTGCTCTGCCCAAGACGGTCCCGGTTCCTTCCGGACCGGCCGCCCATCGAATTGCAAGCGGGCCGGTGGATAATCCTGAGCCTTCGATGGAGGGATGGACGGTCACGCCCTCGGCGCCCGTATACGCCTCCGAGCAGCTATCTTTGCCCGATGGCCTGGCACGGAGCGCGGCGGCCGGCGCGGGACAGGTGCTGGTTCCCATCGAGACGCCGCTCGTCACCACCGGGCTTTATCCCCAGACACTCGCCACCTTCGGAAGTGCATTTTTCCGGCATGGCATGGCACTGATGGAGGGGGGCACCGCAGCCCCCACTCCCGGCGATGCCAAACTCAAGCCCGGCGACATGGTGGGAATCGACCTGATCCGCGGGGATCTCTCAATGACCGCGGGCTGCACCGTGACGGCCGTCGAGGGCGATCGTATTCTCGCCTGCGGTCATCCGTTGTTCGGATTCGGACGGGTGAGCATGCCTCTATCGGCCGCGCATGTGATGATGACGCTTGCTTCCTCCGCGACCTCGACAAAGATCATCACCACCGGCCCGACCATCGGCACGCTGACACAGGACCGTCAAACCGCCGTCAGCGGCACCCTCGGCCCCGGGCCGTCCATGATCCCACTCGACATGTCCCTCGAGACGCCAGATGGCGAGAGGAAGTATCACTTCGAGGTGGTGGAAAGCCCCCAACTGACATCCGTCCTCATCGCCACGGCCGCTTTCAATGGCATCGCAGGCAGCGCGATTTACGGCGAGGGAACCACGCTGCAGCTGGACGGCGAAATTGATCTTCAGGGACACACCCCCGTGCATCTCGAAGACCTGTTCGCGCCCACCGATCAAACCACGCCGGCGGGTTTCTATCTGGCCACGAAAGTCCAATCCGCCTTCGCGCAAATCTACTCGAATTCCTACGAACGGCCGAAGGTCACGCAGGTCCGCCTGCGGGTCAAGGCGCTGCCGAAGCATCGCTGGGCTATGATTGACAACGCCTGGGCGGATAAGAGCGAGGTGAGGCCCGGGGAGACTGTCAAAGTGCGTGTGCTGTTGCGGCCCTATCGCGGCGCGCCCTTTATTCAGGAGATTCCAATCACGGTGCCGCCACAAATCCCGCGTGGCATGCTCGAAGTCGTCGTCAGCGACGCGGCTTTTCTGAATCGCAACGTACAAGTCCTGGCAATGACCTCCCAGGGTCAGCTTCCCGGACTCGAAGAGCAGATCAAGCTGATGAACAGGGAACGCCGCAACAGCCATCTCTACGCCACGCTTTTGCAAGCCGCGCCGACCATCCTGGTGGAAGACAAAGAAATGCCGAACGCGCCGCTTTCCACCATTAACGTGCTCGACCAGCGTCAGAATCCGGGAGGCGCGAGACTGCTATGGCAGTCCACTGCGGGAGAATGGTCCGTGGATATGCACGAGGTCATCGCCGGCCAGCGCCTGCTGATGCTCACAGTGAAGTGACGCCCGATCCCAAAAGGAGACCTCAACTCATGACGCGGCGAACGACGGTTGTGTGCCTGCTGGCCTTGGCGGCGATTTTCCCCGCCGCGGCCCGCGCCGAACATACGCGCTACTGGCGTCAATCCGATTTTTCGGATTTCGAAAAAGGCACGGCCAAGGGAGTGGCCATCAGCAGCGACGGGCGGCTCGCTCCCGCCCCGAAATTTTCCTCGTTTGCCGACCCGAGCCTCGCCTACGTGTGGGCCTTGCTGCTTGATTCCCGTGGGCGGCTGTATGCTGCCGGAGGTTCCGATGCCAAGGTCCTGCGGTTTGATTCCTCAGGCAAGGGATCCACAGTCTTCGAATCCTCCGAGCTGGCGGCGCAGGCGATCGCCTTCGATGCCAATGATAATCTGTACGTGGGGACTTCGCCGGATGGCAAGGTCTATCGCGTCACTCCGGAGGGAACAAAGAGCGTCTATTTCGATCCGCACTCGAAATATATCTGGGCGCTCGCGGAGGACCCGCAGGGCAATCTCTTCGTGGGCACCGGCGACAAGGGCGAGGTCTTCGTCGTGGCGCCTAACGGAAAGGGCCGTCTTTTCTATCAGAGCCAGGAGCTTCACGCGCGCACCTTGGCCTTCGATGCGAAAGGCAACCTGCTTGTCGGGACGGACCCCAGCGGCCTGATCCTTCGCATCGAAATCAACCGAAAGACGTCGGACGGCATGCCCCAGGCCGGGACATCTTTCGTTATCTACGAGACCGCAAAGAAGGAAGTGACTTCCCTCGCTACGGACAGCAACGGCAATCTCTACGCGGCCTCCATCGGGGGAAAGACAAGCGCAGCGACGATGCCGGCTCTGCTCCCGGCCATGTTACCGCAGGCGATCCTTGCTACCACCATCACCGCCCAAGGAAACGTCACTTCGACCGGCCTGCCGGCGCAGGCCCAGCAGGCGCTTCCGATCTATCCCTATCCCGCCGCGATGCTCGCCGGAGGCGCCGAGGTTGTCAAGATTGCACCGGATGGCTCGCCAACCACAGTCTGGTCGTCCACTGCGGAGCTGGTCTTCTCCCTAGCCATTTCTCCCGCGGGGCGGGTTCTGCTCGGAACGGGAAACACCGGGACACTGCTTGAGCTGAAAGATCACGGCGTCTACGCCAGCCTGGCAAAGACCGCTTCGGCGCAAATCACCAGCATGGTCGCCGGATCCGGAGGCGAGGTGTTCGTCGCCACGGCTAACCCCGGAAAGATTTTCTCGCTCGGCCCGGAGTACGAATCTTCGGGGACGTTCACTTCGGAACCGTTCGACGCCAAGATTTTTTCTCATTGGGGGCGTCTGGCCTGGTGGGGCGAAAATGGCGCGACGCACGGCAAGACCGCCTTCTATCTGCGCTGCGGCAACACTTCAAATCCTGACAAGGATTGGAGCCCCTGGGCAGGCCCATACAAAGATGCCACGGGCGATCCGACCACCTGCCCCGCGTCGCGTTTCGCGCAGTGGAAGGTAGCCTTCCTCGACGCCGGCAAGGACAATGCCCCTTCCATCTCCTGGGTTCGCCTGGCCTATCTGCCGAAGAACGTCGCACCGGTTGTGGACGACATCGCGCTGCAGGACCCCGGCGTGCGTATTGCAGGATATGCCGCGCAGGCCGCCGCAATGGAAGGCGCACAGCCCGTCCAGCTGCGGATACCCCACGCCACCGGGTTCGTTCCGTCCGCACCGCCTTCGAATGAGGAAGCTCGGCCGAGCACTTCCAAGATTGAAATCCCGCCGCAGGGATTCGCGAAGAAGGGATATCAGTCGGTGCTCTGGACCGCGCACGACGCAAACGGCGACAACTTGATCTTCACCGCTTATTATCGCGCCGAGGATGAGCAGTCCTGGCACGTTCTCAAAGACAAGCTCACGGAGCGCTACTATTCCTGGGACACGACTTCCATGCCCGACGGAGCCTACTACCTCAAGATCGTAGCCTCCGATTCACCGTCGAACCCTCCCGATCAGGCGCTCTGGGGCGAGCGGGTCAGCGACCGCTGGGAGGTTGCCAACACACCCCCGCGCATCGAAAACCTGCGCGCGGGGGCCGGGCTGCTTAATTCGCGTGCCTCGTTCGACGCCATCAGCGCCAGCGGCCCTATCGCCCTTGCGAAATACAGCATTGACTCCGGCGACTGGCAGATCATTTTCCCCGTGGGCAATCTCTCCGACGCATCCAAGGAAAGCTACTACATCGAAATCCCCGGGCTTCCCTCGGGTGACCACACCCTCGCTGTCCAGGTCTGGGATCGCTTCGACAATACGGCGACGGCAAAGGTAACCTTTGCGGTCCGGGGACGCGGCTCCCAGCCATAGCGCGTTCGCGGCGGCGCGTATGGATTGATTTGCGGGCCGCCGTATGCGCCCGGATGGGAACGCGCGCCCCCTCTTCACGAATTTGAGTACAATAACAGGCAGGCAATTTCGCTCCCGGCGAGCACAGGCCGGCAAGCGCGGGGATCATCGAGTGCGGGAAGATCAAAAACTGGCTGCCGAACGGACCAAGCAGTTGCAGGGGGCCCGCCGGGTCGTCATCAAGATCGGCACGGCGACGGTTACCGGCCCCGGTGGCGAATTTTGCCGGGAGCGCATCGAGCCGATTGTCCGCTCGATTGCCGCACTGAGAAAGTCGGGCCGCCAGGCGGTGCTGGTCTCCTCTGGCGCGGTCGGACTTGGGCGCGGCTGGCTGGGGCTGCACCGCTCCCGCCTCGATGACCTGGTGACCAAACAGGCTTGCGCCGCCGTCGGCCAGAGCCTCCTGATGGACGCCTATAAGAACCTCTTTTCCGCCTCGGACATCAAGATCGCCCAAGTGCTGCTTACGGAGGAGGACTTTACCAACTGGCGGCGCTATTCCAATCTTCGCCGAACCATGGAAAAACTGCTGGGCTTCGCGGTTGTGCCCATCGTCAATGAGAACGACACCGTATCCACCGCAGAGCTCGAATCCCACGCCCCTGGGTCGCGGACACCCGCATTCAGCGACAACGACCGCCTCGCGGCCCTGGTGATGAGCGGCCTCGAAGCTGACGCGCTGGTGCTCTTGAGCAATGTGGATGGATTGCTGCGGCGTCCCGGCCGCCCAAATGAGGTCGATTCTCGGGATGGCGCCGGGCACGCCCCCTCCTCAGATGTCATCCCGCTGGTGGACGAGATCACACCTGAGATCAGGGCGCTCGCCGCCGGGCCTTCCGCCAGCGGGCGAGGAGGCATGCGCACGAAGCTGGAGGCTGCGGAAATCGCCATGAATTGCGGCGGGGTAGCGGTGATTGCAAATGGCGCGGACCCAGGAATTCTGGACCGGCTCTTCGCCGGCGAGCCGGTGGGAACCGTGTTCCTGCCGGCCAAGCGGATGCCGGGCAAGCGGCGCTGGATCGCGTACGCCGCGGGAGTGCGCGGGCGCGTGGTGGTGGACGCGGGCGCGCACCGCGCGATCACACAGGGCAAGGCCAGCCTGCTCGCCTCGGGTATCGTGCGGGTCGAGAACCCGTTCGCGCCGCTCGACGTGGTGAGCATCGCTGACACCGAGGGCCGCGAGTTTGCCCGCGGCATCGCCAATTGCGCCAGCGAGGACGCGGAGAAATTTTCCGGCGCGCGAGGCTCCCGCGGCGGACGCGGCGGGACGCCGTCTCCCGTGCTTGTCACCCGGGACAACATTGTGCTATTGCAGAAACAATGAGCCATTCTTCGAGCGCGCAGCCACAGTCGAGCCCCGCATCGGTGGCTTCCCTCGCGGGACGGGCGCGAGCCGCTTCGCGCGCGCTTGCGAAGCTTTCCCTTGGCTCCCGCAACGAGGCGCTGCTGGCCGCCGCGCAAGCCATCGAGCAAGCGGCCGGGCCAATCCTCGAAGCCAACCGGCGCGATTGCCTCGCCGCCGAAGCCTCTGTTGCTGCCGGAAAAATGTCTTCCGCTATGCTCGCTCGGCTGCGCGTCGATGAGCGCGGTATTGCCCAAATGGCGCGGCAGGTCCGCGAAGTTGCCTCTTTGCCCGACCCACTTGGCCGGCGTCTTTCAGCGACTGAACTGGACGAGGGACTGGTGCTTTACAAGGAGTCCTGCCCGCTCGGCGTCGTGGGTGTGATTTTTGAGTCGCGCCCGGATGTGATTCCGCAGCTCGCCTCGCTCGCCATCAAGTCGGGCAACGCTGTGCTGCTCAAGGGCGGATCGGAAGCCGCGGAGACAAACGAGGCGATTGTCTCTGTCTGGCGGCGTTCGCTCGGCCGGTTTCCTTCGATCCCGCCCGATTCCGTTCTGCTGCTGCATACCCGGGAAGACACACTCAATCTGCTCTCGCAGGACCGCAACGTGGATCTCATCATTCCGCGAGGCTCCTATGAGCTTGTGCAGTACGTTATGCAGCACAGCCGCATCCCCGTCCTGGGCCATGGGGAAGGCATCTGCCACGTCTATGTGGATCGGGCCGCCGATTTGAAGAAGGCCGTCGCCATCACCTACGACGCAAAGGTTCAGTACCCCGCCGTGTGCAACGCCGCCGAAACTCTTCTGGTCCACCAGGCCATCGCCGCGGAATTCTTGCCGCAAGCCGTGGCCCGGCTCAAACAGGCCGGGGTGGAGATTCGCGGATGCCCGGCCACGATGGCACTGCTCCCCAATGGGGGACTCGTGCCGGCAACGGAGAAGGACTGGTCCACCGAGTATTCTGACCTCGTGCTGTCGGTGCGGATCGTGCCCAGCCTGGATGAGGCCGTCGAGCATATCAACCGCTACGGCTCACATCACACGGACGCCATCGTCACTGAGGATGCCGAAGCGGCCCGCCGCTTCATGAACGAAGTGGACTCCGCCGGCGTCTATCAAAACGCCTCAACGCGCTTCGCCGACGGATTCCGCTACGGTTTCGGAGCCGAGGTGGGGATCAGCACCAGCAAGCTGCACGCCCGCGGACCCATGGGCCTAGAGGGCCTGACGACCTATAAATACAAGCTTTATGGCGATGGGCACACCGTTGCAGAATACGCCAAGGGCCTCAAGCGCTTCACCCATCGCCGCCTAGATTAGCCCGACGCTCCCCGCGCGGCCCGCGCCACACGCAATCGCCAGAAAATCGCAAAGAACGCCGCAGCCGACAAGACTGAGATAACGCCGCCGGCGGTGCGATCCCACGTGTGGCGTAAGCGGATTTCCACGCGGTGGGCGCCTGGAGGCAGAGGCAGGACTATCTGCGCCGTGTTCGGAAGAGAGCCGGCGAGAATCTCCGTGCCATCCATGCGAGCTTCCCATGCCGGGTAGTTGATGAGCCGGAATGCGAACATGACCGGCAGGGCACTGTGCTCCGTCACTACCTTGCGCTCGGCGGACCACTCTCGGATCTGAAACTGCGCCTCGCCCGATGCCGGTGAAGCGCCGGGGGCAGCGCCTAGAATCTCCACCGGAGGCGCCGGAATAGCGGAAATCCCATCGGGGCGGCTTGCGTCGTCGGGATTTCCGGGCAGATCATAGCGGAGGCAGCCTGCCGGCGCGTATTCATTGGTGCCTTCGTAGCCACGGCCGGAGGCAATGGCCGTGGCGGCGCTCTCCACATCGTCGTTGTTCCACCAGGCATCGCGAACCATGGAGGCTGCCGTCGCCAGGATCGCGCATCCCAGAAAAATCACGGCCAGGGAGGTTGCGCGCGCGGTTTGCAGGCAAGAAATCGCCGCGGCCAGGGAAAATGCGAACACCACCGCCAACATTCCCATCCATCTCCAAGGAAACTGCACAAACCACATCTTGGGAAGCGTGCGCCAAAGCACCAGGCTCGGCTCGAACATCAGCGCGCTGGACGCTGCCCCGACGGCCGCAAGCGTCCACCAGATTCCGCCGAAGCCCCACCGCCTCCGTGCCGTCAGGACCACGGCGATTCCCACGCAAACCATCATCCCGATTGCGATCCAGGAAACCTTCGCGTTGAAGAGGGCGAATTCGGGGGCGTTCGCCCGGGTAAACAGGAAATTGCTCGCGGGTTGGACATGCTCGGAGACGACCTCCGTAATCTGCACCCATCGCTGTTCCCATGCGGCTGGAAAAATGTAAAACGCCGCGAGTCCCATCCCCAACGCGATGCTCGCTGCGCCCGGAAACAACGGGCGGAGGCTGCGGCGCAGGACGCAGCCGCCAAGCAGGATCAGGCAAAGTGAATACGTTGCAACCACAGCGGCAGGAGCGTTCGCCAGCCAGATTCCCGCCAGCGCGGCGGCCAGCGCCGGCATGCCCTGCCAATTGCCACTTGCCACACGACAGCCGGCCCAAATCAGCAAGGGGTAGAAGGCACAGGCCAGAAGCTCAGCATACGCGCTGCGGTAGTACACAATGAGCAAGTTGTACGGGTTTACGACGTAGAGCGCAGCGGCGATGGCCTCATAGGGTCCCGGAAGATAGTCGCGCCCCAGCCGCCACATGGACATGCCCGCGGCGGTCAACACCAGCCAGACATAAGCCCCGGGCACCAACTTCCATGGCAGCGCCATACCCAGAGCCGCTCCCACCAGCCACGAACCCGGTGGATAAAAAATGAATCGGGGCTCTCCAAAGCCCCAATTGGCCCATTCCGCCCACTGCGGAGAGAAAATGCCCTCGCGCCATTGGCCGGCCACGTCCACCCACGACGCGATATGGAAGAGAAGATCGTGCCCCGCGGCATTCCCGAGAAAAATCATGGGGGAGATCACCGCCGCCGCCAAACCACCGCATAGGAGGAGGACGCGCCATCCGGAAAGAAGCCTTCCGGGCTGCGTTTGGAGTGCGATGACTCGTGTCTGTTCAGTCAGAATGGCTTGCCGTCCCCGATTTTCGTTGCAGCGAGAATACAGAATCGTCTGGCTTGGCGCCATCCAGAACTGACCCTTGCAAGGATGGACGCATCCAAAATCCCTGCGCCTTGCCACGCACGATCGAGACGGCTAGAGTAATTCGGCGGCGCGCATCTTGCCGAACCGGACTCGCCTGGATGAAAAGCCGGCGAGCCACTGAAGGACCGAGGGATGACCAGCGAAGAGGAACGGCTGCGCGCCAGTGCTGACCGCGAGGCCCATTGGAAGCGATGGGGGCCTTACTTGTCCGAGCGGCAATGGGGCACGGTGCGTGAGGACTATAGCGCCAATGGTGACGCCTGGATCTACTTCCCCCATGACCATGCCAGATCGCGTACCTATCGGTGGGGAGAAGACGGCCTGGGCGGAATCTGCGACCGGCACCAGCACATCTGCCTGGCCCTCGCGCTGTGGAATGAGAAGGACTCCATCCTCAAGGAGCGCCTCTTCGGCCTGACCAACCGCGAGGGCAACCACGGCGAGGACGTCAAGGAGTATTACTACTATCTCGACGCCACTCCGACCAGCTCCTATCTGAAATTCCTCTACAAATATCCTCAGGCCGCATATCCCTATGCTCAGCTCGTGGAGGAAAACGGCCGGCGCTCGCGGCAGGACCCCGAGTTCGAACTCCTCGACACCGGCATTTTTAATGAGCATCGCTACTTTGACGTCTTCGTCGAATATGCCAAGGCGTCGGCGGACGACATCCTCATGCGCATTACCGCATGGAACCGGGGGCCGGACCCCGCGCGTTTGCATCTGCTGCCGACCCTCTGGTTTCGCAACCGCTGGTCATGGGGCGAGAACTACGGCCCGCCCTGGGCGGCTCACACGCCGAGTCAGGAAGGAACGGAGCTGATCACCCTTGAGGAATATCACTATGGCAACCGCTGGCTGCTAATCGAGGGTGCGCCGGAGCTGCTCTTCACCGAAAACGAGACCAATGCCAAGCTGCTCTTTGGCCGGGAAAACGCCACCCCCTACGTGAAGGACGCCTTTCATCGCTACATCATTCATGGCGAGCGCGAAGCCGTGAATCCGGCGATGAAGGGAACCAAGGCTTGCGCGCATTTCACTTCTGAAATCCCCGCCGGAGCGAACTGGACGGTCCGGCTCCGGCTGATGGACACAAACCCTGCGGAAAGCGCCGCTCCCGCTCGTGATTATTTCGGCCCTCCCTTCGACGCCGTCTTTGCCACCCGCCAGCGCGAAGCCGATGAATTCTACGCCGAAAAAATCGGCGAGGGATCGAGCAAAGATGCCCAACTGGTCCAGCGGCAGGCCTTCGCCGGACTGCTCTGGGGAAAGCAGAGCTATCACTATAACGTTCGCCGCTGGCTGTCCGGCGATCCGACGCAGCCTCCCCCCGATCCGGCGCGCCGCAAGGGCCGGAACCACCAGTGGACCCATCTGCACAATTCCGATGTGATCTCGATGCCGGACAAGTGGGAATATCCCTGGTACGCCGCGTGGGACCTCGCCTTCCATTGCGTGGCGATGGCGCTGATTGATCCCGATTTCGCCAAGGACCAGCTCCTGCTCTTTCTCCGGGAATGGTACATGCAGCCCAACGGCCAGATTCCCGCGTACGAGTGGAATTTTTCCGATGTGAATCCGCCCGTGCACGCCTGGGCGGCCTGGCGTGTCTATCGCATCGAGGATCGCATCCGGGGAAAGGCGGACCGGGACTTCCTCGAGCGCGTCTTCCACAAGCTGCTTCTAAATTTCACCTGGTGGGTGAACCGCAAGGATCCCGACGGCAAGAATGTGTTCGAGGGCGGATTCCTGGGCCTCGACAACATCGGAGTCTTTGACCGCTCGATGCCGCTGGGCCCCGGGAATTTCATCGATCAATCCGACGGGACGAGCTGGATGGCCATGTATTGCCTCGACATGCTGGCGATGGCCATGGAATTGGCGCGCGAGGACCCCGCCTACGAGGACGTGGCCAGCAAGTTCTTCGAGCATTTTGTTTTCATCTCCCAGGCCATGAACGACATGGGCGGCGAGGGCATCGGATTGTGGGACGAGCAGGATGGCTTCTATTACGACGTCCTTCATTTTGGCGAGCGCAGTTGGACGCCCATCAAGGTCCGCTCCATGGTCGGGCTGATTCCGCTCTTTGCCGTAGAGACCTTCGAGGCCGAGGATCTCGCCCGCCTGCCTGCGTTCACCCGGCGCATGCAATGGTTCATCGACCATCATGCCGAGGTCTCTGCGCACGTGGATATGAGCCGCCGCACCGACCGCGGCACTCGCCTGCTGCTTACCATCGCCAACCGGCAGAAGATCGAGCGCATCTACCGCTACGTCTTCGACGAAAAGGAGTTCTTGTCTCCCTACGGAGTTCGTGCGCTCTCAAAATTCCACCAGGATCATCCGTTCATGCTGGCCATTGACGGGCAATCGCATTCGGTGGATTACGAACCCGCCGAATCCACCACCGATCTGTTCGGCGGCAACTCCAACTGGCGCGGGCCGGTCTGGTTCCCGATGAATTTCCTCCTGATCGAATCTCTCCAGCGCATCCACTATTATTACGGCGACGAATTCCTGGTGGAATTTCCCACCGGCTCGGGCCAGAAGATGACGCTTTGGGACGCCACCAGCGAGCTTTCCCGCCGCCTCTCACGCATCTTTTTGCGCAAGGACGGGCGGCGGGCTGTCTACGGAGACTCGGAAATCCTTCAGCAGGACCCCTACTGGCGTGACCTGATCCTCTTCTACGAATATTTTCACGGCGAGAGCGGCATGGGGCTGGGGGCCAGCCACCAGACAGGATGGACAGCTCTGGTCGCCAAGCTGATTGAACAGAGCGGAGAATAATCCACAGCGGGATCAGAAATCGACAGGGGAAGCAGTCAGGGATGCTTCGGCCGCTCGACCGGCGCGGGCGATTCGACGAGCTCGAGCAGCACCTTTCCTCCCTGCGCCGAGGGTGCCAGAAAAAAATTCACGCGCGTCGCTCCGGCTCCGGCGCGCGTCGCGGGATAAACCGGTTCCAAGCCGAATCGCGTCCGCAGCAGCTCGGTGGCGCGGTCCGCACTCCGCACCTCAATTTCGACTTGCTGAATTCCTTCGCCGAATTTCGCGAGAAAGCGCGCGATGGCGCCCGAGCCTTGAGAATCGCGCGTGGTGAGCACGTCCAGACGCGCGCCTCCGTCGAAATCGAGCTCAAATTCCCGGGCGTCCTGGTCCGGGGGAACATCGGCCAGGGGCGGAGCCCCGCTGGCAGCGAGGATTCTCTCAAAACTTTCCGGCTGAACGGCCACGCCCACGGTGATGCGCGGGAGGCCTGAGGCATCCCGGACAATCCATTCCGCCTTCGCGGGATCGGCAAGCCATTGGCTGAGTGCCGCGGCGGCCAGCTGGCGGCCACGCTCGAATATTACGGCGGCCGCGCTCGAGCGCCTGGCCGGGTCCGGCTCGCGCAGCTCGCCGATCAGCCGCGCCAGTTCATTGCTTTCCGGCATTGGCGGCCTCGGTCATCGGATCCGGTTACGGGGCGGCGTGTTTCGGCGGAAGCGCGTTGACGTTGGACAACTCCACGTATTCGGTCTGGCCGGGCTGCACCGTGATGGGCACATCCCAGCGAAGCCGCGCGTCGCCTACGTCGGCGGACACGTTCAGCGAGCTGATCCAGTAGCTCCCTGGAGAAATGCCGCGCAGAAATCCCTGGCCTTGCAGATCCGTCTCCGTGCGTCCGACGAGATATTTGGACTGCGCGAGATCGAGCGTCAGGCGGCGCACCGCGGGAACCCGCTTCCCCAACAGCAGGTTCCACTTGGGCTCGGGATTGATGTCCGTCAGGTTAAGGTCTATCCCATCCATGCTTTGCGGATTCTGTTCGATATAGTGGCGGATGGCCAGATCATATTGGGCCGAGAGCTTCTTGTATTTTTCCGGGTCCTTCAATTGATCCGAAGGCTTGAACTTCGGCTTCGGAAAGTCCACCGATTCGTCGCCGGCGTTGCGGTCCATGTAGGCCTTGCGGAACTCCGGGATATCCAAGATGTCCGCTGGATGCAACTTGTGGATGAAATCTTCGCCGGAAAGCGAAAGCGTGTGATTCTTCTTCATCCACGCTTTCAACTTCGAGGAAACATCGAGTTTGTCTATGAAGGCGTTTTTGTCCGGCAGAGGCTGGGTGGCTTCGGCTTCCTTGGCGATTTCCTCGTAGCTCTTTCTCAGCAGGAAGATTGGGAAGCCGCGAACCGGCTCCTGGAGGCCGTCGGTCGGCGTCGCGCGCGCCACGAATTCAATGGCGCCGTTCTGCGCGGCCGCCACGCCGGCCGCCGCCAGAATTCCGGCGAGTCCAACCACGATGGTCCAAAGCGCATGTTTCATCCCGGCCATCGTAGCAGAACCGCAGGCAGATCTGTATTCCTGAGGCGAGTTAGTAATCCGGAGTACACGCGCAAGCACTCGTGCCGCTCTCGTCAGAACAACTGGAACTGGATTTCAACCAGCTCGCGTGTGGCGGCCGGCTTGCCGTCAGGCCCCAGGGCCGGCTGGAGCCGCCAAGTGCGCACGGCCTCGATGGCCTTTTCGTCCAGGCCGTATCCGAGCCCTTTGGCCACATGGACGTCCGTCGCGCGTCCATCCACAGTGACCACCACGAGGAGTTCGACCGTGCCCTGAATCTTCACTTTCATGGCCTCGTCGCTGTATTCCGGCCGGGGGCAATACAGGCACTGCGGCGTCCCGTAGCCGCCGCTCCCCGCATTCGGAATTCCGCCGCCAGTATTCCATCCCTCGCCGGGACCCAGGCCGTTTCCGTTTCCATTGCCCAGCCCGTTCCCGCGTCCCTGGCCCATCGATTCATTGGAGGTCTTGCCAAGCGGGTCGCCCCAATTCGGGAGATTGAGGTTGGGCATCTTGATATTCGGGTTGCCGAGAATGGTCGGCGTGATGGCGATTTGCGGATGCTCCGGAGGCCGCACCATCGGCCGCGCCATCTGCGTCCACGAAAACTTCGGCGCACGCCCCTTGCTGGCAGGGAGCTGATCGTGCTGCCCTCCTCCGCCGCCCGCTTTCTGCTGGGAGGGAGAGATTTTCGCCAGATAGGGAGAAATCGTATCGTCCAGAGGCGTCACCATGGTGTTGCTCGCCTTGGTGACGGGAGGAGAAAGCCACCCGGGTAAGAGGAGCGGCACCAGCACAACCAACGCGATGACCACAACGTGAATCAATACCGACACGGCCTGCACGCGCGAGAACTGCCGGTTCTTGGTCCAGATTTCAGGAACAGGAATCGGCTGGCTTGTTGTCTGAAGCGGAGGCAGCTTCGAGGGAAAAAACAGGTCGCGCAGATTCTGCCATAGCCCGGCTTCCTCGCTCCAATCAACGAGCAGCTCTGACTTCACGTTGCCGCGCGGCCCGGCGTGCAGCAGCTCCTTCACGTTTTCCCGCAGCGAGCCGCCGAACTGGGGCATGGCAAATGCGGCCGGAGTGCCCGGCCGGAGCTTCACCGGCCGCTCCATAAGAAAATCTCTCAAATTCGAAAGGAGACTTCGCAGGTTCGATTCGCGCAACGGGGAAGGCAGGCGCCCAAGCCGCAGCGTCGAACCGCCGCTGGAATGTGGCGCGTCGTTTAGATTGGTGCTCGGACTTGTCATGCGAGTAGCCTGGGCTCCCTGGCGCACAGATACATGAATTAGACGCGCCAAAACGGAAAAGGATGTCCAACCCCGGGCATGGCTGACATGCTCCGCAATTCATTGTAACATACGCTGGGTGACGCGAAATTTCAGTTTTTGCCGCGTACGCTCCTGACACAAACTTGTCTGCCCGCGCTTCGCGGCGCTACCGGGCTCTCCAGAAAGGGCTTTCCATTCCCGCACCATGGCGAAACTTCTCGACCTGAAGAGCACCCTCAACCTGCCCCGGACCGGCTTTCCCATGAAGGCCAAATTGCCCGAGCGCGAGCCGGAACAACTGGCCGCATGGGAGCAGATGGGCCTCTACCGGCGCATTTTGGAATCACGCGCAGGCGCCCCGTCCTTCGTGCTCCACGACGGCCCGCCGTATCCCACGGGTGAGATCCATCTCGGCACGGGCCTGAACAAGATATTGAAGGACATGATCGTGAAGTCCAAGACCATGGCGGGCTTTTGGTCGCCCTACATTCCGGGCTGGGATTGCCACGGCCTGCCCATCGAAACCCAGGTGGAAAAAGAGCTCGGGGGCAAGACCAGCAAGGTGACTCCCACGGAGTTCCGGCGCAAATGCCGCGAGTTCGCGGCGCGCTACGTCGAGATTCACAAGCGCGAATTCAAGCGCCTGGGCGTTTTCGGGCAGTGGGACAAGCCCTATCTCACCATGGATCCCCACGACGAGGCCTGCATTGCCGGCGCCTTTCTCGACTTCCTCGAGAAGGGCTACATCTACCGCGGGCTGAAACCCGTCTATTGGTGCATCCATGACCGCACCGCGCTGGCCGAGGCCGAGGTCGAATATGAGGACCACACCAGCCCTTCGATTTGGGTCCGCTATCCGGTCGTCGAATCTCCCGTGCCGCTGAAATCGAAGGGCGGCTTCTACGCCATTGTGTGGACCACGACGCCCTGGACCCTGCCGGCCAGCATGGCCCTGGCTTTCAACAGCCGCCTGCCCTACATCCTCGCCGAGGATTCCCGCGGAGACGTCTACATCCTGGCAGAGCAGTTGAAGGACAGCGTCGCGGCGGCCACGGGCCTGCAATTTGTCTCGGTTTCCGGGCCGTTTCCCGGAGAGATATTCACGGCCGCAAAGTTCCGGCATCCGTTCCTCGACCGGACCATCCCCGGTGTCCTGGGCGAGCACGTGACCCTCGATCAGGGCAGCGGCGTTGTCCACACCGCTCCGGGCCACGGCGCGGAGGATTTCCGCACCGGCCAGGAATTCGGCCTGGAGACCTACGCGCCGCTCGATGATGCGGGACACTTCATCGAGGGATTGCCGGAATACAAGGGCAAATCCGTCTTCGAGGCGAACGCTCCCATCATCCAGCTCCTGCGCGGCCGTGGAGCGCTTCTCGCCGAGCACAAGCTTTCCCACAGCTATCCTCATTGCTGGCGCTGCCACAATCCAGTGATTTTCCGCGCCACCGAGCAATGGTTCATCGGCCTGGATCACGATCGCCTTCGCCAAAGAGCCATCGAGGAGATTGACCGGGTGAAGTGGCTGCCCACCTGGGGCCGCGACCGCATGCGCGAAATGGTCGCCGGCCGCCCCGACTGGTGCATCTCGCGCCAGCGCTTCTGGGGCGTTCCCCTGGTAGTCTTCTATTGCGAAGCCTGCAGCCGGCAGCTCACGGATTACCGCGCCCTGCGCCACGTGCTGCCATTCTTCGAGCGTGAAGGCGCCGACGCGTGGTACACGCGCTCGGCCGCCGAATTGTTGCCGCCGGGAACGAAATGCTCCTGCGGCGCCGCGCAGTGGAGAAAAGAATCGGACATACTGGATGTGTGGTTCGATTCCGGCTCGACGCATTTGGCCGTGCTCAGCGAGAAGGACCGCACCTGGCCCGCCGACGTCTACCTCGAGGGGCCTGACCAGTTCCGCGGCTGGTTTCAGAGTTCCCTGCTGAATGGGGTCGGCATCCGCGGGCGGGCGCCGTACCGGCAGGTCGTCACGCACGGCTGGACGCTCGATGAAAAGGGCGCGCCCATGTCGAAATCGCTGGGCAATGCCATGTATCCCCGGGAAATCTGCGAGCAGTGGGGCGCCGACCTGCTGCGCGTGTGGGTGGTCTCTCAGGACTACACCGCGGACATGCGCATGTCCCGCGCGATGATGACCCAGCTCGCCGAAGCCTATCGCAAGATCCGCAATACGTTCCGCTTCGCGCTGTCGAATCTCTTCGATTTCGATCCGGCGCGCGACACGGTCGCCGATTCGGACCTGTGGGAAATGGACGCCTGGATGATTCGCCGAACCGGCGCGCTCGTCAGCCAATGCCGCACCTGGTACGACAATTTCGAATTCCATCGCGTCTACCATGCCCTGCACGATTTCTGCGCCGTGGATTTGAGCGCCTTCTATTTCGACGTGCTGAAGGACCGCCTCTATACATTTGCGCCCAACAATCCCGGACGGCGCTCGGCACAAACGGCCGTGTATCGCATCACGCAGGCGCTGGCCCGCTTGCTCGCACCCATTCTCGTTTTCACGGCGGAAGAAGTCTGGAAATTTCTGCCCCGCGCCGCGGGTGACCCGGAAAGCATCCACTTAGCCAGGTTCCCCGCTGCCGAAGGCCTCGCAAGCGCGAGCGACGAGGCGCGCTCGAGAAATTGGGAACGCCTGCTCGGCGTTCGCGAGGAAGTGCTCAAGACTCTCGAGCCCATGCGCGCCGGGAAGATCATCTCCGCGAATCTGGAGGCCCGGGTGACGCTCGGGGCTTCCGGCAGTATGGCTGCTCTCCTGCGCAACTATGCGGGGCAGCTCCCGGCCCTCTTCATCGTCTCTCAGGTTGAAATCGAAGACCTGCCGCAAGGAGGGATGGCGGCTGCGGACACCCTTCAGATCCGAGGCGAGCGGGCGCAGGGCGCAAAATGCGAGCGCTGCTGGAACTATTCCACGCATGTCGGCGAGAGTGCCGATTATCCGGCGCTATGCGAACGCTGCGTTGCCGCCCTCGCGGAAATCGAACGCGACGGCGGATCGCAGGCCGGGAGCGCCGCTTCGTGACCCAAGCGCCCGCTCGCTGGCCTCTGGCGCTGCTCGCCGCCGCTGTGCTGGCCGCGGACCAGGCCAGCAAGTACGCCGTGTCGAGGCTTACCTTGCCCGGCTCACTGCGAGTCCTCGTCCCCGGGCTCCTGAATCTGGTGCACACCAGCAATCCCGGCGTCGCCTTTGGATTGCTCGCGGATTCCAACGCGTCCTGGCGGACCCCGCTGCTGATCGTGTTTTCTGTGGGAGTCATGTCCGCCATCGTATGGGCGCTCGCCACGGGCCGGGCCGGAGGAGGACTCAGCAGCTACGGCATGGCTTTGATTCTGGGTGGGGCTATGGGCAATCTGCTGGACCGCCTGCTGCACCGCAGCGTCACCGACTTCATTGATTTCCACCTGGGCGCATACCATTGGTACACTTTCAACGTGGCGGATTCCGCTATTGTTGTCGGGGCCGCGCTGGTGATTCTTGAATTATTGCGAGACGCCCGGCGCCATCGCCAGGAGAAGGCGTAGGCATGCATCCGGTGCTGTTGCATCTCGGCTCGGTGACCATCTACACCTATGGTGTCCTGGCCGCTACCGGATTTCTCATGGGCCTGTGGTATGCCTACCAGCAGGCGCCGCGTGCCGGGCTGGATCCCCACAAGGTCTGGAACCTGGTTATCTACGGCATCCTGATCGCGCTCGCCACGTCGAAGGTCTGGCTCATTTTCAGCGCCTGGAGCTACTACTCCGCAGATCCCCGTGAAATTTTCAGTGCGGCCACGATTCAGTCGGCGGGAGTTTTCTACGGCGGTCTTCTGGGCGGAATCGTTTGGGTGGTGCTCTACACGCATTTTCAGAAAATGCCTCTCCTGCGCGTCCTCGATGTGTCGGCGGCGGGCGTGGCACTGGGTCACGCAGCCGGCCGGTTGGGATGCTTCACCGCGGGCTGCTGCTACGGCAAGCCGACTTCTCTGCCCTGGGGCGTAACGTTCACTAACCCGCTTGCCGAGCGCATTGCCGGAACTCCCCTGGATGTTCCGCTGCATCCCACGCAGCTCTACGAAGCGGGGGCGGAAATCCTCAATTTCCTGATCCTGATCGCGCTGGGAAGGAAACAGCGTTTTCCCGGGCAGCTGATTGGCACGTATTTCATCCTGTACGGTTTCGAGCGCGGGATGATTGAGTTTCTTCGCGGCGATCCAGGGCGAACGCTGATGTTCCACGATTCCGTGTCGCTGATGCAGTTCGTGAGCCTGGGGCTGATTGCCGCGGGAGTGGTGCTGTGGAGGCGCGGCCTGCGGGGAGCGGCGCCGCTTCCACCTACTGCGGCGCTGCGGATGCCCTCCGCGTCGTCCTCCTAGGCACGATCGCGTCGGGCGCGGCCAGGGCACATTCTCGCTATGCCAGAGTCCCTCATCACCGGTCGCATGCACCGGTTCACTGTTCCCCCCGAGAGCGCCGGTCAGCGTCTGGATCGGTTCCTCGCATCGCAACTGGCCGAGCTGAGCCGCTCCCGCGTGCAGGCATTGATCGAAGAGGGCCGTGTGCGCGCCAACGGAATCGCGCCGAAGGCCTCGCATCGCGTCATGCCGGGAGAAACCATCTCCATCGAAATACCGCCCGCGCCTCCTCCCGGCGTCGCGCCCGAGCCGATCCCTCTCGAGGTTCTCTATGAGGATAAGGACGTCGCGGCCATCAACAAACCCGCGGGGATGATTGTTCATCCCGGCGCGGGAGCCGGATCAGGCACGGTGGTCGCCGCGCTCCTCGCCCGCTACGGCGGCCCGCAGGGCCTGTCCGACACGGGCGGCCCGCTGCGCCCGGGAATCGTACACCGGCTCGACAAGGGAACTTCCGGCGTGATAGCGATTGCGCGAACCGGAGCGGCTCACCAGAAGCTCGCCGCGGATTTCCGCGACCGTCTCGTTGAAAAGACATACCTGGCTCTTTTGCACGGCGCGCTCCGGGGCGACTCCGGCACCATCCGCTTGCCGATCGCCCGCGATTTGCGCCGCCGTTCCCGCATGACCTCGCGGCGGCCCGAGGGACGCTCAGCCCACACGGACTGGCGCGTGCTCCTGCGCATCGGCAAGTTCACCCTGGTGGAAGCGGACCTGCGCACCGGGCGCACGCATCAGATCCGCGTGCATTTTTCCGCCCTGGGCTGCCCCGTCGTGGGAGACACGCTCTATGGCGCGCCGCGCCAGGAGCGCGCGGATAGCCAGTTGCTACCCGCGCTCGGCAGGAATTTTTTGCACGCCGCGCGACTGGCTTTTCGCCATCCGCGCACCTTACAGCCCATCGAAGTGCGCGCGCCTCTCCCGGCGGAGCTGGCCAGCTACCTCTCTGCTCTCGCCGCCGCCCTGAAATTTGATTCGGCCTCGGTTGACGCTGCGCTGCGCGGCTACCTATAATTCTGTTTATGAAGTCCTTTGTCCTTCGCGGGCTTGCCGGATGCGCGGCGCGAATTCTGCTGGCGCTGGGCGTTCTGCTTGGCGCTTCCCCGATTTTCGCTGCGGCGAAATCCGACGGCCAGCAAGCGCCGGCCGCTCCCCCGGCACAATCGCCTTCCGGCCCGCAAACGACTCCCCGCCAGCCCTCCATCCGTGTGACTACCGAACTCGTCCACCTGGTTGTTACGGTAGAAAACAAGCACCACGAGTTCGTCACCGACCTGGCCCAGTCCGATTTCAAGATTCTCGAAGATGGCGTGCCGCAGCAGATTCGCTTCTTTGGCCGCGAGACGAACCTGCCGCTACGGATTGGCCTGCTGCTCGACACTTCCAATAGCATTCGCCCACGCCTGCAATTTGAAAAGGACGCTGCCACGGACTTCCTCGACCGGGTCATCCGCCGCGGCCAGGATATGGCTTTCCTGATGACCTTCGACAACGAGCCGCAAATCATCCAGGATTATACGGATCATCTTTCCCTGCTCACCTCCGCCATCCAGGATCAGCGCGCCGGCGGAGGCACCGCTCTCGACGACGCCATCTGCATGGCCTCGGAAAAGCTCCTGCACGCCCCGCTGCCGAAGGGACCGGATTCCGACATGCGCCGGGTGATCGTGGTCATCAGCGATGGCGTGGACAACCTCAGCGACAAGGCACTCAGCGACGCGGTGGACGCCTCCATCCGCTCCGAAGCAGCCGTCTATTCGGTCAGCACCAACACCGACTGGGTCGCCGTGGACAACCCTGACAAGCCCAACAAGTACAACATGGATCCAGGCGACAAGGTGCTCAAGCAGTTTTCCGATCAAACCGGTGGGCGGGTTTTCTTTCCCTACAGCGTGGATGACCTGGCCGAATCGTTCTCCACGATTGGCGCCGAGCTGCGCAGCCAGTACTTCATCGCCTATGCGCCGTCCAATCCTCCCGTCAATGGGCAGTACCGGCAGATCGAAGTGCGGACCGACAGAAAAGGTCTCCTCGTCCGCGCGCGGAAGGGCTACTACGCGGCCGCCCCGGGAAGCGGACCGGCTTCCGGCAAGTGACCGCATTCCTCCCCGCGCGGGCTGCTGCCGGCCGCGCGGCGCTGAATTTCACTCGGGAGACGGCGCGTAATATCCCTTGCGGGCGAGAATCTTGACGTTCGGGCGGCCCACTTCCACTTTGATTTTGCGGAAGGTGCCATCACGTTTTGCATTGGTGGGATAGTAGCCGAGCACGTATTGGGAACGCAGCTCCTCGGAAATCTCGTCGAAGGCCTTTTCGAGCGTCTTTTCGTTGCGCACATCAATCACGCGCCCGCCCGTTTCCTCCGCCATTCGGTGCGCCACGCCGGGACCGACGCCGGTTGTGGCCTCGAAATCGCGCAGGAGAAGGATGTGAATCACCGCGTCCGCGCGCTGGGCCGCCTCGACGGCATCGTCGAGACTCATCTGGCTTCCGTTGTCCTCGGCATCCGTCAGTAGGATCACGGCCTTGCGGCCGGCTTCAGTAGCCAGTTGGTCGTGGCAAGCAAGATAGACCGCGTCATATAGGTCCGTGCCGATGACACCGTTCTGCGGGATCGTTCCGGCCGTAATCACGGGTCCGGCCGCATTGATGCGCGCCCGCCGGATGGCCCGGTCCAGCACGGATGTGTCCTCGGTGAAATCCGCGAGCAAATTCACGTCCAGGTCGAAACTGATGACCATGGCCTCATCCCGCTTCCGCATTACTTCCTTGATGAAGCGCACGGCCGCATCCTGCTCCGCCACCAGAATGTTCGCCATGCTCCCGCTCGTGTCAATCAGCATCCCAAGCGTGATGGGCATGTCCACTTCCTTGGTGAAATAGGCGATCTTCTGCTCCGCGCCGTCCTCAAAAACCTTGAAATCGTCCTTGCCCAGGTCGCTGACGATGCCGTTGTGCCGGTCGCGCACGGTCACGAACACGTTGACCATCGTTGTTCGCACGCGCAGCGGTTGCGAGGCCTGGGGCAACTGCTCGGCTGGCTGCTGGCTTGTGGCGGAGGGGGGAAGCTTGTCGCGCTGCATCGGCCCTGGGCCGGCCTCCTGCGCGGTGGCGCGGCGGCCCGCCAGCATCACTCCTGAAACCGCCGCCAGCACCAGAGTCAGAATCCCCGCCACAAGAGTGGGCAGGCGCATTGTATAATCCCCCTTGGAATGCTTCTGCTTCCATACGATGCGGCTAAGGCTTTGCCGGATGTTCCGCAGAGGTTTCGGCAATGCGCGGCTCTCCCGGTACGCCCGCGGCTGAAGGGCGGAATCTCCCGATGACGCGTGGATTTTTGAGCCTCTGCGTGCTCAGCCTAATCGGAGCGGGCGCGACCGGGCCCACTATCGCGCAGCAACAGGCGCCCTCTCCTCAAGCGGCTCCGCCTCCGCGCCAGGCGCCCTCGCGAATCGTCGTTCCGGCTTACACCGTCATCGTCCCGGTCACGGTGAAAGACAGCCACGGACAGCTGGTCGGCGACCTTCGCCGGGGCGATTTCGAGATCTTCGCCGACGACGTCGAGCAGCACATTGGAAATTTCTCCGCCGACCCTGTGCCGCTTTCCGCCGTCGTGCTCATTGACAATGATCTGCCCGACCGCGCCGCAGGACAGGTGCAGAAAAGTCTGACGTCCATCGCTGCCAGCTTCGGCCCTCCTGACGAGGCGGCGCTGGTCACCTACGATCAATATCCCACGACGGTTTCCGATTTTTCATCCAACAACGATAAACTCTTTACCCAGCTCAAACGTCTCGAACTTGGTTCGCATTCGGACATGGTCATTGCCGACCCGACCACCGCCGGCCCGGTCGTGAACGGGAAATCCCTGCCCACAGCAACGGGCGTCCCCCTGCACGGTTCGAAACGCTACACAGAAACCGACGCGCTCAACGACGCGCTTTATGACTCCGCGAACATGCTCAAGGACCGCGGCCGCGACCGCCGCAAAATCATCTTACTGATTTCCGATGGCGCGAACACCTCTCATAATACTCATACCTTCGACGAAACGCTGCACAAGCTCCAGTCCTCCGACATTTCCGTTTACTCCATTTCGGTCACCCGGTCCCTTCCCATCGGCCGTTCGCTGCTGCAAAAGGGGACCGCCGACATTGACAAGTATGCGGCCGAAACCGGCGGAGATACGTTTTACGCCGCAAAGCAGCGCGACCTCGAACGCCTCTATTCTGATATGACCGAACAGGCTCGCAACCAGTACACGCTCACCTTCTCGCCCCAGGATATCAATCCGAACAAGGATTATCACTCCATCGAAGTCCGCGTCCTACGCCCGGGACTTTCCATCGAAGCGCGCAAGGGCTACTACCAGAGCACCATGCTCCCCGTCCACTAAGCGCCGTGCCGGACGAACGTCCGCGCCGCCCGGGTTTTTCTGCTTGACTTCACTTTGAGCGCCCCTTATAGATGAACCGAGCGACGGCAGCGCGCGATTTGCGGCGCTTGCTGGCGCGGGGGAAAGTTCCACTGTAGTTCATGCGCGGAACCACTCCGGGCTTCGCAGTCCAAGCAAGCGCTCGGGGGAATGCGGCGGGACGTCCTTTGCGGGGCGTCCCGCTTTTCTTTTGCGCGACGCGCGCAGGGAGCTTCATTCGCCAGCGCTGCCCTCCGCATTCGCGACGGGATGGCCTCCCGGTGCGGCCTCATAGGCAGGGCACAGCAGCCGATAGTCGCAGTATTTGCACAGATAGCCCGGCTTGGCGTGGAAGTCTCCCGCGCGAATCTGGGAAGCCACCATGTCAATTTTTTCCTTGGTGGCGGAAAGAGCCTTGGCGTCGCGGGTGGTGGCAACCGCTTCATTGGTCATCAGGTTGTAAAGCACCAGCCGTTTCGCATCGAGACCCAACACCTCCCGCGCCGCGAGTGCGTAAATGCTCAGCTGCAAATCGGTGCGGGCTCTCTTTTCGTCGCGCGGCTTTCCGGTCTTGTAGTCCACGATCTCGATCCCGTCGTCGCCGCGATTGACCTGATCCATTCGCCCGGTGACGACGACGTCGTGCTCGAGCGGCAGTTCGAAGGTCTTTTCCTGATACAGCATGCGGGCGGGCACCGCCGAATAGCTGCGATGAAAGGCCTCCAACTGCTCGCGCCCGGCCTTGCGATATTCCTGCTCCTGATAGTCGTCCGGAAAACCCGTCGAGGACCATTCGCGGTCATACACCGCCATCGCCTCCTCGAGAGGCATGGCTCCTCGCTTGGAGATTTCCCGCACCATCTCCTGAATCGTGCGGTGCATGACGCTGCCAAACGTCGCCTGCGGATGCGGCCCGCCGCGAAGGCTCCACATGTGGCCGAACATATATTTCAGGGGACATTGTTCGTAATCATTGATCGCCGACGCGCTCAAATGGAGCGGCTCCGGCCGCGGAGGATGAAACGCGCTGGCCCACATCGCCACGCGCGAATAGGCCCGCGTGCCGCCCGGGGCATGCCCGAAAAGCGACTCGGTCGAATGGGACGCTCCGGCGTCACTTCCCGCCGGCGCCTGCGGGGTGAGCTGCATGGCATCGAATTTCTGAATCTTCGCATTCGCCAGAAAATCGTCGAGGAAAGGTGACGCCGACTTGCGGCGGTTGACGATCGTCGAAATCGTCAGGTGCCGGCGCGCGCGCGTCAGCGCCACGTAGAAGAGCCTCCGCTCCTCCTGAATCTGAAAATCTCCCTTGGGCAGCTCTTCCTTCATCAGCTCCGGGGGAAATTCGAACTCCGGCGGGCGTGCCTTCGACGGAAATTCACCCTTCGAGAGCCGCAGCAGGAACACGTGGGGAAACTCGAGCCCCTTGGCCCCGTGGACGGTCATAAGCTGCACGGCGTCATCCGGGACCTCCTGCTCGAGCAGGATGTCCCCGTTCGCCTCCTGAAAGTAGGCCAGGTATTCGAGAAAATCGCGCAGCTGCCGCCCCTCGCTCTTCTTCTCCCATTCCTTGACGAATGTGGCGAAACGCTCGAGATGGCGGCTGTCCGAATCCGAAGGCAGCGGCGCCAGCTCGAGCCCCGCGATCAATTCGTCGAGCAGCTCTGTGGCGCTGGCTTTCCGCGCGCTCTGCCGAAGCCGGCTCAGGAGTTGGAGGAATTCATCCAGGCGCACGCCTTTGCGCTGAAATGCCGCATCATGCTGCGCCGATTCGGCCTCGTCCGCCAGCGGCCGGCGATGATTCTTCTCCGCACGTTCCGCCAGCCGAACAAGATCGCGCGGCTCGAGGCCCCAATAGGGTGCGGCCAGTGCCCTCGCGCAAGCCACATTGTCACCTGGATTGCCGATTAGCCGCAGCCAGGCCAGCAGGTCGCGCACCAGCATACTCGACAGAATGGAGACTCTCCGGATCACGTAAGGAATGCGGCGCCGCCGCAGTACTTCCAGCAAGGGCTCGCGATGAGCGTGCTTGCGGTAGAGTACGGCCAGGCTGTGCCAGGGCGTCCCCGTGCCGTGCAACCGCTCGATCTCCGACGCCACCCAGAGTGCTTCCTCCTCGGGCGTCGAAAATTCGGCCACGCGAACCTTGTCTCCGGGAGGATTTTCGGTGAATAGCCGGCTGGCCGGGAGCAGCGGAGATTTCTCGTTATGTTCGATCACTGCATGGGCCACGTTCAGGATGCGCTGCGTGGACCGGTAGTTCTGCGAAAGCGGCGCCAGGTGCTTCCGTGTCTTCTCTTTGGCCGCCGCGCCGCGCACCCCGCAAAAGCGCTCCAGAAAGATGGTGAAGCTGCCGAAAGACGCCCCGCGGAACCGGTAGATGGCCTGGTGATGGTCGCCCACGGCCATGATGTTGCCGTGCCTCTCGGCGAGCAGCGACAGCAATTCAATCTGCGCGATATTGGTATCCTGAAACTCGTCCACCAGCACGTAGCGGATCTGCTCCTGCATCCGTGTCCGCAGCGCCGCGTCCTTCTGGAGCAACTCGACGGCCCTCTGGAGCTGCGCCCCGAAGGTATAGAGATTGCGCTCGCGCAACAGCCGGTCGCTGACCAGGTAAACCCGCGTCAGCTCTTCCTGCCGCGCGATCTGCCTCTCGAAATCGGCGCGGGCCTGCGCGTCAAGGCCCGCGCGCACGCGTTCATATTTCCGCCGCAGTTCTGCGGCGTAGTGCGCATAATCCTCCGGGATCACCAGCTCGTCCTGGCAGCGCGAGAAGAACTTCACAAAATCATTCAGGAATTCGCCCGGCTCCTGCAGTCGCTTGAAGACCTCCAGTCCCAGCTCGCTGATATTCCGCCGCAGCAGAATCCAGTGGTCAATTTCCTCGAGCACTTCCGCCGCCGGATCGGCCTCGCGCAGGATTCGTTCCAGGCAGAAGCGGTGGAACGTGCCGAGCCATACGCCTTCTGCCCGCTCCCCGATGGCCCGCGTCACGCGGCTCTTCATCTCTCCGGCGGCTTTGTCGGTGAACGTCAGAGCGACGATGTTCTCCCCGCGAAGATCGGGCTGCGTCTCGAGCAGGTTCCGGATGCGCTCGGTGATGACGCGGGTCTTTCCCGTTCCCGCGCCCGCCACCACCAGCAGCGGTCCTTCCCCGTGCTCGACCGCCGCGCGCTGCTCCGCATTGAGCGGAAAGGCGCCGGCACCCGGATTGGCTCGCTCAGTCATGATTTGACGCCGCCTATCTTAGCAGACTCCCCAAAGGCGAACACGCGGCGAAGGTAGCACCCGGGATGATTCGGACGGAAAGTGATCTTCAGGGAAGGAACTCGCGAGCAGACCGCACTGCGCTCACGTGCTGCTGCCGGCGGCCTTCTTCAACGGCT
>JAJXZD010000226.1 GCA_021780215.1 Acidobacteriota bacterium
TGAGGTCAAGCAGCTTTTGGTCGTTGGTGTAGGAATGAATGGTGGTCATCGTTCCCACGCTGATGCCGAAGGCGTCCTGTAGAACCTTCGCTACGGGCGCCAGGCAATTCGTGGTGCAGGACGCATTGGAGACCACATGGTGCTTCGATGGATCGTAGGTGGCATCGTTCACGCCCAGAACGATGGTGTGGTCGGGGTCGGTTGCCGGGGCGGAGATCATGACCTTTTTCACTGGCCCGCGGATATGCTTGCGGGCGTCTGCCCCTTTGGTAAATAGCCCCGTGGACTCGACCACAATGCTCGCGCCGACGGACGCCCAGTCGATTTCCGCCGGGTCCTTCGTTCGGAACACGCGGAAACTCTTCCCGTCCACGGCGATGGAATCTTCCGTATGGGTGACCTTATTGGACAGGTTGCCAAGAATCGAATCGTACTTGAGCAGATGAGCCAGAGTCTTGGAGTCCGTAATATCGTTGACCGCCACGATTTCGATTGCCGGATCGCCGAGCGCGGCGCGAAAAATGTTCCGGCCAATGCGGCCAAAACCGTTGATGCCGACCTTTACCGCCATGCATCCTCCTAAGAGAGCAGATTATGTCCGCACAAACCGCGCCGGCCGAACACCCCTGTACGGACGATGCTAGGGTGGCGCGGAAAAAATGTCAACGCGTTCGGCGCCGCCGTTTGCTCGCGCAAAAGATTACATCGCGCGACCTTGCCAAAGATGATACTCTTGCCGGAAATGCACCGCCCGACAGCGAGGAATGCATCGGACCGGCCGTATCAATTGTGCGGAAAGCGGTATATACTCGCGGTCGCCGAGGGCGCTCCACGGCGGAGGGGTGAAACCGCCGGGGGAACCATGAACGCCGCTCGCGCGTCCAAATGGACACACGGGGACACACTTTCCATCCCCATCTCAATTGTGAGGAGGCAGCAGATGAGGAAGTGGATTATGACTTTTGGGTTGGCAGCGCTGCTGGGGACGTCGGCCCTGGCGGGCACGACGACCTGGCAGATTGATCCGAATCATGCGAACGCGCAATTCATCGTCCGCCACCTTGGAATTTCGAATGTGCAGGGCGAATTCACCAAGGTCACCGGGACGATCACGCTCGACGACCAGGACATCACAAAATCGAGCGTCAACGCCACCATTGATGTGAATTCCATTGATACCCGCGTCGCCATGCGCGACAACGATCTCAAGAGCCAGCATTTCTTCGATGCTGCGGAGTATCCGACCATCACCTTCCAGTCCACAAAAATCACCAAGACCGGCGATGACACCTACCAGATGGCCGGAAATCTGACCATTCGCGGCGTCACTAAGCCGGTTACCCTAGACGTCAGCGGGCTATCCGCGCCGATCCAGGCGATGGGCACCACCCGCCGGGGCGTTTCCGCGACCACCAAGATTAACCGCCAGGATTTCGGTGTAAGCGCCGACCCGGGCATGGTGGGGAACGACATCAGCATCCTGATTGACCTGGAAATGTTCCACAAGTAACCCGCGCACTGGGAAGATCTCCCGGAGCGTATTCGGACGGATCAATGGCGCCCACGCCGGGCGTGGGCGCCGCCGCTCCGCGCGGGGCGCGACTCGCGACTTATTCGAGAACTTCCCGGTGCCGCGTGAGCGACTCGATGCGGTCCCGGCGCGGCGCATAGCCGATGCCGGGAGCAGAGGGCACCCGAATGGACCCCTCGCGCGAGACTTCGACCTCCGGCTCGATGATGTCCTCGTCCCAATAGCGGCGGCTGGCGGAAACATCGCCGGGCAGCGAGAAATTTTCGAGCGAGGACATCGCCACGTTGTGGGCCCGCCCGATGCCCGATTCCAGCATCCCTCCGCACCACACCGGAATGGACTTCTCCCGGCAGACGTCGTGCATGCGGCGCGCTCCGGTGTGCCCTCCGGCGCGGCCGAGCTTGATGTTGATGATGCGGCAGGCGCCGCACTCTATGGCCGCGCGAGCCTGCTCCGCGTCGTGAATGCACTCGTCGAGACAGATCGGTGTGGCGATTTGTCGCTGAAGCTGCGCGTGCGAGAAGATATCGTCCCAGCCGAGAGGCTGCTCCATCATCATCAGGTAATATTCATCCAGGCGCTGAAGCAGAGGCGCGTCCTCCAGGCGGTAAGCGGAATTCGCATCCGCCATCAGCCGGATCTGCGGAAAGCGCTCGCGGAGCGCCCGGACCGGCTCAATGTCGTGTCCCGGCTTTATCTTGATCTTGATCCGCTGGTATCCGGCGGCGAGTTCCCGCTCGACCTTGGCGACCAGTTCCGCGAGCGAAGGCTGAATTCCTATCGAAACGCCGCAGGGAATTTCTTCCCGCGTTCCACCGAGAAGCTTGGCGAGAGCGATGCCTTTGCTCTGTGCTTCGGCGTCCCACAAGGCGGTTTCGAGCGCCGCCTTCGCCATGTTGTGGCCGCGGACGGGAGCGAGCAGGTCCCACACCTCCGCCGCCGATCCGATTTCCCTTCTCCTAACTATGGGCCAGAGATGATCGCGCAAGATGTGCCATGCGGTCTCCACCGTCTCGTAGGAATAGAACGGGGTTTCGCCGGCCGTGCATTCTCCCCAGCCAATGGCCCCGCATGCTTCGGCCTCCACGAGCAGAATGCGCCGCAGGTCCTGCCGTCCGAAGCTCGTCTCGAAGGGCGAGAGCAGGCGAAGGTGAATTTCCCGAAGGGTAATTTTTCTCACGCGCATCGTACTATTTTAATCCGTCCCGCCCGCGGGCAGCCGTAGTCCGGCCACCGCGCCGGCGCGTTCGAGGATGTAGTCCGTGACAGCGCCGCGCGTCTCGATACCGGTCGCCGCGTAGCCCTGCGCGAACCATTTCTGAAACTGGGTGCGGACCTCTTCCTGGACGCGGGCGCCCGCCGCACGGTCAGCAGCCTTGATGTCCGCAATGTTTGCCGGAAGGGAAACCCTCACCGCGGGGCCGGCAAGCGGAAGCGGATTGTCCGCCAGAATGGATTGGACGCGATTCGAAGCCAGCCACCACTCCGCGACCAGGCGGTCCGTGGGAAGCCCGGCGTGGAGCGCGCTTCCGGTGATGCCGTAACAATCGGGGATGTATTCCCGCGCCACCGCCCCGAGGCGCACCAGATTGAAATGCGCGTTCTTGACTTCCAACGGATCAAAGGTCCACTCAACCAGCTCAATGCCGCGCTTGAGCGCATCTTGCCGCTGAAAAAGCTTCAGACGGCGGCCCACGCCGCGATCCTGGTATTCGGGAAGCACCGCCGTCATGTGCGAATGAACGAACGGCCGGAGAGTCTGCGTACGGCCGCCTTCCGCTACCTCTCGCCGCAATCCGGCCAGCGCCAGCGTGAAGCCCACCATTCTACTGCGGTGGAAAGCGCCCAGGACCTGCCCGCCAGTGTAACGTGCGACCACAAAAACAGCCGACGGCACGGCAATTTCTTGGCCCCAGGTGGCGTGCTCCAGGCGAACACACTCGTCGAACTCCGCGAGCGACGCGCAATGACGAATCTCGATTTCCTCGACGGGACGGATGGTCATCGGATCGGCTCGCTATGCCGCCCCGCCCGGGCGCACGCCTCCGAAAAGCGCCAGCTCGCGCCATTTCCAGTGGCAATCCGCATCGGCAAAGCCGATTTCGCGCAGCCAGCCCACCTGCGCATCAACGGTCGCCAGGATGTTTTCCGGATCTTCCGTCTCCCGGGTGAGCCCGGTTGCCCGAAGAAACTGGTCGTGGAGGGCCTCGCTGGGGGAGGCCACGCGCTCCAGATTGAGGAACACGCCGCCGGGCGCCAGCACTCCGTAGATTTCGCCGTACAGAGCGCGCTTCCGCTCATGCGTCAGGTGATGAATCGCGAAGCTCGACACGACGCAATCAAAGGGCCCGAGCGGCGGAAGCTCTCTGGCCATATCGTGCGTCGCGATGCTGATGTTCGGGTCGGCGCCAAATTGCTTTCGCAAGGTCTCGAGCATGGGCGGTGAAAAATCCAGGCCCACGAACCGCGCCGATGGATGGGCGCCTCGCACAATTTGCATCAGCCGCCCGCCTCCAGTGCCCAGGTCGAGAATGCGCCCGGCTTTGGGCGGTACGAACTCGAGCAGCGCAGCTTCGCCCTCTTCGCGATGGGGCATCGAACCGGCTCGCTGAAGATATTGCTTGGTATGTTCAGCCGTCAGCCAGAGGCGGTTATCAGGAGTTTGTGTCATCCGAGTCTCATCCTCTCGCGGGATTCCGCGCGGCTTGCCGGCCCCGGCTGCGCGCTTTGGACAGTTCCCACAGCTCCTCCATTCGCTCGCGCGGAAGGTCGGCGAGCCGCTTGCCCTCCTGGACGGCAGCCGACTCCATCCACTGGAAACGTTCCCGGAATTTGCGGTTCGCCTTCTTGAGTGCAATTTCGGGATCGACGCCGAGGAACCGTGCCACGTTCACGCCGGAAAAGAGCAGATCGCCCATTTCCTCCTCGATGCTTTGCGGCTCGATTCCCGGTTTTGCACCGCCGCGCCGGAGATCCATATTTCCGGCATCGCGCAGGAGGGACTGCAATTCCCGCTTTTCCTCATCGAGCTTGTCCAGGACGCCACGGGCGTCCTCCCAATCGAAGCCGATATGGGAGGCGCGCCGAGCCAACTGGTACGCCTCCAAGACGCCCGGCAAAGACCGCGGCACTCCTGCCAGAATCGAATCGCCCGCCAGCGCAAGCGCTGCACCTTGCTTCTCTCTGCGGCTCCCCGAAGGGTTCGTCTTCCGCCGCGATTCCCTTTCTGCAGCCCGCTCCTGAGCCTTGATCTGTTCCCAATTCTTCAGCACCGCGCGCGAATCCTCCGCCTTCACCCGGCCGAAGACGTGCGGATGCCGCCGGATCATTTTTTCGTACACCGATCGAATTACATCGGATAGCGTGAATTCCCCGGCCTCTTCGGCGATGGCGGCGTGGAAGACGACCTGCAGCAGCAGGTCCCCAAGCTCGGATGAGAACTTCCGCGCGTCGCCCGAATCCATCGCGTCCAGAACTTCGTAGGCCTCTTCGATAAGGTACTTTCGCAGCGACCGGTGGGTCTGCTCACGGTCCCAGGGACATCCGTTTGGCGCGCGCAAACGGGCCTGAAGCGCGGCGAGTCTCGCAAGCCACGCCCCCGCGCGCCGGTGGCTCGGCGTGAGGGCGATGCGAGTGGACGCGCGCCCCTTCTCGATTGTCTTCCGCCGCCGCTTCGCCCGAGGCCGGGCCGCCGATTGTGCCGATGGCGCCATGAAAAGTTCGCTCAAGGAATCTACGGCACGCGCGCCGAATTGACAAGAACGCTTCCCGCGGGGCGGCGCCACTGACCAAAGGCAAATGAATCGCTTGATTTGTCTTGGCGCCTGGTTTACAAGTTCTCCTGCCGGATTCGGCCAAAAGGCCGGAGAATTCCAGACACATCTTCCGGCGCCAGGCTTTTCTCATAGGAGTCGTGAAATGAAGATGGCAATGTCTGCGCGCATGGCGCTCGCCGCCGCCGGGTGGCTGGCCCTGATGTCGGTGGTACAAGCCCCGCTGCCCGTCCATGCGGCGAAAAGCGAGGCACAGGCAGGGGCGACAAATTGCGACCGGTCGTGCCTGGAAGGCATGGTGGACCGATATCTCAATGCCATGGCGGCACACGACCCTTCCCGGGCGCCTCTTTCGCCCTCGATTCGCTTTGCCCAGGATAACGTGCCGTTGAAGATCGGCGACGCCCTGTGGGCCACCATCAGCGGCGTCGGAAAATACCGGCACTACTTCGCGGACCCGGAGCGCGGCGATGTGGGATTGATCGGCGTGGTCTACGAAAACGGCACCGGAGCTATCCTCATTTTGCGGCTCAAGGTCGAACATCATTTGATTACCGAAGCCGAGCAGTTTGTAGCCCACGACCCCCGCGGGGCGGCCGCGTACGAGAAACTCGGCAAGCCCGATCCCGGCTGGCTGACCCCGATTCCTATGGACCAGAGAGAATCACGGGAAGCGCTCGAGCAGGCCGCTTATATGTACTACGAAGGGCTGCAACGCAACGACGGCCGCGGCATCTACGCTTTCACGGACGACTGCAACCGCATCGAGGACGCCAGCCCCACGACAAACCAGCCGCGGCCCCACAACTACGGGCATTCGGACTCCGACATCAGCGACTTCACCATGCTGGGCTGCAAGGCCCAGTACGAACTGGGTTTTCTCGGATTCACCACCGGCTGCCGCGACCGCCGGTTCCTGGTTGTGGATGTGGAGCGAGGCGCCGTGCTCGCCTCCGCCTATCTGGATTTCGACGGGACCGTCCGCGAGGTGCGCCTGACCGATGGCCGCGTCTGGAAGGTGCCGCCCTATTTCATGACTCCCCGGACCAATCAATCCAACGAGGCATACCGGATCGAGCGGGGCAGCATTCGGCTCATTGAAATGACGATGTATGAAGTGCCATTCAACATGCGGCCGGCTTTTGGCCGATAGGACCCGGAGAGCTTCATGATCAAAGTAATTTTCCGCTCCGCAGTTTTGCTTGCCCTCTTTGTGTCTGGCTTTGCCGTCTCGCGCGCCATCGCCTCGCCTGACGAAGGGAAGTCGCTAGTCTACGTGGAATCCCCGGCGGCAAAGGCCGCTCCCGGAACCTGCGACCGCGACTGCCTGTACGGCTTCGTGGACCGCTATTTCAACGCGCTCGCTTCCCGCTGTCCGTGCAACCTGCCCTTCTCGCCGGACGTGAAGTACACAGAAAATGGCCAGGAAGTGAAGCTGGGAGAAGGCGTATGGAAGACGTTTGCCCGCCTTGGCACCTACAGGGTCTATCTGGCAGATCCGGCTTCCGGACAAGTCGTCTATTACGGCGATTTCAGCGAGGACAGCGGTAGGCTCCTGGGCGTTCTGGCGCTGCGGCTCAAAATCAAGGACCACCGCATCGTCGAGGCCGAGATGATCGCAGACAGGCAGCAGCTCAGACCGGTGGGAGGGCTGGGGCAAAACACCGCGGGCGTCATGACGCCCAAAATGATTGACGAGCTGCAGCCGCAAGGTTTTCTCTCCCCGGATCCAGCCCTTTTTCAACCCGTGCCGGCGGAGCAGCGCGCGTCCGCCGATCAGCTTGCTGCAACCGCGGCGAAGTATTACGAAGCGTACAGCGAGAGCAAAGGTTCCGTGGCGCCGTTTTCGGCGAATTGTGTGCGCCGGGAAAATGGCATTGCCGCCACGCAGAACCCCGCCGGACCGGTCGTGGACCCGGCCGTGCCTGCGTTTCGCCTCTTTGGCGGGAGCTGCGCGCAGGAGGTGGACGCGGGGTTCTTCAGCGCCGTGGCAAAGTTTCGCAGCCAGCGCGTGTGGATTGCCGATCCGGAGCAGGGCCTGCTCTTGACGCTCGCCCTGTTCGACACTGAAGGCAACGTGAAGTCCGTGCAGGTCCCTGGCGTCGGAAAGGTCACCGTGCCGCAGGAATTCCTGCGGCCGATCACGTTCCTCGAACCGCAGCTCTTCAAGATTGAGGGCGGCGAAATCCGCGAAATTGAAGGACTGTCGTGGCCGGTGCCCTACGGCATGCGATCCGGGTGGGAAAAGTAGCCGTCATTTAGGTCCTCCCTCTGATGAAAGGACGTCACTCGCGCTGCCGCAGAGTGCCGCTCACAAACGGATTGCCGCGCTCATAAAACCGCAGCTTGCGGCGCACCGCCCGCGATATCCCGATCCGCGCGCTCGTCCCAATGGGGCCGGCCGGCTTTGGCGCGGTGCCAATCCACAGGCTGCTTTTCCGGTCGCATAGGTCCAGCCCATCGAAGCTCTCATCAATGCGCAACGCCTCCGCCAGCCGGCCTGGGCCGCGAGCAATATCCAACAGACGATGCACCCCGCGGCGGCGCTTCATTTGCTCGATGCCTTCCAGCGGCTCCAGCGCGCGGATCAGGACGCCTCCGCCAACGCCCGGGAGCTCGCTCGTGACATTCATCAGCCAGCAGGAGCCATACGTGAAATGCACATAGGCATGGCCGTGCAGAAGGAATAGCGACTGATTGGCAGGCGTCAGGCCGCGGAAAGCGTGCCCGGCGGGATCACCCACGGGGTAAGCCTCCGTCTCCACGATGCGCCCGCTCAAGCGGCCCTGCGGCAATTCGCGGAGTAGCGTCTTGCCGATGAGGTAGCGCGCGAGTTCAATGGTTCCCACCGGCAGATCGCCACGCCGCAGGCGGCGGATGCGGTGCCGCCCCGGCATGGACTTAGGGTTTCGCTTCGCACGGGAGAGAAAAGCTCGCGTCGCCATATAAGGCTGGCTCCAACCTGCGGCTGCTCCCTATTCCCTCGTCCCGCCACGTTCGAGAAGCGAATAAAGAACCGGCATCGCCAAGAGCGTGATGAACGTCGAGAGCAGAAGGCCGCCAATGACGGCCAAAGCCAAGGGCTTCTGCAGCTCCGCGCCCGCCCCAATTCCCAGAGCCAGCGGCAGCAATCCGAACAGCGTGGCCAGCGTGGTCATCAGGATTGGCCGAACGCGAATCTTCCCGGCGATCACCAGAGCCTCGCTGAGCGGAATCTTCTCCTCCTTCCAGAGCTTGTGGACGTACTCGAAGAGGATGATTCCGTTCTTCACCACCAAGCCAACCATCAGAATAATTCCCATGAAGGATGAGACGTTGAGCGCCGTGCCAGTAGCCAGCAGCATCCCGAAGACTCCGGCAAGCGAAAGCGGGGCGGCCGAGAGAATGATGAGCGCGGGGCCAAACTCGCGGAACTGAATGACCAGCACCACGAAGACCGCTCCCAGGGCAAGGCCCAGCACCGAAAGCAGATCGTGGAAGGAACTCTGCTGGCTCTCGTACTGCCCGCCGATCTCATAGGTCGTTCCGGTCGGCAAGGACACGCCGCCCATCATCTTGCGCACATCCGCGACAGCGCTGCCAAGGCCGCGATGTTTCAGACGCGCCGTGAGCGTCACCATCAGCCGCTGATTCTCGCGCTGCAACGCGTTGGCCCCGTTGGCAAATTGCACCTGCGCCAGCGAGGAAAGCGAAACGATCTGCCGCGACGGCGTGACGATCGGAAACTGCTGAATGTCCACGTAATTGTAGCGGAAGGCATCCGGAAAGCGCACGCGGATGTCCACCGTGCGGTCCGCCTCGCGCAGTTGCGTCTCGCTCGAACCGAGCAAGCCGGCGCTCACCTGTTGGGTCACCTGGTCCGCCGTCAAGCCGGCCCTCCCGGCCAGAACCGGATCCACGTGGAAGAGAATTTCCGGGTTTCCCTTCTCCAGCCCGACGAAATCCACGACGCCCGGAATTTTCTGGAGCCGCGGCCCCACCTCATCGGCCACCTGTTCGAGAACATTCATGTTATTGCCGAAAATCTTGAGCTCAATCGGCTCGTGCGACCCCTCGAGATCGCCCAGCATATCCTGAAGAACCTGCGTGAACTCGACGTCAATCCCGGGAACGTTTTGCCCGATCCAGGACCGCAGATCATCCATCACCGCGTTGATGGGCCGGCCACGCTGCGAGCGCGGCTTGAGCTTCACAAGGATGTCGCCGACATTCTGCTCGGTCGCGAAAAGCCCCATCTCCGCGCCGGTGCGCCGGGAGAAAGTATCCGTCTCCGGCATGGCCGCGATACGGGCCTCCACGCGCTGCAGGATGCGGTTTGTTTCATCGAGAGAAGTGCCGGCGGGGGTGCGATAGTCCAGGACGTACCCGCCCTCATCCATCTCCGGAAGAAAGCCGGTCTCGATCTGCGTGTAGAAGAAGACTCCCAGCGCCACCAGCCCGAGCGCCGCGCCGGCCACGATCATCCGGTGTTTGAGCGCCCAACGGACCGCTTTTTCGTAGACCCGATTCACCGGCTCGATGAATTTCCCTGACCCGGCCCGGTGCGTGGCCGTGGACAGAAACCGGAGCGAAAGCAGAGGAATGAACGACACCGCGTACACCAGCGAGAGGAGAACCGAGATCCCCAGCGTCAGGCACAGCGCACGAAAAAATTCGCCCACAAACCCCTGCAGCAGGCCCAGCGGCAGAAAGACGACCAGGGTTGTAGCCGTCGAGCCCACCACGGCGCCCAGCAGCTCCTGCGTGCCATTTTCCGCGGCCACCTCCTGTGATTCGCCGAGCCCCAGATGCCGGTAGATGTTCTCGATGATGACCACCGCATCGTCAATAATCAGCCCTATGGCGATGGCCAATCCGCCGAGCGACATCAGGTTCAGCGTGCCGCCAAACAACTTGAGGAAGAAGAACGTCCCAATCACCGAAAGCGGCAGCGACGTGGCGGCCACCAGCGTGGTGCGCACGTCGCGCAAAAACCCGAACAGGATCAGCACGGCCAAGAAGGCCCCGATCAGAATGGCATCGCGCACGCTGCCGATCGATTCGGAAACGAACTGCGCCAGGTCGTACACCACGGAGAGATGCAGCGTGCTCGGAATAGCCGAGCCCAGATGGCGGATCAGGTCCTTGATCTGCGACGTGGTCCGGAGGATGTTGCCGCCGATTTGACGCGAGATATTGATGAGTGCGGCGGGCCGGCCATTGCCGGTAATGAGAGTCTGCCGGTCAGCCACACCAAAACGGACATCGGCGACGTCCCGGACGCGAATGGGCGAGCCGTTCTCGATGGCCACGACGGTATTGCGAATGTCGTCGAGGCTCACAAACTGACTGGTCGTTAAAATCAGGTACTGCGAATAGTCCTTGGCCAGGCGCCCGGCCGAGGCGATCTGGTTGGTGCTGCGCAACTCGTTGGCAATGTCCACCAGAGACAGCCGGTACGCCAGCATCTTCTGGGGATCCACGACCACGGAAACTTCCCGCGTGTCGGTGGCCTGCACCTGAATAATGCCCACGCCCGGCACTCGGCTGATGAGCGGGCGGAGGATGTAGAAGGCGTCGTCGTGAAGGTCCGCGTCGGGAGCATCGCCGCTCAGAATCAGACTCAGAACCGGGAAAACCTCCGGGGTGATGCGGTCCACCTGCGTCTGAGTGGCCGGTGGCAGGGTGCTGAGCGTGGCGCTGACGCGCGCCTGCACCAGCTGCAGCGCGTACTGCATGTCCATATTGGGCTGGAAGAGGATGTATATCTCAGTGTTGCCCCGGATAGTCTTGGAGTCCACGCGCCGCACGCCGAGTGTGGTGGCGACGGCTTCCTCTAGCGGACGGGTGATCGTCAGCAACATCGTATCGGGAGCGATATCCCCCGCATGCGCCAGAACCACGACCCGCGGAAAATTCAGTTCGGGATAGATATTGCTGGGGAGCTGAAACACCGCCGCAATGCCCGCCACGGTCAGGAACGCGGTGAGCAGATAGACGGCATAGCGGTTTTCGCGGCAGAACCGAACAACGTTCATTGTCGGCTATTGGCCCTTGGTCCGGATCTCAGCCTTCTCGCCCAAGCCGTACCCTCCGGTCAAAATCACGGTATCGCCCGCATCGATGGCACCGGAGGCTTGCGGGATCAGCTCGGCCTGTTCCTTGGTCTCGATTCCGATTTTTACGGGAACCGCCGTGGCGGTGTTATTCTTCACCACAAACACGCGAGGCTGCCCTTCCTCGTTGCGATAAATCGCTTGCGGAGGAACCACTAGGGCGTTTGCGTGGGTTTCCACGGGCACGTTGGCGGTCAGGAAGATCCCCATGCGCAGCAACCCGCGGGGATTCGGCACGCGAATTCTTACAAGCCCGACGCCCGTCGCCGGATCCACCGCGGGAGCAATCGCGATGACTCGCCCCGGAAACCTCACTCCCGGGACAGATTCCGTCGTTACCTCGACTGCCTCGCCCGGATGCATCTTGGCCAAATACGCGGCCGCGGCGTTGCCGAGAAACTCCATCACGCGGAGGTCGGCGACTTCTAGGACAGGCTGAGCGGCCGTGCCGTCCACCTGTTCCCCGACGCTGACAAACCGCTTCACCACCTGCCCGTCGAGCGGCGAGCGGATTTCCGTCCGCGCAAGCTGTAGCCGGGCAATGGACCGCGCGGCCTCTGCCTGGCGCAGGGCCGCCTCCGCCACGCTTTGCTGCGTTCGCGCGTCCTCGAGGTCTTTCCGCGCCGCGATGCCGCGCTGGAAGAGGTCGGTATTGCGGCGAAATGCCAATTGCGCGTTCTCGAGGTTCGCTTTGGCTTGCTGCTCGGCCGCCTCCACCTGGTGGAGTTGATCGCGGTACGGGCGGTCGTCAATCCTCGCAATAACTTCTCCGCTGTGCACCCGGTCGCCCTCCGCCACGTTCACAGAAGCCACGCGGCCAGCTACGAGCGAGCTGATGCGCACGTCCTGATTCGGAGGAGCGGCAGCGTTGCCAGTCAACGTTAGAACTTCGGAAACACTGGCGCGGGCTATCTGTGTGAGAGTGACTTCCGCTTTCACTGCGGTCTCGCTGCCGGCTTCTTCGGCGGAGGGATGGGAACAGCCCGCCGCAAGGAACACCAAGGACATGGTCGCGGTAAGCAGCACTGCAATATGAGCTTTGCCCAAAATCATCACGAGTCTCGGTCAGTCGAGGGGAGCCCCAACTGCCTCCTCCAATTGCGCGAACGCGGATTGCATCGCCAGCAGGCTATCCAGATAGCCGCCTTCCACCTGCTGCACGTCATGCTGCGCGCCCAGCACGGTCAAAATGTTTGCCTTCCCGACGCGATAACTTTCCTCCGCCATTTCCTCAAGACGCTGCGAGGAGGGAATTAAGTTGTCGTGATAGAGGCGCACCTGCGTCCTCCGCGCATCCAAATCGTAGTAGGCGGACTCCACACGTGCGTCGACGGCCCGCCGTGCCGCCGCAAGATTGTCGTCGAGGGCGGTTTCCGCCGCCAGGGATTGCGCGATCTCGCCCTGGTTCCGCGAGAACAAGGGCAGCGTCATGGAAATCTGTCCACGGCCGCCAGCATCCCATCCTCCGGGAAGCCCTTGCTGGTGCGAGTTCATGTCCGCCCCGAATTCGAGATCGAGGGTCGGAACCCGCTCCGCTCGGAGCAGCGAGGTCTGGCTTTGCTGGACGCGCTTTTCCTGGCCGATACGGGCAATTTCAGCGTTTGAATCTCCTGCGCGGAGCAAAAGATCGCTGAGCAACAGGGCCGGAGGAAGGCTGGAAAACTCGTCGCCGAGGTCCCACGGCGCGGAGGCGGGCTCGTTCAGAAGCGCGTTGAGGTCGCTCAGGGCGACATTCTCCTCCTGCTGCGCCACTTGATAGCTGGCCTGCGCTCGCGCCACTTCGAGGTCTGCCTGGGTGACCTCCAATTGGGCGATGTCGCCGGCCTGGAATCGTGCCTGGGCGATGCTCTGGAGGCGCTGGGCGAGCTTCAGTGCGTCGGCCTGCTGGCGCGTCACGCCGCGCGCGTATGCCAGGCCGAAATAGGCATCTCGCACGGCGCGACGCACCCTCCGCTCCGCCGCGACGATGTCTACGTCGGTCAGTCCGGTGATCTTCTGCGCTATGTCAATGCGCCGCTGGCGCTGGCCCCCCACTTCCAGAGGCTGGTCGAAGAACAGGCTGTCGTGCGGCGTATCCCGCGTGGCCCCGATAAAAATGCTGGGATTGGGAAGCTCCCTGGCAATGCGG
>JAJXZD010000164.1 GCA_021780215.1 Acidobacteriota bacterium
ATTGCCCGCTCGCTGGTGCTCTCGCCGGCCTTCGTGCTGCTCGACGAGCCGTTCGCTGGAATTGACCCGCTCACCGTTGTGGACATTCAGAAGATCATTGCCGACTTGAGCGGCGCGGGCATTGGCGTTCTTGTCACCGACCACAACGTCCGCGATACCCTGGCGGTGACCAGCCGCGCATACATTATCAGCGGCGGCAGGATTCTTGCCTCGGGCACCCCGGCGCAGCTTTCCGCCAACCCCGAGGTTCGCCGCATCTATCTGGGAGAGAGCTTCCGGCTCAACTAGGCCCCATGAACTACCTCGCACCCAAATTGCATCTGCGCGTTGCTCAGAAGCAGATTCTGACTCCAGGCCTGGTGCAAATGGTCAGCGTCCTGGCGCTCAATCGCCTGGAGCTGCGCGAGATGATCAACCAGGAGATCATGGCCAATCCGGTCCTCGAGGAGATCCCCGAAGCGGACCACTCCGCCGAGAATTACACCGACGAGGCCTTCCTCAAGAAGGAGACGGAAAACGTCCCGGAGACGCCGGCGGCTAATCCTTTCGACGAGTTCGACTTCGCTTCATTCTTCACGCAATATCTCGACACCGGCGCTGCGCGCGCCTCGGGCAGCGAGCACGAGGAGATGGAGCGGCCGTCATTCGAGAAGTTTCTTTCCTCGCCCGCCAGCCTGGCGGACCATCTGGCCTGGCAGCTCAGCGTGGCCATCTGCACGGAAACGGTCCGCAAGATTGCCGAGGCGATCATCGGCAACCTCGACGAAAACGGCTACCTGACCGCAACGCTCGCTGAAATCGGCGAGTCCGGCAATTTCTCGACGGAGGACGTCGAGGAGGCGCTGGCAATGGTGCAGGAATTTGATCCGCCGGGAGTCGCAGCGCGCGATCTCCAGGAATGTCTGCTTCTGCAGGTGAAGGCTCTTGACCCGCAGAACACGCTGGTGCAGCAGATCATCCAGCATCACCTGAAGCTCCTGCAGAACAACCATCTCAAGGAGCTGGCCCGCGAACTGAACTGCGCCGTGGATGTCGCCAAGCATGCCGTGGATGTGATCAAGCACCTCGACCCCAAGCCCGGGCTCCGCTACAACAAGATCGAGCCCCGCCTGGTCGAGCCCGATGTCCAGTTCCGCAAGGAGGACGGCGAATGGCAGGTCTTCATGAACGACGACGACGTGCCGCAGCTTCGCCTCAGTCCCACGTATCGCCGCCTGCTGGTCCGCGACGCCGCCGACCGTGACGTCCGCAACTACGTGAAGGAGCGATTCACCTCCGCCATCCAGCTCATGAAGAACATCGAGCAGCGCAAGCAGACCATCCTGCGCGTCTGCCATTCCATCCTGCGCCGCCAAGCGGATTACCTCGACTACGGGGCCGACCATTTGAGACCCATGATGATCAAGGAAGTCGCCGAGGAGATTGGCGTGCATCCCTCGACCGTCAGCCGCGCCGTCGCCAACAAATACGTGCACACGCCGCAGGGCGTCCTCGAACTGCGCAGCTTCTTTTCCGAATCCGTGAACGGCCCGCAGGGCAGCGAGATGTCCCTGCTCTCCCTGAAGCGCCGCGTGAAGCAAATCATCGAGCAGGAAGACGCCGCCCATCCCCTCACCGACGAGCAGATCACCAAGAAGCTCAACGACGAGGGAATTCATGTCACTCGCCGCACCGTCGCCAAATACCGCGAAGACCTGCGCATCCCCAGCACGCACCGGCGCCGGGTGAAGGCCTAACGCACGCCGTGAAGCGTCCCAGCGCGAAGCGTAACTCTCGCGAGTTCGTCGTCCTTACAGGACTCTCCGGCTCCGGCAAAGGCTCCGTCCTGAAGTCCTTCGAGGACCTGGGATACTATTGCGTGGACAATCTCCCCGTCGCCCTGATCCTCACATTCAGCGAGCTCTATGCCGAGGACCAGGCCGAGGGGAATCGCGCCGCCTTGCTCGTAGACGCCCGCGAAGGCGAACAGATTGCCAAATTGCCGGCCATCTACCGCCGCTTGCGCGCCGAGCATTCGGCCGCGCTCGTCTTCGTCGAGGCCAGTAATGAGACGCTTCTCCGCCGCTTCAGCGAAACACGCCGCCCGCATCCGCTCGGTCATGGCGGGTCCGTGATCGAGGGCATTCGCGCTGAGCGCCGCCGCATGGCCCCGATCCGCCGTCTCGCGGACGTCGTGATTGACACCACCAAATTCAACGTGCACGAACTGCGCCAGTTCATCCTCGACCGCTTTCAGAATCCCGGCCGCCGGCCGCTGCTGGTCTCCGTGGTCAGCTTCGGCTTCCGCTACGGCATCCCGCCGGACGCGGATCTCGTGTTCGACGTGCGCTTTCTGCCCAATCCGCACTTCATTCCGCGCCTGCGCCCCTTCAGCGGCAAGGACCCGCGCGTGGCACGCTATATCCGTTCGTTTCCGCAGACCGGAGAATTCCTGCGCCGCATTGAAAGCCTTTTGCGCTATCTTATCCCCCACTACATCCGGGAGGGGAAAAGCTATCTGACGATCGCGCTCGGCTGCACCGGTGGCCGCCACCGTTCCGTGGCTTTGGCGAATGTGATCCGGCGCGACCTTCAGCACAGAGGCTATCCGGCAAAGGTCGTCCACCGCGACTTGGACAAGACACCGACATAGCAAAATCAGGCAGGACCACCTCTGCCGCCCACAGGTAGGCGCGGGCCGCGGCGGAGCATGCAGAAGGGCGCGCAAGCGCGAAGCAACGGGATTGTCCGGCCGGCAACGGCTGGGCGCCGGCAATCATGGACACGAAACCACACGCCAGGGATCATGAGGAAATTCGGCGGCTGCTGCGCTACCTGCGCCCTTACACCGCCCTCTTTGTCCTTGGCATTCTCTTGATTGCCGTGATGGGCGTGGTGGATGGATTGGTGGCCTTCGCCATCAAGCCAGCGTTGGACGTAGTGCTCAATCCGCACTCCACCGTCCAATCCCTAACGCTCTTCACCATTCCCGGAACGCACCGGGCGGTCACCCTGAACTCCTTTGTCCCACAGCGCGTCCATCACGTCTGGTCGGTCTTTGCCCTCGCCGTCCTGTTCCTGTCCATCTTCAAGGGGATTGCCGAATATTTTGGCAGCATCCTGATTCAGTATGTGGGGCTCTCCGGAGTCACCGATCTGCGCAACCACGCTTACAGCAAGGTGGTGCAGCAGCCGGTGGGTTTCTATGAGCACAATCCGGTCGGCCGGGTCATGTCGGCGGTCATCAGCGATATCGAGCAATTGCGCAGCGCCTTTTCTGATTGGCTCGCTGATTTCGTCCGGCAGGTCTTCAGCCTCCTCGCCTTCGTCGCCGTCCTCCTGCTGATTGACTGGAGAATGGCCCTGGCCTCGGCTCTTCTGATCCCGGCGGTAGTCTGGCCGGTGGGCAAGCTGGGGCGCCGGATTCGCCGCTCGTCGGAGAAGAGCCGGTCCCGCCTGGCCGATTTGAGCCAGATCCTGCAGGAGACGGTCAGCGGCAACCGCGTGGTGAAGGCCTTCGGCATGGAAGGATTCGAAATTCGCAAGTTCCGCCAGGCCGCCCGCAATCTGGTCCACGAGAATATGCGCTGGATTCGCGCCCTGACGGTGACGTCTCCGCTCATGGACGTTCTCGGCGCGGTGGTCATCGCCTGCGTTCTGCTGTTCGCCCGCGGCGAGATCAAGGCGGACCGCATGACCATCGGGTCGTTTGGCGCTTTCACCTTTGCCCTGTTCCGGGCCTATGAGCCGGTCAAGCGCATCGGCACCGTCTATCAGCTCTTCCTGCAGGCGGTGGGCATCTCCTCGCAGGTCTTCACCTTCCTCGATCTTCCGGAGGAGCAGATGGAGACTCCGGGCGCGAAAGTGCTCCCGCGGTTCACCCGGGAGATTGAGTTCGATCACGCCAGTTTCGCCTACGATGGCGGGCCGCTCATCCTGAAGGGAGTCAGCCTGAAGATTCCCGCCGGCACGGTGGTGGCCATTGTCGGATCAAGCGGCGCCGGGAAAACGACTTTGCTCAATCTTCTGCCGCGCTTCCATAGCCCTACCAGCGGGGCTGTCCGCATTGACGGCCACGATCTGCGCGACGTCACCCTCGGTTCCCTTCGCGAGCAACTGGCCATCGTCACGCAGGAGACCATCCTGTTCAACGACACCGTGTGGAACAATCTCTGCTACGGACGTCCCGGCATGCCCGAAGACAAAGTGGTTGCCGCCGCGCGCGCCGCCTTGGCCCATGACTTCATTACCCAGATGCCCCACGGCTACCATGCGCTCATCGGTGACCGCGGCCAGCGGCTTTCCGGAGGACAGCGCCAGCGCCTGGCCATCGCCCGCGCCCTGCTGAAGGACGCGCCCATTCTGATCCTCGACGAAGCGACCTCGGAGCTCGATTCCGAATCCGAAATGCTCGTGCAGCGTGCTCTCAACAACCTGATGACCGGACGCACCGTCTTCGTCATCGCCCATCGCCTCTCCACCGTCCGCCGTGCGGACATCATCGCCGTCCTCGACGGCGGCACGATCCGCGAGTGCGGCACGCACGACCAGCTCATCGCCCGCAGCGGGCTTTACGCCCGCCTTTACGAAATGCAGTTCCGCGACGCCGAGCCGGTTTCGCCCGCTGCGGACCCGGTGTGACCATGCCTGGCCCGGCTTCCCAAAGCGCTGCCAGCTCCCCCTCCCCCGCCGCTCTGCGCTCCATGACCGGCTACGCCCAGGTGCGCGCCGCGGCGCCGCGATGGAACATCCGCATCTCCATTCGTAGCGTCAATCACCGCTTCCTCGATCTGCACTTCCGCGTGCCGGAAGGCTTCGAGGCCCTCGAGCCGCGCATGCGCCAGATTGTCCGCGAAGGCGTTCGCCGCGGGCATCTGGACATCACGTTGCGCTGTGAACTTGCCGGCCCAGGCGCTATGGGTATCAATCAGGAAGCAGCGGCGGCCTACCTGCAAGCCGTGGACGCTCTGCGAAAACAGTTTGGCCTTCAGGCGGAGCCGGACGTGGCCTCGCTGCTGCGCTTGCCGGGCGTGATCGGCCCGCCCGCCGGCGCTGTTGAGGAGGAACTGGGCGCGATCGAAGCCGCTGCCGCGCGATGCCTCGGCGAAGCGCTCGACCAGCTCAATCGCATGCGCGAGCGCGAAGGCGCCGCCCTGCGTATCGAATTGTCCGAACGCCTGGGGACCATCCTCCGCCTCGCCGCACAGGTAAGAACCCTTTCGGAACGCGCCCGGCCCGCGTTCGCCCGCCGGCTCGAATCCCGGCTCAAGGAACTGCTGGCCGCGGCCCCGCTCGATCCCGCGCGGCTCGCTCAGGAAGCGGCGCTGGCGGCCGAGCGCAGCGACGTCACCGAGGAGCTGACGCGGCTGGCGAGCCACGTCCGGCAGTTCGAATCGCTTCTGGAAGGCGCGGCCGATGCCGGGAAAAAACTCGATTTCCTGCTGCAGGAGATGCAGCGCGAATCCAACACACTGCTGGCCAAAACTCCCGGGACCGAAGACGAGGGATTGCAAATCACCCAGCTCGGGCTGGAAATCAAATCCGAGATCGAAAAACTCCGGGAACAGGTGCAGAATATAGAATGAGCCATGCGGAGCCACTTGTCCTGATCGTCTCCGGGCCCTCCGGGTCGGGGAAATCCACGCTGGTGCAGAAGATTCTCGAGCTGCCCGGCACCATGCTGTCTGTTTCGTGCACGACGCGGCCCCCGCGCAACACGGAGAGCGCTGGCAAGTGGTACAATTTTGTCTCCGAGGCTGAATTCCAGCGCATGGCCGAGGAGGGCGAGTTCCTCGAGTACGCGCAGGTCTTCGGAAAGCACTGGTACGGCACGCCGAAGCGGTGGCTGGACGAGGCGCGCGCGCGGGACTTCGATCTGGTCCTCGAAATTGACGTGGCGGGAGCGCTGCAGGTCAAGCGCAAGCTGGCGGATGCAGTGGCGATCTTCGTCGTGCCCCCCTCGCGCTCGGACGTTGAGCGGCGCATCCGGGAGCGCGGCCAGGATTCCGAGGACGAGATTCGCCGGCGCCTCGAGCGGTCGCGGCAGGAAATGATGCATTACGGCAGTTACGACTTCGCGGTCATCAATGATGACCTTGAACGCGCCGGACGTGAAGTGCAGGCCATCGCCCTCGCCGCCCGCTGCCGAATAGCGCGCCGCGAAGGCCAGGTTCGCGAGATTCTAAAATCGTTTGGAGGTTGATTTCCCCATGGCAGTTTTCACGCAGGCTCCTGATAACCAGTTCGCATATGTGGTGGTGGTCGCACGCCGGGCGCGGCAATTGATGATAGGCGGCCGCCCGCTGGTGGAAAATCCCCGTTCCCGCAAGATCACCCGCGTGGCCGAGGAAGAGTTGCAGCAAGGGCTCCTCGAGTATGAAGTCCCGGAATCGCTCGATGGGTCGGATGAGAAGGAGGGAAAGCGCCGCAAGTAGCGGGCCTTGCCGGCGCTTGCTTATGAAGATCGCTATGGGCGTCACCGGCGGCGTTGCGGCCTACAAGGCCGCCGAGCTCGTGCGGCGCCTGCAGGACAAGAAGTTCTCCGTCCAGGTGGTGATGACCCGCGCCGCCCGCGAGTTCGTCACCCCGCTCACCTTTGCCGCGCTCACCGGCAACAAAGTCATCACCGAAATGTTCGGCGGGGAAAATGGCGCCCCCGCCAACCTGGAAAGCGCCATCGAGCACATCGCCGTGGCCCAGCGCATTGACCTGCTCCTGGTCGCTCCCGCCACGGCGGACATTCTCGCCAGCTTCGCGCACGGAGAAGCCGGCGACTTCCTCACCACACTCTATCTGGCCTCCACCGCCCCGGTGATTGTCGCCCCCGCGATGAACGTCAACATGTGGGAGCATCCGGCGACCCGCGCGAATCTGGAAACTCTGCGCACCCGCGGCGTCCATGTAGTGGATCCGGAGGAGGGCTATCTGGCCTGCGGCATGACCGGCGCTGGCCGTCTGGCATCCACCGAAGCCATCGTGGAAAAAGTCTGTCATGTGCTCGGCGTGCGCGACGATTTTTCCGGCCAGACCGTGCTCGTCACCGCCGGCCCCACCCGCGAAGACATTGACCCGGTGCGTTTCCTCACCAACCGCTCCTCGGGGAAAATGGGCTATGCGCTGGCGGAAGCCGCTGCGCGCCGCGGCGCGCACGTCGTCCTTGTCAGCGGCCCCGTGCATCTGCCCGCCCCCGAAGGCGCCGACTGGATTCCGGTGCGGACCACCGAGGAGATGCGCCAGGCAGTGCGCGACCGCGCCCCCGGCGCGGATGTAGTCATCATGGCTGCGGCCGTCTCCGACTACCGCCCTACCGAGGCCCGGCCGCAGAAGCTCAAGCGTCAGGGCGAGCGTCTTGTCCTCGAGCTCGAGCCTACGCCGGATATCCTCGCCGAGCTCGGGCGCGACAAGGGCCGGCGCGTCCTGGTCGGCTTTGCCGCCGAGACGGAGCATCTCGCCGAAAATTCCCGCAGCAAAATGGCCCGCAAGGGCGCGGACATGATCGTCGCCAACGACGTGACCCAGCAGGGAGCCGGCTTTGACGCGGACACCAACATCGTCACTCTCTTCCTCCGCGATGGCCGCGAAATTCCCCTCCCCAAACTCAGCAAACTTGAAGTCGCTAACCGCGTCCTCGATCAGGTCCTGCAGTTGCGCAAGATCTCCGGCTGACTCGCGGCCCTCGGCCTGGGTGCTCTTCAATTTTTTCCGGCCGATTTCAGGAAGCGGCGAATCTCCGCCAGCACGCGGTCGAACATCCCCTCCGTCAGCCTCCCGGTAAAGGTGTTCTGCTGGCTGGGATGGTAGGCGGCAAACAGCCGCGGCAGCCCGTCCCCGAGCGAATAACTCGCGCCGTGCCGAAATGGAAATGCGCTTCCTTTCTGAATCGCTCCTTGCTCCTTCAGGAGCCGCACGTACGCGCGCAGGGCGATGCCACCCAAAGCCAGAATCGCCTGCGGCCGGGTCATTTTGAGTTCCCGCTCAAAATACGGGCGGCAATTCGCCAACTCGGCGGGTAGGGGCTTGTTGGCCGGCGGGGCGCACCGCAGCGTCGCGGAAATGTACGCATTCCGCAGTTTCAGGCCGTCGTCCCGCCGCTCCGACCGCGCCTGGTTGGCGAAGCCCGCACGGTGGAGCGCCCGGTAAAGAAAATCTCCCGAGCGGTCGCCAGTGAACATCCGTCCGGTGCGATTTGCCCCATGAGCCGCGGGAGCCAACCCGAGGATCAGCAGTTCGGCGCGGGGGTCGCCAAACCCCGGCACAGGCTTGCCCCAATAGTCCCAGTCATGGAACGCCCGGCGCTTCTCGCGCGCGACCGCCTCCCGGTAGTGCACCAATCGGGGACACTTTCGGCAACGCACAATCTCCCGGTTCAATTTCGCAATGCTGTCCAATGCGCCCTCCCTGGCCCGGCGGCGTCCGGGCCCCGCCTCCGAGTATCTTCCAGAATTCGCCGGAAGTTGCCCGGATTCTGGGGTAAAATGTCGCGCTAAATGTCCACAGACAAATACAAATCTGTTACCGCAATCTATCCGGGATCGTTCGATCCGGTGACCAACGGCCATCTGGACCTGATCGCGCGCGGCGCCATGATCTTCGACCGGCTCATCGTCGCCGTTGCCCAAAACATGGACAAGGATCCGCTATTCGCCCCGGCCGAGCGCGTTGAGATGATCGAGGCGGCCACTTTCGACTGGAAGAACGTGGAAGCGGACCTTTTCGAGGGCCTGCTGATGGACTTCGCCCGCACCCGTGGCGCCAGCGTCATCCTGCGCGGCATCCGCGCCGTCTCCGACTACGAATATGAACTCCAGATGGCCATGATGAACCGCAAAATCGAGCCGCAGATCGAGACGGTCTTCATGCTGCCCGGCGAAGCCTACAGCTACCTCAGCTCCCGCCTGGTGAAGGAATTGGCGCGGTTCAAGGGACTGCCCAAGGGGCTGGTGCCTCCGGTGGTCGAGGAACGCCTGCGGGCCAAATTCGGGTAAAATAATATTGGCCAGCCAGCGCGAGGAGGCAAGGAAATGGAACCGGCTACAGGGACCAAAGTGGAAGTGGAGCTCCGATTTGCGGCGCGCGTGAATCGTATCGGCGTGTCGCCGACGATGGCCGTGCTGCAGGCCGCTGAACAGCTCAAGGCCAAGGGTGTGGACGTCGCCGATTTCGGCCCCGGCGAGCCGGACTTCCCCACGCCGGACCACATCAAGCGCGCTGCCATCAAGGCCCTCGAAGAGAACAAGACCAAGTACACGCCGGCGGCGGGCATCGCTCCGCTGCGCCAGGCCATCTGCGACTGGCATGCTCGCGAACTCGGCTCGTCCTATCAGCCGGCCGAGTGCATCGTGTGTTCGGGCGGCAAGCACGCCATCTTCAACGCCGTCTGCTCGCTCATCAGCGCGGGCGACGAGGTGGTGATCCCGTCGCCCTACTGGGTCAGCTATCCGGATATCGTGAAGTACGCCGGGGGCACCCCGGTCTTTCTTCCCACCCGCGCCGAGGATGAGTTCGTCCTGCGCGCGGCGGATCTCGAGAAGGCTCTCACGCCGCGCACCCGCATGGTGATCGCTAACTCTCCGAGCAACCCCTCGGGGGCGGTGATTCCTCCGGACGAGCTCGCCAAAATTTTCGCGGTGTGCCAGCGCCGCGGCGTCTGGCTGATGACGGATGAGTGCTATTCGCATTTCACGTATGGCGGGGCCAAGCCCTATTCCGTCGCCAGCCTGCCCAACTCGAAGGCGGGACTGATTGTCATTGGCTCGCTCTCGAAGACCTTCGCCATGACAGGCTGGCGCGTCGGCTACGCCCTGGCTCCGCAGCCTCTGATCGCCTCGATGACCAAGTTGCAGAGCCAGTCCACCTCGAACACGACCTCGATCGCGCAGTACGCCGGCCTCGAGGCCATGCGCGGCCCGATGGATTCCGTCCCGGCGATGCTTTCCGAGTACGCACGGCGCCGCGAGCGCATCGTGGCCGGTTTGCGCGCGATTGCGGGAATCACCTGTGCGGCTCCCGCCGGAGCCTTCTATGTCTTCCCCAACATCGCCGCGCATCTCAACCCGTCCATGCCCACGGACACGGACGCCGCCAAGCAGCTCCTCGAAAAGGAGCGCGTCGCCGTCGTTCCAGGCGAGGCCTTTGGTGCTCCCGGCTTCCTGCGGCTGTCCTATGCCACTTCGCTTGACCGAATTGACGAGGGCTTGCGGCGGCTGGCCCGCTTCTTCGGCAGTTCCAAGTGACCTCGCGTGAATCGAAGCTCGGTGCGCCCGTGTCCGGCCCGGTTAGCTCCTGTTTTCCAGCCGCGTCCTTGGGGCTCACGCTCCCTCGCGCCCCTTTTTCCTGAAATGGCGGGCCTCGACGAGCCGGTCGGCGAAGCTTGGATGACCGGCAGCGATTCCCGCTTTGCCGACGGCCCATTCGACGGAAAAACTTTAGGCGAAGTTTGGCCCGCCCTGCCGCCGACATGGACCGGCACAAGACTGAGTGGCACGGGCATGTTTCCGCTGCTCATCAAGTTCCTCTTTGCCGAAGACAAGCTCTCCGTGCAGGTCCATCCCGACGACGCACAGGCCGTCCTGCTCGAGCACGACCCCGGCGCCCGCGGCAAGACGGAAATGTGGTACACCGTTCGCGCTCGCGAAGGCGCTGAAGTCCTGGCCGGATTCAAGCCTGTGGTCACGCGGGAGACCTTCAAGCTCGCCCTGGCAGAGGGTTCCGCGGAAGATTGCCTCGAGCGCGTTCCGCTGCGCGAAGGTGACGCCGTCTTCATTCCCGCCGGCATGGCGCACACAATCGGGCCGGGCCTGGTTCTGTGCGAGATTCAGCAGCATTCCGACCTTACCTACCGCGTCTACGATTACAATCGCCGCGACTCCCAGGGGCGTGCACGGCCCTTGCACATCGAAAAGGGCCTGGCTGCAATGCACTTCGGTCCGCAGCGCGGAGGAAAAATCGAGCCGGTTCGCGTCGTCAGCGGTATGGTCTCAACAGAGTACCTGGCTGGCTGCCCCTACTTCGCCGCTGAAAAATGGGAAGTTTCGGGACCGGCGGAAGCGACGGTCTCCCGGGAACATTTCGACGTGCTGATCTTTATCGGTGGAAGGGGCGGCATTTGCTTCGGCCAGGATCGCGCGGAATATGGGCCCGCGCAGGTCTGGCTGGTCCCTGCGGCGCTCGGCGCCTACCGGCTCGTGCCCAAAGAGCGCACCACGCTGCTGCGCGCCTGGGTTCCCGCCGGGGCGGAGGAATTTTCTCGCATCATGGCGGAGGCGGGCGTCGGTGCAGCCGAACGGTCCCGCTTGATTCATCCATGAAACGAAGCCCTCATCGGGAATCGCTTCCCGCCTGTGCAGTGCTGCTGGCCGGCGGCCGCGGCACGCGCTTCTGGCCGCGCAGCCGTATGCACACGCCCAAACAACTCCTCAACATCGCGGGTCACCAGACGATGCTCCGGGCGACGGCGGCGCGCCTTCATCCGTTGATCCCCGCGCGCAATCTCTGGGCGGTGACCAATGCGGAACAGGCGGCCGATGTCCGCCGCCAGCTCCGCGGCGTGCCGCCAGCGCAAATCCTGGCCGAGCCGGTGGGGCGCAACACCGCCGCCGCCATCGGTCTGGCGGCTATCCATCTCGTGCGGGCCCATGGCGACGCGCTGATGGTCGTCCTTCCCTCGGATAGCTATGTGGCGCAGGCTGCCCGCTATCGCACACTCATCCGCGCCGCGCTTGAACTGGCCCGGCAGCCCGGCCACCTTGTGGTCTTTGGCATTCCGCCCACGCGGCCTGAAACTGGCTATGGCTACATCGAGCTGGGAAGCGTTGCCGGCAAACCGCGCGGCGTGGCGGCCTTCGCGGTCCGCCGTTTCACGGAAAAGCCCGCCCTGTCCCTGGCGCAGCGATACGCCTCCTCCGGACGGTATCTCTGGAACGCGGGCATGTTCTTTTGGCGCGCGTCGTCGTACCTTGAAAGTCTTCGGGCGTTCCTGCCCTCCACGCACGAGGCTCTGATTCGTCTTTTGAGCGTAATCGGCACTCCGAGTTACACCAGGCTGCTTGCGAAGACTTATCCGCGGCTCGAGAACATCTCCGTGGACTACGCTGTCATGGAGCCGGCCACGCGCCTGGCGAGTCCGGCACGCGTTTCCGTGATACCCGCAAAAATCGGCTGGAGCGACATCGGCTCCTGGGCCGCCGTTTACGAACTGCTGGCGGGAAAGAGCCGCGCCAACGTTTCGCCTGGGCCTTCGTTTACGCTGGACGCTTCCGGAAACTATTTCTGGTGCCCCCGAAAAATGGTGGCCGCGATCGGCGTGGACAATCTCGTGGTGGTGGATACCGGCGACGCCCTGCTGATCTGCGCTCGCGAGCGCTCCCAGGAGGTCGGCAAAATTGTGAAATGGCTCGAAGAGCACAAGCAAAAGGCGCTGCTGTAACTGCTAACGCACACTGAGGCGAAGAATGAGCGATATTCGATTCGGCACCGACGGCTGGCGGGGCGTGATCGCGGAGGATTTCACCCACGCCAACGTGCGCAAGGCCGCGCACGCCATTGCGCGTTACGTGGTCCGCGCCGAACGGCCGGAACGCGGTGTGCTCGTCGGCTACGATACGCGCTTCGCCTCCGAACGCTTCGCCCGCGTGGCGGCGGAAACCGTGGCCGCCGCGGGAATTCCGGTCTGGCTGTCCGAGGACGCCTGCCCGACGCCCGCGCTCTCCCTGCTCGTGCGCCAGCGTGGCGCGGCGGCCGGAATCCAGATCAGCGCCAGCCACAATCCCTGGCGCTGGAACGGCATCAAGCTCAAGGCCTCCTATGGCAGTTCGGCCTCGCCGGCCATTGTTGCGCAAGTGGAGGCCGAACTCGCCCGCGTGCTGCGCGACGGCGTCCCTCCGCTTCCTCCGCGCCCGGACCTGATCCACTCCCTCGACATGCGCACGCCGTATCTGGAAACGCTCGACGGCCTCGTGGATTGGGACCGCCTGGGCGCCGCGAAATTCCGATTCGTGATCGATCCCATGCATGGAGCCGGTCGCGGCCTGTTGCACGATCTCCTGCGCCGCCACGGCATCGAAGCGGACGAGATTCGGGGCACCCGCGACCCGCTTTTCGGGGGCGTGAATCCGGAGCCCATCGAACCGCACGTCGAAGCCCTGCGCTGCACCGTCCGCGAGGGCGGATACGATGCCGGCTTCGCCTTTGACGGCGACGCGGACCGCATCGGTGCCATCGACGCCACCGGCGCCTTCATCACTCCGCACCAGATTTTCGCGATCCTTTTCTGGCACCTGGCAGGCACGCGCCGCCTTTCCGGAAGCGTGGCCAAGACATTTTCCACCACGAAGATGATTGACCGCATCGCCGAAAGATTCGGCCGCACCATCGTCGAAACGCCCATTGGCTTCAAATATATCTGCGACCGCATGCTCGAGGGCGACATCCTGCTGGGAGGCGAGGAGAGCGGCGGCATCGGCACAAAACTCTATTTGCCGGAGCGTGACGCCACCGTCAGCGCCCTGCTGCTGG
>JAJXZD010000232.1 GCA_021780215.1 Acidobacteriota bacterium
GCGGAAGAACGGGTTGCGATACAAACTGCAATGCGTCCAGCGGGCATGTGGTTTGAAGGGCGCACATCAGAAATGGCTCCCTGCCGGCGCGGGACCAGAGAAAGGTCGCGCACCGGCAGGGAGCTTATCGGGCAGCGAACTCACCGCACAGAGCGCTATTTTTTCTCTTCCGCGGGCTTGGACCCAGCCTTGGCGGCCGGCTTGGCGGCTGGCTTGGCGGCTGGCTTGGCGGCTGGCTTCGGCTTCCAGAAAGCGGGATCGGAGGCCACCCAGGCATCCGTTGGATAGCTCATTTCCGGATTGAACCTGAGCAGATCGGTCTTTCCGCGCTTAACGGCGGCCGCTTCCAGTTCCGCCCACTTCTTCCGCCCATCGGGTCCAAGGGCGTCCTGGAAGGTTTTCTGGGTACCCATTGCAGCGTCCACTTCGGCCAGGGACTTGCGCGGGGTGATAACCAGCACGGTGCCATCCGCCGCGCCGTAGGCTACTTCGAAGAAAGCGTCGTGCTCGTCGAGGTTGACCTTTTCGGCCGCGGACTTGAAGAGCGCCACCAGGGCCTCCCAATCCGCGCGGTGTCCGGGACGCAGCTTGAACTGTTCCATCTCGAAGTAGCGCATCTGGCCGATGTCCACTGCGGCGCGATAGCTCCATTTTTCATTGTAGGTGAGGACGATCTGTCGGCCGTCGGAGACGTAGTCGCCATCCTTCTCCTCCAGAGGGCCGAGCAGGGCGCGCGATCTGCCTACGTCGTCCTGTTTTGCCGCCTCTTCCCACTGGGCGAAGGAATCGTAGGGGGAGATGAAGAAGGCCCGGTCGGGTCCGCTCAAGGAGGTCAAAGCGAGATAGTGGTCGGTGCGTTTCAGCGAGGCGTAAGCGCGGGCGAATGCGATTTCATTTTTCTCGTGCCCCGCGTCCTGGCCGAACTTCACCATTTCGCGGTCGATCACCAGGACCTTGGGCGGCCCGGATGGTTCCTGGGCGCGCAAAGCGCCCGCAGAAACCGCGAGGGCGGCCAGCGCCAGCGCTGCCAGCATAAACTTTTTCATGGTCTCTCCTTTGCTGTCGCTCCAGCAGAGCTGGAGAGAGTTGACGGCCTGTTTGGGTTTTGATTTTTGGGTGCGCTGAAACCGAGGGTCTAGCCGGGTGTCCCGCCCGGCCTGTTACTGGCGCGTACTATACACCCGTCCGGTCCGGTGTCCAGACGATTCGCAAACGAGTCGACGGCGCGACGTGCCCAAGCCGCAAGCGGCGTGCCGGCAAGCGAGAGATGTGGCTATTTATGCGCGAGGGTGCGCGGCATCGGGTCGAGCGAGCCGAAGAGGGAGACGGGAGCGGCCGCGGTGACGTAGGTGTGGGAGATGCGGTCCTGCCAGGTGAACCGGTCTTCGTCCCACAGCGCCCAGAGGAAGCCGAGCAGGAAAGCGGCGCCGGAAAGCAGGTAGCCAAAGCTGCGCCAGAGGAGCTGGCGCGTGTCCGGGAGAGTGCCATCGAGGTGGACGACGACAAGGCCGCGAAGTTGCATGCCGATGGTTGCGCCGGCGAGCGTCGTGAAGAGCGAGAAATAGAGCGTGTAGAAGAGAGATGCCACGGCGAAGCAGACGGCGGCGTCCATTTTCTCAAGGGCTATCTGCCCGCCCAGCGAGCGGAACAGGCCGAGAAAGCCCGCGTAGGTCAGGCCCAGAAAGAGAGCATCCAAGGCGGCGGCAGCGCGGCGTTCCGGGAGGCTGGCCACGGGGACGAGCGCGGTCTGCGGATGGGCGCGATCGTCGGGGGCGGCGGAGAAATCGAGCTCTGGCTGGATGCGTATTTCGACGCGCTCGATCCGGTTTGGGCGCGGAGCGGGACCGACGCGGCGGCGATCCGGCATGTCCGTTGCTGATTTCTGGAGGGCGGGAGGCTCGCGGAACGGAAGGCCGGTTTGCGAGTCGTCCGGGCGAGGGCGGCCGCGGCGGGCGCGATACTGATCAATGCGGCGGGAGACCTCCTGACGCCATTCGGATTCCGTGGAGTCCTCCGTTTGGGTGGAAAGACGTGTGCCTGCAGCTATCGGTTCGAGAGACTCTTCCGGTTCGGAGGCTGCGGCATCACAGAACGAGCAGGACTCCGTTTCGTCGAGCAACAAAGCGCCACACGAAGAGCAGATGCGTATCACTGGTCCGTTTTGCGCTGCGGAAGTTCCAGTGATGGAACGTCGCGATCATACCATGGACGCGGCGGGGGAACACGGTAAAGCGGCATCCGTGCCCGGAGAGTACAGGTCAGACGAGAGAGGCCTCTGGCTGCGTCTTCCTCGCCCCTGGCGCGCCTTGGATTAAACGAGAGAGTCCTCCATCTCGATGGCGCGGGGGAACAGGATGTTGTTTTCGAGGTGCACGTGCTGGTGCAGGTCAGTTTCAAAAGTGTGCAGCTCTCTGTAAGCCGCTTGGAAGCTCATGCAGGCATCCGCGGGGGGCGCGTAGGCGGAGCTGCGGGAGCGAATCTCCTTCACGATGGCCGCGGCGGCATCGTGCTCGTCCATCATCATGCGAATCGGATGTCTGACGGTTCCGAACGGAGGTGGAGGCATCGGGCTGCGCGTATGGGCGGCTCGCTCGATCTCCTCGATGTATGGGAACAGAATGTACTCTTCCTTCTGCATGTGCTGGGTCATTTCGCGGCTCACATCTTGGAAGAGCGATTCGATTCCGGCGAGCTCGGGATGGTTCGCCCCGTGCTTGCCGCGGACCTTGGCGAGCAGAGGCTGGAGGCGCTGGATGGCGCCGCGGACATAGCCATGGTGCTTCTCGACGATATAGGCCGCGAGCCGCGCGAGCGGAGCAATGCTCCAATCGGCGTCGGGTGCCGGCTTTGTGCCGTTCTGGTGGAGGCGCGCGGCAATCTCCGCGAGGGAAACGCCTGCTGCATTGCAGGCATCGGCCAGTGATTTTTCTCCGCCACAGCAATAGTCCACGCCGGCCTGCTCGAGAATTTCCACGGCCGAGGGATTGGCGACAACAATCTCTCGGACCGGAGTCTGATCGGTAAAAGTCATCATAAATATTCTCCTGGAGTGGAGTTTGAAGAGGCGGCGTGTGAAGGGCAGTGACTGAAGTCACTCAGCCTTCCTGCGAACCATGCGGAACGCCCAATATTTTAGGTGGATTTTGTGCCCTCAGTGGTGTGGAAGCGCATGGCAAGTGATGGCCTGTGCCAAAAAGAGGCGGCGTGGAGGCAGCGAGTTCAGGCACGCGGGAATAAGCGATGATATTTCAAGATGGTATAAGCATTCTGGCGGCCGCGCGAAGAACAAAAAGATTTATTAACAGAAAAAACAAAAAGTGATGTACGTCACCGACGCACGGGAGGAGATTTTTATAATTTGGGTGACGCGGCGGGACGTGGTGAAGCAGGTGGCTTGCCGCGAATAGGATGCTGCCAGCGCGAAGACAGGCAGGTGCGCTGGACAGGGGGTGTTATCATACGGCGGAAGGATGTTACGATACCCGCCGGCTTAAAGGGCGAGAGCCGCTGCGGTGGTCTTCATATATATGCGGTGCGCAGCGGCAACGGCAGTTTACACGCCCCCGGCAAATGTATAGTATAGCGGGCGGCAAAAGTTGAATTAGCGAGGTTGATTTGCTTTTTTATAGGCGCAATTTTAAGAGCTGGATTCGTATTGCGGTGGTGATGGGGATTGCGGGGCTGGCGGGCTTGGTTGTGGAGCATGGGCTGGCCGCGCAAGATCAGAGCGCCGCGACAGCAGCGCCGGAGTCCCAAGTATTCACGCCGGCGCATCCGACAGTCTGGTCGGCGGTCCAGGAATTCTTTAATTACCGACCCCAGCCGGTCCAGCCGATCCAATTCACCCACAAGGTTCACTTGGCGAATGGGCTGCAGTGCGTTATGTGCCATGTCGGGGTGGACCAGGGTCCGGACGCACGCATTCCGAGCGATAATTTCTGCATGACCTGCCACCGTGTGATCGCGACCGACAAGCCTGAAATCAAGAAGCTGACCGCGTATTTCAACCGCGGGGAGGATGTCCCCTGGCAGCGTGTGTATGGTTTTCTGCCGAGCGCGCACGTGAAGTTCAATCACGCGCCGCACATCCGCGCGGGAGTGGATTGCTCGAAGTGCCACGGAGACATGACCAAGCAGACGGTGGCGGTGCGGGCCGTGGACCACACCATGGGATTCTGCATCGAGTGCCACCAGCAGCGGAACGTCTCGGTGGATTGCGTGACCTGTCACTACTAGGCCGGGAAGGAAGCAGCGAGGCTGCGGAGCAGACTTCGCGGCTGGAAGCGGACACATGGAGCGACGCGACTTTCTCAAAATATCGGCTCTGAGCGGGGCGGCGGCGGCGCTGGATGCCTGCGGCAATCCGGAGCACCAGCTGATTCGCTTCATACCGGAAGAGGACCTGACTCCCGGCATCGCCACATGGAAGCCGAGCGTGTGCACGCTGTGTCCTGCGGGTTGCGGGATGCTGGTGCGGGTGATGCAGGGAGACGCAGAGGTGGTGCGTAAGGGGCAGCTCGGCCTGCTTAAAATGGGGCTGGCCAAGAAGCTCGAAGGAAACCCCGCGCATCCGGTGAACGAAGGGAAGCTTTGCCCGCGCGGGCAGGCGGGATTGCAGGTCACCTATCATCCGGACCGGATCCGAACGCCTCTGGTGCGCAGCGGGCCGCGCGGTTCGGGGCAGTTCAAGGAAGTCACCTGGGATGAGGCCACAAAGCAGTTGGCAGGCCAGTTGAGCGCGCTCGCCTCCGGGAAACAGCAGGATCGGCTGGCCATGGTGGTGCCGCCACTGCGCGGAGTGAAGAAGAGCCTGCTGGGAGCGTTTGCGGCTGCGCTGAAGGCTCCGGCGCCGGTCGAATTTGCGTTTTTGGATGGAGGGGTGGTTGCCGCGGCGGACGCGGCGAGCTTTGGCCCTGCAGAGCCGCCCACGGCGGACCTGGGTCATTCGAACTACGTGCTCTCTTTCGGCGCGGATTTTCTGGGCACATGGAACTCGCCAGTGGCTCAATCATTGGCCTACGGCCGGATGCGCGCCGGGCGGCCGGGAAAGCGCGGGAAGCTGGTGCATTTCGAGCCGCGCATCTCGCTGACGGCGGGAAACGCGGACGAATGGATTCCCTGTCGGCCAGGCACGGAGGGCGCGCTGGCGCTGAGCCTCTGCCATGTGATTCTCCGCGACAAGCTGGCGCCTGCCGCGGACGCGGGTCACGCGGGCACGCTGATTGAAGGATGGGCGCAGGGCCTTCCGGATTTTGATCCGGAGAAGGCGGAACAGCAGACGGGCGTGCCGGCCGCGACGATTGTTCGCATCGCGCACGAAGCGGCCACGCATCAGCCGGCGGTGGCGCTGGCGGGCGACAGCGCCACGGCGCACACCAGCGGGCTGTTCAACGCTCTGGCGGTCAATGCACTCAACGCGCTGCTGGGAAGCGCAGGGAAGCCGGGTGGAATTCTGTTCACGCCGGCGTGGACCCCGTCGCTCGGCAAGACGGCGGAAAAGTCGCAGGCAGGCGGGACGCTGCCCGCTCTGGTGAAGCGGATTCAGTCCGGGCCGGACGCGGTGAAGGCGCTGTTGCTCTTTGGCGCGAACCCCGTGTTTGCGGCGCCGGCGGCAATGCAAGTGCGCGAAGCCCTCGAAAAGGTTCCCTTCATCGCCAGCTTTGGCAGCTTCATCGATGAGACCAGCATTCTGGCGGACGTGATTCTGCCGGATCATTCGCCCCTCGAATCGTGGCTCGACGACGCGCCAGTATCGGGGACAGCCCGGACGGTCGCCAAGGTTGCGGCGCCGGCCATGGAACCGGTTCACAACACACGTGGGACGCCAGATGTGCTTCTCGATGTGGCCCATCAACTGGGCGGAGAGGCCGCCACGGCGTTGCCGTGGAAGAGCTACGACGAGGCGTTGAAGGCCGCGTTCGCGCCGCTGCAGCACGAAAAAGGCTCGGTCAGCGCGACGGACCCAGACGAGTTTTGGAGCAAGGTGCGGGAACAGGGAGGCTGGTGGAGCGCGGAGGAAAAGAGCCTGCCCGTCGGCGGGGGGAAGGGGTCTGGGGTGGCAGCGACGGCGGCGGCGCCTGCGTTCGATGGCGGCGCGGATGCCTATGCGTTCCACCTCCTGCCGTTCGCCACGCAGATGCAATATGACGGATCGCTGGCGCACCTGCCGTGGATGCAGGAAGCGCCTGACCCGCTTTCGACGGTGATGTGGGGAAGCTGGGTCGAGCTGAATCCGGCGACCGCGAAAAAGCTAGGAATTGAGCAGGGTAACCTGGTTGAGGTCGCCTCGCAGCACGGTTCGGTGCGCGCGCCCGCGCTCCTCGCTCCGGGGATTGCCCCGGACGTGGTGGCCATGCCGGTGGGCCAGGGCCACGAGAGTTTTACGCGCTACGCCAGCGAGCGCGGTGCGAATCCGATTGCGATTCTCGCGCCGATGACCGTGACGGGAACGGATGCGCTGGCCTGGGCGGCCACGCGGGTGAAGGTCGCGCGGGTGGGCGAAGGGAAGATCATCCTGTTCGGCGCGCGCCTGCACGAGATGCCGGAGGACGTGAAGCACCGATAGGGAGCGAATTCGAGAGCGGTTGGCTCGCGGCCCGGCAGGGAGCGAAGACGGGGCGGCGGGCCAGGAGACGGGGCAGAAAAGCGATGGGCCATCAATGGGGCATGGTGATTGACTTGGACCGCTGCACGGGCTGCGAAGCCTGCGTGGTGGCCTGCCATGCGGAAAACAATATCGCGACCGTCGGGGAAGACCAGGCTGCGCGCGCGCGGGCCATGCACTGGATTCGCGTTGAGCGCTATTACGAGGGCGAGTTCCCGAACGTGAAGACCAAGTTCATGCCCGTGCCCTGCCAGCAGTGCGGCGCGGCGCCTTGCGAGCCGGTGTGCCCGACCTTCGCCAGCTACCACACGATCGAGGGGCTGAATGGGCAAGTGTACAACCGGTGCATCGGGACTCGCTACTGCGCCAATGCCTGCCCCTACAACACGCGCTTCTTCAATTTCTACAATCCCGTCTGGGACAAGCCGCTCGATCTGCAGCTGAACCCGGACGTCTCGGTGCGCTCGGAAGGTATCATGGAGAAGTGCACCTTCTGCGTGCAGCGCATCAAGGCGGGCGAGGTTCAGGCCGCGGCCGAGAAGCGTCTGGTAAAGGACGGCGAGATTCAGCCGGCGTGCGTGCAATCCTGCCCGACGCAGGCCATGGTGTTTGGTGATTTGAGCGATCCGGAAAGCGAAGCGTCGCGGCTGGCGCGGTCGAATCGCGCGACGAGGCTTCTGGACGAACTGGGAACATTCCCGAAGGTGACCTATTTGCAGCGGGGCTCATGGCATGACAACGAAAACGCCTGAACAGATCAACGAGGACCTGCTGCGGCCGCTGGAGGGCACGTCGCCGCGTTATCTGGCGGCCCTCACTTTCTTCGTGCTGGTGGTGCTGGCGGGGGCTGCGGCGTTCCTTCACCAGGTCTACGCGGGGCTGGGCGTGACTGGGCTGAACCGGCCGGTCTTCTGGGGCTTTTACATCACGGACTTCGTCTTCTGGATTGGCCTGAGCCATGCCGGGACGCTGATCTCGGCGATTCTGCGGCTGAGCAATGCCACGTGGCGCCGCCCGGTGACCCGCTGCGCCGAGGTGATTACGGTGTTCGCGCTCTCGATTGGCGCGATGTTTCCGGTGGTGCATCTGGGCCGCCCCTGGCTGGCCTTCTGGCTCTTCCCGTATCCGAGTGAGCGCGGCATCTGGCCGAATATTCGCTCGCCGCTGCTGTGGGACTTCTTCGCGATCAACACATATCTGCTCGGCAGCGTGACATTCCTGGTTCTACCCATCCTGCCGGATATGGCCCTGGTGCGCGACCGCACCACCGGCTGGAAGAAGAAGCTCTACCACGTGCTCTCGCTGGGATGGACAGGGACGCCGCGGCAATGGAGCCGCCTCGAGATGGCCATGCGCATCATGGCCGTGGCCGTGATTCCGGTGGCCGTCTCGGTGCACAGCATCGTTTCCTGGGACTTCGCAATGGCTCCGGTTCCCGGCTGGCATTCGACGATCTTCGCGCCCTATTTCGTGTGCGGCGCGATCTTCAGCGGAATTGCCGCGCTGATCATCGCCATGGCCCTGCTGCGGAAATTCCTTCACCTCGAGGATTATCTGCTGCGGATACACTTTGAGAACCTGGGCAAGCTGCTGCTGGTGATGAGCCTGCTGTGGTTCTACTTCGTCTTCGCCGAGCGGCTGACGACCTGGTACGGCAACGGATCGTCCGAAATGGCCGTGTTCTGGCCGACGCAAAGCGGGTCCTACGCACCGCTCTTCTGGGCCATGGTGGTTTGCAACTTCGTGATTCCGTTTCCGATCCTGGCGATCAAGAAGCTGCGGACCATCGCCGGGACGGTGGTGGCCTCGATTGGAGTTGTCATCGGGATGTGGCTCGAGCGCTTCCTCATCATCGTGCCGTCGCTTTCGCACAAATACCTGCCCTATTCTTACGGTTCCTACCGGCCGTCGTTCACCGAGATCATCATCACCGTGGCGACCTTCGCAGGCCTGGCGATGCTCTACATGCTGTTCTCGAAGATCATTCCGATTATTTCCGTGTGGGAGCTCAAGGCCGGAGAGGTGACGGAGACCGCGACAGCTCCAGCCCTGGCGCGCCCCGAACAGGTGAGGGCAGACTAACGTGGCCAGCGTGAATTCCATTTACGGATTGTTTGCCGATCCCGACGCGGCGGATCGCGGGGTGAACGCCCTGCGGCACGCGGGGGTGGCGCAGGATCAGATTGTGGTGATGTCCTCGGAGCCGCACGAGGGGCACGCCTTCAGCCTGCTGGATCACAAGACGATCATGCCGTGGCTCGCCGCGCTGGGCGGGGTGGTGGGGGGGGCGTGCGGCTTCCTGCTGGCGCGCTACACTCAGGTGGCCTATCCCGAGCCCCTGATCACCGGGGGCATGCCGCTGGTGGCGCCGTTTCCGAGCGCGATTGTCACCTACGAACTCACCATGATGGGCGCGGTAATCACCACCGTGGTCACGCTGCTCATCACCGCGCGGCTGCTGAAATGGAAGCAGCCGCTCTACGACTCTGAAATTTCCTACGGCAAGATTCTGGTGGGAGTGCTCGGCCCGTCCGGAGCTGCCCGCACCGATCTTGAAAACCGACTGCGCAGCGCCGGCGCCGAAAAAATCAAGACCACCGGTCAGTTGTAGCCAACCCTGCAGAAGAAGCGCCCGGCGGGCCGAAAGCGCCCGCTTGCGCGTCATCGCTTGCGCGCCGTGATCACGCTGTAATCCATGCCGCTCCTGGCGAAGCGCATCCCGGGGAAGCCCGCCTCTCGCAGAAAATCCGCGATTTCGGAGACCGAGTAGTAGCGCCCCTGCGTCACGGCCATCAGAAACACCGAATGAGCCGCCACGGGAAGCGGCCCTGTTTTGTTCCGGTTGAGATGCGCGTCGTGGATGACGATGATTCCGCCGTGCGGAAGCGCTTCGTGCGATTTGCGCAGAAGCGTCTTCACGGAGTTCTCGTCCCAGTCGTGCAGGACGTTGGAAAAGAGGTGGACGTCGCAGTCCGCGGGAAACGGAGCGTCGAACATATCGCCCTCCGCCACCTCGACGCGGTCTGCACAGCCCCGTTGCGCAATGCACCGCCGCGCCACGCGGGCCGCGGGCGCGCGTTCGAGTACAGTCGCCTTGAGTCCATGGTGCGCCGCTACCAGACAGCAGGCATAGATTCCCGTCGCTCCGGCAATATCGAGAACGCGGCTCCGGCCGCGGAACTCGCCCCGGCGGGCCAATATCGGCCCGAGGTACAACCCCCGGGCATCCATCATGCGGGCAAACTTTTCGGAGACCTCCGCGTCCTCCATGGCCTCCTTCCACGGGCGTTGGGCATTGTGGGCCCATTTGGCGGGTTTCCCGGTGCGCAGCACTTCGAGAAGCTCCCGGCAGACGGGGCGATCGGCCAGCGGCGCATAGTACGGCCCGATGAACCAGGGCGAATCGCGGGTGAGGATGTCGCGAGCAAGCCCGGTGACGCGGAATGCCTGCCCTGCTTTCTCGATCAGCCCCATGGCGCGAAAGAGCGTGAGCATGACTTCCGCGGGGCGTGGCGACAGGCCCAAGGATTCGCAGATGGCCGGCGCGGAGGAGGGAGATTTGGCGAGCCAGGTGAAAAAATCGAGACCGGTCACCGCCGCCGCCACCAACTCCGGCGCATAGAGCCCGTCTCGAAGCCGGTAGAGCGCGGTGGGATCGTGCTTCGGCAAGCGCTTGAGGTCCTCCATACGGGTGGGTCTCATGTTGTGTGTGCCGTGATTGTGCGGCGGCGAATGCAAGAATATCGTGGCTTAGCAGCGCAATTCAAACGCACGTATACGATTGCGTTATTTCCGGATGTATCGTCAGCATCTTGCATGCCGGACGGGCGAATGCCGTGGCGGCGTTAGCAGGCCTCTCCCTCGGAGGGTGCCGGATAATTTCCAGCATCGGAGAGATTGCGCCGGGCAAGCCAGCGGGCCGTGGCGGAATCGGAGCACAAGCTGTTGGCGAGCTGCCGCAGGTCATCGAGCTCGTCAATATCCAGTTCTAGCCGGGCATTGCGCAGCACGCGGACGCTCGCGCCGCACCGCTCCGCATCGGCCAGGTGCCGCGAGAAGCTGTTTGGGCCGAAGCGCGACGGAAAAAGGACGGCGGGCGAACGCAGCAGCGCGTTTGTGCCCGTGCCGTCGCGGGAAGGAACAAGCACGGCGGAGGGCGCGGCCTCGAGATGCTCGAACACCTCCTCGATATCGCGTGGCTGTGCCAGCGGCAGATCAATCGGCAGGCGAAGGAGTGCGCGAACGCCATGTTCGGCACAGTGGCGCGAGCCCGCGTCCACCGAATCACTTTCGGAGGTTTGCCGGGACTCCACAATCGTCTCCCAGCCGAGGGCACGCGCCCGGGAGAGCGCACCCGCCTCCTTGCTGATGACATAGACGCGGTCGGCGCACTGGGCGGCCGCTACCACGCGAAAGAAATCGTCGCACATCGCTTCGGCCAGGGCGGCGCGGTCGGCGGCGGGGAGATGGGGGGCCAGGCGCTGCTTGGCCTCGCGGAACTCCTTCACCGGGATCAAAATGGCTCTCATGCCGCAGCTCCTGCGTTGTGTTGCGCGGCGATTTCGAGGATTTTCGCCGCGAGGCGCTCCTTGTCCTCAAGTGTGCGCATCACCGTGGGATGAACCACTGCCTCCATGCCGAGTGATTCGATCGCCGGCGCCTGCGGGGCGTCCAGAGGATCGAGGATGAGCGTGGCGCAAACATCGCGGTAGATGCGTGCCACGCCGAGCGCGGAAACCTCGAATCCGAGCTGCGCGAGCATGCGGTCGGACGGTCCCTTCAACGATTGGCCGCCGACAATCGGGCAAACGGCGATGACGCGTGCGCGGCGCCGGCGCAGGGCGTCGCGCACGCCGGGCACCGCCAGAATCGGCCCGATGCTGATCAGCGGATTGCTCGGGCAGATCACGATGCTCGCGGCGCGGTCCAGTGCTTCGAGGACTCCCGGCGCGGGCCGGGAGTGTTCCACGCCGCCAAAAATAATTTTGCGGACTGTTGGCTCGGCGCGCTCGCGCACGAGATATTCCTGAAAATGCAGGCGCCCGCGGTCCGTTTCGATCAAAGTCGGGACGGCTTGATCGCTCATTGGCAGGATCTTCGCAGCGACGCCCAAGGCACAGCGAATCGAATCCGCCGCTTCGGAGAGGAAGGCGCCTTCGCGCAGCAGGGCGGTGCGATGGATGTGGGTGCCCAGGTCGCGGTCACCGAGGTGAAACCAGTTCGGGCGGCCGTAGAGGGCAAGTTGTTCCAGTGCGCGAAAGGTTTCCTCCCGGAAGCCCCATCCGGTATCCGGATTCACAAGCCCCGCGAGCGTATAGGTGACGATGTCGAGGTCGGGAGAAATAGAGAGTCCGTGCAGGAGCAGATCATCGCCCGTATTGACCACGATCGACAGCTCTCGCGGGTCCATCACCCGGCTGAGCCCCAGCAGAAGTTTCGAAGCTCCGACTCCGCCTGCGAGCGCGGCAATCTCCATTAATTTTCCGCCAGGCCTGCGGCGAGGGAATTGGCCGGCTGCGTGGCCATGCGTTCGAGAGGCAGGAGTTCGTCTGTGCCAGGGTGTGGGAATTCACGCCGGATTTTATACGTGGTGGTGCGCTCGGCAGGAATGCGCCCAATCGTGCGGATAAGCGCGCGCAGTTCGCCCGGCGAAACGGACTCGCCGAAATTGGCGCCCGCCGATTTCGAGATGCTTTCCTCCATCAGTGTGCCGCCAAAATCGTTCGCCCCCGCATCGAGACAGGCAAGCGCGTCCGCAAAGCCCAGCTTCACCCAGGAGACCTGGATGTTCGGCACATGGCCATTGAGAAGGATGCGCGAGAGGGCGTGCACCAGTAGATGTTCGGAGAACGGGCTGCCGGGACGAGCGCGGCCGGCGCGGTAGAGACGTGTCTGAGAATGAATGAAGCCGAGGGGAACAAATTCGGTGAAGCCGCCGGTCTCGCGCTGGATTTCGCGGAGCAGAAGCAGATGGCGGACCCAGTGTTCCGGCTGCTCCATATGGCCATACATCATAGTCGAGGTCGTGGGAATGCCAAGCTGATGCGCCGTGCGGATCACCTCCACCCACTGCCGGACCTTCAGTTTGTTCGGGCTGATATGCTGGCGCACTTCGTCATCGAGGATCTCCGCGGCTGTTCCCGGCATGCTGCCGAGGCCGGCTTCCTTCAGGGACCGGAGATATTCAAGCAGGGGCAGGCCGGTCTTTTCGATGCCGTAGATGATCTCCATCGGGGAGAAAGCGTGCAGGTGCAGGTGCGGCAGGGCCGCCTTGATGGCGCGGAGAAGGCTGGCGTAGAAGGAGCCATCCAGGTCGCGCGGCAACCCGCCCTGGATGCAGACCTCGGTGGCGCCGCAGGAGACGGCTTCGGCGCATTTTGCAACCAACTGCTCGATGCTGTGGAAATAGGCGTCCTCGGCGCGAGCGCCGCGGCTGAATCCGCAGAAGGCGCAACCGACGATGCAAACGTTGGTGAAGTTCAGGTTGCGGTTCACGACGTAGGTCACTTGCTCGCCCGCAGCGCGCCGGCGAAGCTCATCGGCAACTCGGAGCATGGCGAGTAAGTCCTTACCCGCGGCGCGCGCAAGGATCAGTCCCTCATCGAAACAGAGGTCGCATCCTCCGAGCGATTTTTCGAGCGCGCGGGCAGCGGCCGGGCTCGCGTCATCGAGCGCGCGCTGCCAGGGCATCTCCCGCCATTGTGAATCTTGTTCCGTCAGCATGGTTTATCCTTCTGCTCGCGCATAGCCGTCCGGGGCCTGCTGCGTGCGCACCGCCGATTCCACGTGCCCGGCGAGGAAACCCGGCCGGGCAAGAAATTCGGGGTAGATGGCCAGCCGCTCGCGGAGCGTATAGCCCGCGGCGGAAGTTCTTTCA
>JAJXZD010000146.1 GCA_021780215.1 Acidobacteriota bacterium
AAATAGTCTCCCGGCGCGCGGCCGCAAGCCGCCGGAAGCTAGAGTCCCTGGCGCTTGGCCAGGATGGCATCGCCGATGGTCGCGTTCGGCGAGGAGCGCGAGGAACGGAACGATTCCATGTCCTGCCGCTCGGCCTGCTTCTGCGCGGCGCGATAGCTCAAACTGATCTTGTGCTGTTCGGGTTCGAGCCGCAGAATCTTGAAATCGTATTCCTGCCCCGGAGCAAGGACGGATGTGACCCTGGCATCCCGCGGGAGCCGGGGCTTGTCGCGTTCGCCCTTGGCCCGCCGCTCCTCGATCTCGGAGACGTGGCAGAGGCCCTCGATGCCCTCGGCCAGCTCGACGAAGGCGCCAAAATCCGTGGCTCGCACGACTTTTCCCTTCAAGACGTCGCCCACGTGGTGCGCAGCGAACCAATTGGCCCAGATGTCATTCACCTGTTTGAGCCCGAGCGACAGCCGGCGATTCTGCATATCCACCTTCAGCACGCGCGCCTCGACTGTGTCGCCTTTCTTGAACTTTTCGCTGGGATGCTTGATCCGCTCGGTCCAGCTCACGTCGCTGATATGAATCAGCCCTTCCATTCCCTCCTCGATCTCGACGAAAGCGCCAAAATCCGCCAGATTGCGGATGCGCCCGCGGACAATCGAGCCGACCGGGTACTTTTCCGCCGCGGCTTCCCAAGGATCGGGAAATGTCTGCTTCAAGCCCAGGGATATCCTTCGCTGGTCGGGCCGCACTTCCAGGACGGCCACTTCCACCTGGTCGCCCAGTTTTACGATTTTCGAGGGGTGCTTGACATGTTTCGACCAGGTCATCTCGCTCACGTGCACGAGTCCTTCGACTCCCGGCTCGATCTGCACGAACGCGCCGTAGTCCGTCAGACCCACCACCTTCCCCTGCACACGCGTTCCAACTGGAAAGCGCTCTGGCACAGTGGCCCACGGATCAGGGAGCAGTTGCTTTCGTCCGAGCGAAATCCGCTGCTTTTCCTTGTCGAACTTGAGGACCTTGACTTCGATTTCCTCTCCCGGCTGCACCACGCTGGAGGGGCGCTGCACGCGGCCCCAGACCAGGTCGCTCACATGCAGCAGGCCGTCCATGCCGCCCAAATCCACGAACACGCCATAGTCTGTCACATTCTTGACCCGCCCGGTCACCACTGCGCCTTCGCTGAGCGCGGCTGCCAGAGCCTCGCGCTTGGCCTTTTCCTCTTCCTCGAGGAGGGCCCGGCGGCTTACCACTACGTTGCCGCGCTTGCGGTTCAGCTTCAGGACGCGCACTTCCAATTCGCGGTTCAGCCACGGCTCGAGGTCGTGGACCGGACGCAGCTCGATCTGCGATGCCGGCAGGAAGGCGCGGACACCGATATCCACCACGATCCCGCCCTTGATTCGCTCCAGCGTTTTCCCCGTGAGATTGGTGTGCTCCCGGGACGATTTCTCGATGCGCTCCCACACACGCCGGCGGTGCGCCCGCGCGTGCGACAGCAGCACGTAGCCTTCCTTCTGTCCGTGCACGCGCTCGACCTCGATGGTCTGTCCCGGTCCGAACTCGATGGCGGCGCCCGCATCCAGAAACTCCTGCGCCGGCACCAGCCCCTCAAATTTTCCGCCTACGTCCACGACGACGCCTGCGTCCGTCACCGCCAGCACGTGCCCCTCGAAGATCTCTCCCTCCGAAGCCACCTCGGGTGTGGAAAACTGGTCGAGCAAGCGGTCCATCGTCTCGGTCGAGCCGCATTCGGCGGATTCCATAGCCGCGGGGCTCGCGGCATTCACGGCTTCCGTGGCCTCGGGCGCCGCGGGAGCGGTGCTGCCATGATCCTGCTCCGACGGAACCTCGGGCGCTTCGGCCGCGCGGGCTACCGCCGTGGCGGCGCCTGCTGCCGCGCCCTGCGCCTCGGAGTGCTCGGCTGAAAACTCTCCGCCGGCTTCCGTGGAAGCCTCGCCGGCGACGGCTGGTTGAAGGTTAGTGTCGTGTTCGGGTGACATGGGAAACAGCCTCCATACGGGGTCACACCCTGTTAGCCGTGGGTTCGGCCCCGGCTACTCCACCCTGCTTGGGGGCTAGAGCAATGAGGGGGACAGGGCGGTTGCCTACAGCGCCCTACCGCGAAAATGATACGCGCCGGATTTGTGGGTTGTCAACATAACCCCAAGGGCTTTGGCATCCGTGCCTCGCGGGCATTGCGGGCCGCGGCCCCGGAGAAATTTGCCGCTGTGGTATGGACCGGTCCGGCCAGGCACGCGCATCCGGGAGCGGCCCTGCGCCGGCGTGCGGATGTGATAGAGTTGCGGGCAGATGCGGATATTCGTTCTGGGAGTGGGCGGGACCGGCTCCTTGCTCACGCAACTACTGGCGCGACAGGGCCACACAGTGTGGTGCGGCGACCGCGACGTCGAGCGCGCCCGAAAATTCCTGGGCAAGAAAAGCGCCATTCCCGTGGCGGAGACGAATGCGCGGAACGTCTGGTCCATCGTCCGCGCCGCGCGCGGCGCTCAGCTCATCGTCAACGCCTCTCCTGCCGTCTACAACAACATCATTCTTCGCGCGGCCTTGCGCTTGCGCGCGCACTATCTGGATTTGAATTCCCACCTCACGAATCCTCCATTCCGGCCGGAGCAGTTTGGTTTCAACCAGCGCTTTCTCGCCAAGAATCGTGTGGCTCTGATCGGCGCAGGCGTCGCACCTGGCCTGACAAACCTGCTCGCCCAGCGTGGCGCGGAGATATTCGATGCGGTCGAGGCGATCTATATCCGGCTCTATGAAAGTACCGAGAGCCGGGACCCGGTTTCCACCTGGTCGGCGGATGTGGCCTATGATGCAGCCACGTCCCGCCCGCGCGTCTATCGCCAAGGACGATTTTCCATGGCCCGGCGATTCGACGAGCGCGAGAAGTTCCGTTTTCCCCCGCCCATCGGCGAGATGCCCGTCTATCTCGCCGCGCAGGACGAGGTCTGCATGCTCCCCTATGCCATCCCGGTCCGCGACGTGGATGCAAAGATTGGCGGAAACGACATCGAGCGTCTGCGCCGCTGGTATCGTCAGGGGCGTCTGAAGCGCTCGCAAGGCCTGGTTCGCAAGCGCTTCCCGGTCACACCCACGCCGCGGGCGGTGGCCCGGCTGATTCGCCGGGGCCGGCTCGAAAATGCGCGTTTCGCCGCAGCTATCCTGGTTCGCGGAACGAAAAAGGAAAAGCCCCTGCTTCTGCGCTGGGATGCCACGTTTCCAACGCTCTACCAGATCCGCCGCCGCGGCTTGATGGCCACGCCTATCGCCTTCGCCACCGCGCACATGGCCGCGATCTTCATCCATTACTTCCCGAAAGCCTCCGCCGGAGTGCTGACCCCCGCTGGGCTCCCGCGCGAAACTCGCCGC
>JAJXZD010000179.1 GCA_021780215.1 Acidobacteriota bacterium
GAGGATAGGCATGAGAGATCGCGCACGATGGGCGGTGATTCCACTGGCTCTTTCCTGGCTCTCCGCGTCCCCCCCTGCCTTTGCCGGCACATCGCATCCCGGTCAACAGAGACGACCGGCTGCGCAGAGAGTTTTGTGGAAGTTCGCGATTTCAGGGGACTCGCGCAATTGCGGCGACGTGGTGATGCCGGCGATTGCAGCCGCGGTGCAGAAATCCAAAGCGTCCTTCTACTGGCATCTCGGGGACTTCCGGAAGATGTTTGCTGTGGACGAGGATATCCAGCACCAGCCCACGTATATCGGCAAACCGCTGAGCCTGCCCGAGTATCACCAGATGGCTTGGGATGATTTCATCCAGCATCAACTGAAGCCGTTCGGCGCACTGCCTGTCTTTCTTGGTATCGGCAACCACGAGATGATTGAGCCCAAGACCCGTGCGGATTACATCGCGGAATTTTCCTACTGGCTAGACACTCCACTGCTGCGCGCCCAGCGCCTACACGACGATCCCTCCGCGAGCGCCCCTCGCACATACTTTCACTGGGTACATCGCGGAGTGGATTTCATTACTCTGGATAACGCCACTTCCGACCAGTTTGACGCCGCGCAAGTAACCTGGTTTGAGAAGACGCTCGCCGCCGATCTTGCCGCACCGGGAATTCGCACTATTGTGGCGGGCATGCACGAGGCGCTTCCCGGCAGCCTGGCCGATGCTCACAGCATGAGCGAGACGTCCACAGGAACCGATAGCGGACGTCGCGTTTATGCCGATTTGCTAGCGGCACGGGACCGGCACCACAAGCGCGTCTATGTATTTGCCAGCCATTCGCACTTCTACATGGCGGACGCGTTCAACAGCCCCTACTGGCGCGCTCACGGCGGGGTCTTGCCGGGATGGATTGACGGTACAGCGGGCGCGCAACGATATCCGCTGCCGCAGGATGCGGGCCTGGCCAAGGCCGCGGAAACACGCGTCTATGGCTTCCTGATCGGCTCCGTGTACCCAGGCGGGCGCATGAGCTTTGCTTTCCATCGTCTGACAGAAGCCGATATTCCGGCACCAATCATGGAAGAATACCAACCCGCGTTCGTTCATTGGTGCTTCGCAGAAAACGTTGGCGGCTCCTTGAATTCGCACCCCTCTCAGAAAACGGACAAACCATGACCTCCAAACCGCAGGCACGCCCGAATCCCGGGCTCTTTCTGGAAACGCTAAACGCCTACCAGCGGACCTCGGCGCTGAAGGCCGCCATCGAACTCGATGTGTTCACGGCCATCGGCGAAGGCGCGGATACCCCGGCGGCGCTCGCCCGGCGCTGCCGCGCCACCGAGCGCGGCGTGCGCATTCTTTGCGATTACCTGGCGATTATCGGATTCCTCGTCAAGACGGACGGCCGCTACGCCCTGACTCTGGACTCTTCCGTCTATCTCGACCGGCGCTCGCGGCACTGCCTGGCGTCGGCGGCAGGATTCCTCACGCTACCGGAAACGGTATCGGCCTTCACACACCTGGCCACCGCAATTCGCGAAGGGCACGCCGCGCTTCCCGGCGAAGGGTCCGTCTCACGGGAAAATCCGATTTGGGTGGAATTCGCCCGCTCAATGGCGCCATTGCAGCACTCTCCGGCAGGAGAGATTGCGGAGATTCTGGATGCCCGTGCGGGGAAAAAATGGAAGGCGCTGGATATCGCGGCGGGCCACGGCGTGTTTGGAATCACGCTGGCCCAGGAAAACCCCCATGCGGAAATCCATGCGCAGGACTGGCGGCCCGTGCTTGAAGTGGCCATGGAAAATGCGCGGGCGGCGGGCGTGGCGGAGCGCGTCCATCTGCTGCCAGGAGATGCGTTCGAGGTGGATTTCGGCACAGGATACGATGTGATTTTAATTACCAATTTCCTGCATCACTATGATCCGCCGACCAATGAGCGCCTGCTGCGCAAGGTCTGCGCGGCGCTGGCTCCGACAGGCACGGTGGTAACGCTTGATTTCGTTCCCAACGAGGATCGCGTCACACCGCCGGGCGCGGCTGAATTCAGCATGATGATGCTCGGAATGACCCCGGTTGGAGACGCCTATACCTTCGCGGAATACCAGCGGATGTTTCAGAACGCGGGATTTTCCTCGAACGAGCACCGCCGGCTAAGACACGGCGATCACAGCGTGATTTTGTCGCGGAAGTAATCGGCTCCGAACCACGGCATTGCCAGTTCCGCCGCGCGGTGCCCGGTCAGGATGCGCTCATGGCGCCCGATTTCCCGCCAAGGGCCATCGCCAGCAGCGTTTTCTGTTCCAGTTCGTGGGCGTGGTGCGAACCCGTCGAAGGGCTGGCGCTCTCCGATCGGTTAATCGAAAGAATGGCGCGTCCGCGAGCAAGCCTCTCCAGCTCCCGGACCATGAAGTCGCGCGCCCCCATGTTCCCCGGCTCCTCCTGCACCCAGACGAATTCGCGGGCACTCGAGTGGCGGTCCATTTCCGCGGCCAATTCGGCCTCGGGGAAAGGATAGAGCTGCTCGACGCGAACGATAGCGGGTGCGCCAGAGGACAAGCGTCGCCGCCCCGCTTCGAGGTCGTGGGCAACCTTGCCCGTGCAGAGCAGAACGCGTTCCGCGGAGCCATCGCCGGCATCGGGGATTACGGTTTGAAAGCGCCCGGAGGAAAGTTGCTCCACCGGAGAGGACGCCGCGGGATGGCGCAGCATGCCTTTGGGCGTGAAAACGACGAGCGGCTTGCGCCATGAGCGCAGGGCCTGACGCCGGAGCAGATGGAAATACTGTGCGGCGGTCGAGGGCTGGCAGATCTGGATGTTGTCGCGTGCGGCGAGCTCGAGATACCGCTCGATTCGTCCGCTGGAGTGCTCCGGGCCCTGCCCTTCGTAACCGTGCGGCAGCAGCAGGACGATTCCGGAGAGCAGGTCCCATTTGTCCTCGGCGGCCACAATGAACTGGTCAATGACAATCTGCGCGCCGTTCGCGAAATCGCCGAACTGCGCCTCCCAGAGCACCAGCGCCTCGGGGTAGTCGCGGCTGAAGCCGTATTCGAAGCCGAGGACGGCGGCTTCCGAAAGCGGCGAATTGCAGATCTCGCACCAGGCCTGATCCGGAGAGATGTGCTCGAGCGGGACGTATTCCCGTTCGGTTTCGGTATCAATGAGCGCGGCATGCCGCTGGTTGAAGGTGCCCCGCCGCGTATCCTGCCCTGACATTCGTACCGGAACGCCCTGCGAGAGGAGCGAGCCGATGGCCAGCGCCTCGGCCATGCCGTAGTCGAGCGGGCGCTGGCCGCGGGCCATTTCGAGGCGCTGCTCGAGCAGTTTCTTGACCTTCGGATGAACGTGGAAGCCCTCCGGAGCGCGCGTCAAAGATTCGCCGATGGATTCGAGCGCCGGCCGCGGGATAGAAGTATCCACCTCGAGCGAGGCGTCATACGGGCCGCCGCGGAAGGAGTTCCAATAGCGCGGCAGGCGGCGCATGGGGGCACGCTTTTCGATTTCGCGGGCCTCCCGCTGAGCGGCATCCAGATCCTGGCGCGTGCGCTGAACAAGGGGTTCCGCATCCGCGCCGATTTTTTCCGCGTAGAGCTTCCAGAGTGGCGGATGCGCCTGAATCTTGCGGTAGCGCAGCGGCTGCGTGATGGTTGGGTCGTCCACCTCGCTGTGCCCATGGCGCCGATAGCCAATCAAGTCAATCACCGCCGGGGCGTGGAAGGCGCAGCGATAGTCGAGCGCAATTCGCCCGGCACGCACCACCGCTTCGGGGTCTTCAGCGTTGACGTGCAGGATGGGCGCGTCGATGCGCTTGGCGAGGTCCGCGCTGAAGAGCGAGGAGACGGCCTCTCGCGGCCCAGTCGTGAATCCAATCAGATTGTTGACGAGGATGTTGATCCCTCCGCCGACGGTGTATCCCGAAAGATTCGCCAGATTGAGCGTCTCGGCGCAGATGCCCTGCCCGGCGAAGGCGGCGTCGCCATGCAGAGTGATCGCCAGCACCTCGAGCAGCCCGTTCTCGCCGCGCCGTCGCTGGTTGGCGCGGGTGCGGCCCATCACCACGGGGTCCACGGCTTCGAGATGGCTGGGATTCGAGACTAGGTGCATGCTGATCTCCGTGCCGTTCGAGGCGCGGAAAATTCCAGTCGCACCGAGATGATATTTCACGTCGCCCCCGCCCAGCACGCTCCGCGGATCCACGTCCTCGAAGCGAGCAAAGACCTCGGCGGCAGCGCGCCCGACGGTGTGGACCATGACGTTGAGCCGGCCGCGATGGCTCATCGCCAGCAGGGTCTTCTGCGTTCCCTGCTCGGCGGCGGCATCAAGGATGGCGGCGAGAAGCGGAATCAACGCCGCCTCGCCCTCAAGGGAGTAGCGCTTGGTGCCCGGATAGCGCGCCTGCAAAACCTGCTCAAAGACCTCCGCGCGAACCAGCCATTCAAGAATGCGCATGCGGTCCGGCGTGATCGCCGGAGATTCCATACGCGCCTGCATCCACAAGCGGCGTTCGCGGTCCGCAATGTGCATGAACTCCGCGCCAATCGAACCGCAATAAATGCGGCGAGCCTCCTCCGCCTCGGGGCCGAAGACATCCAGATCAGTTAGCCGAAGGGGCTGGAGATCTCTGAGCGGGTCCAGACGCGCCTGCAAATATCCCCAGCGCCGAAATGCGTCCCAAATACGCTCCTGCGCTGGCATCAGCGTGGCGATTTCGGCAACGGATTGCGGCTCGGTCATCGAGTATCCTCTGGCGCCCGCCCCGCAGATGCCCTCTCCGGGCGCGGAACGCCTGCTATCACGCAGGCACGCACAAAAATTATCTTAGGCTTGCTGCCAGCGTCGGTCAATCGGACGAAAGGCCAAGCTGGCCGCGTCATTCCAAAGCCAAGAAGCCTCAGCCGCGCTGGCGACAACGCTTCGGCGGGACGGAGGTCAGGAGGGAAAGAGGTAGGCGGAGAGGATGCGCTTGAGTTCGGCGATGACGCGGGCACGTTCCTCCATTCCGGGCTGCTCGAAGGCGTAGGCAAACAGCCGCTCGCCCGCCTCGATCGCCACGCGGAGGCGCAAATCCAGGCCGGCCAGGTCCGTCATGCCCAGCGACTCGATCATGAACCGCTTCACCAGGCCGCCACCGCTCGCGTCTGGATCTGCCTGGCGGCGGCGCGTGGCGGCGCTGATCTGGCGACTAAAAGCGATGGCCCGGAAATCGGGGCGCGCCTCGAGAAATTCGACAAAGGCATCAATCACCTTGCCCAGGAAGGCCGGCCCGTCGCTGAAGCCCATCTCGGCCATGCGGCCCTCGAAGGATTTTCGGAACTCCTCCATGTGACGCACCGCGATGGCATCAATAATTGATTGCTTATCCGGGAAAAATCGGTAAAGCGCGCCCACTGAAATGCCTGCCTCTCGAGCAATCCAGCTGGTGGTGATCTCCTCGGGCCGACCGGCCGCGAGCAGCTTCGAGGTGGCGTCGAAGATGTGCTGGACGGTCTCTTGGCTGCGCTCCTGCACAGGGCTGCGCCGAGCCGCCGATGGGCGCCCCTTGGCACGCTGGCTCGTCAGAGGAGAAGCTATTGAATTGGCGAAGTCTGGCAACTCTTCCCTCGATTTCCTCGAAAACGAGGCTAGGAACGATTGATCAAACCGACATACAAAGAAAACGAAAGCGACTTCGCTTTCGCGAACGATTATAGTATACTTCCCTTGCCAACGGACAGCAGCTTTTCTCTGTCAGGCTTGGCGATTTTCTGCGGCATCTTGATCTGGAGGGACAGGCGTGGGCGTTCCGGTATCGCAGATGTGGACGGTGGCGACCTATGTGGTCAAGCAGAAGCTGAAGGGCCGGCAACGTTATCCGCTGGTGCTGATGCTCGAGCCGCTGCTGCGGTGCAATCTGGCCTGCGCGGGCTGCGGGAAGATTCAGTATCCCGCGCATGTGCTGAAGAAGAACCTGTCGCCGGAGGAGTGTTTCCGGGCTGTCGAGGAGTGCGGCGCGCCGATGGTCTCCATCCCCGGAGGCGAGCCGCTGCTGCACCCGCAAATCGGGGAGATTGTGGCGGGGCTGGTGGGGCGAAGAAAGTATGTCTATCTCTGCACCAACGCGCTGCTGCTGAAAGAGAAGGTCGGGCTCTTCCAGCCGAGCAAGTATCTGACGTTCTCGGTGCACCTGGACGGCCAGCGAGAGCACCATGATTTTTCCGTGTGCCGCGAGGGCGGCTTCGACCTGGCGATGGCGGGAATTCGCGAGGCGCTGCGGCGTGGATTCCGCGTGACCACCAACACCACGCTTTTCGACGGCGCCGATCCCAACAGCGTGCGGGCCTTCTTCGACGAGATGATGGAGCTGGGCATCGAGGGGATGATGCTCTCGCCCGGGTATTCCTACGAAAAGGCCCCGGACCAGCAGCGATTTCTGGGGCGGGCGCGGACGCGGAGGCTGTTCCGCGCAATCCTGTCGAACCGGAAACCGGACTGGCGGTTCAACCAGTCGCCTCTCTTTCTTGAGTTTCTGATGGGCCGGCGGAATTACGCTTGCACGCCCTGGGGCATGCCGACGTACAACATTTTCGGCTGGCAGAAGCCGTGCTACCTGCTGCAGGACGGCTACGTAGATACCTTCGCCGAATTGATCGACACCACCAAGTGGCAAGATTACGGGACGGAATCGGGCAATCCGAAATGCGCAAATTGCATGGTCCACAGCGGGTACGAGGCCTCCGCCGTGAACGATACATTCAGTTCGCTGGGCGGATTGTTTGCGACTGTCCGGGCGATTTTTTCCCGCCGCTACGAGGATGCCGGGGCGCGCGAACTGCTGCGAGAGCCGGTGCGCCCGGTGCATGCGGTGGTGCCGCTCACGCAACTGGAAAGTAGCGTGAAGCCGCTTGAGGAGACGCGCGTATGAGCGCCACCAGCTCCGCCGACCAGCCCCTTCGCCACCCGGAGGAAAATCCGGACGCTTTGGAAGTGGTTCCCGGCACTGCCCGCCAGGCGATCGAAGGGTGGGTACCGGAGGTCGCTTCGGCCGATGATTTGCGGGTCGCGCTCGACAAGGCATTCAATTACCGGGGCGACGTGACCATCACCCGCAAGGACGGCACAAGCATCGAGGGTTACGTCTTCGACCGCCGCAGCGGAGCCACTCTCGCAGACTCCGTTGTGCGCGTGATGCCCAAGGATTCCAGCCAGAAGGTTTCGGTTCCCTTCGCCGACATTGCCGGGTTGGCCTTTACCGGACGCGACACCGCCGCCGGCAAGAGCTGGGAGGCGTGGGTCCGCAAATACTGGGAGAAGAGGGCGGCAGGCGAGAAAGGCATCGCTCTGCATCCAGAAGCCCTCGAGTAACCGCCCGCCGCAGCATCCCTAGGAATTTTTCCTCAGCCGCGGTCCCGGAAATTTGCACACCGCGGCAAAATCTTCGCTGGACGGATGGCGCCTTGCGAGAAAGCCCCCACCCTAAGCCGTGGCGGTCGTAGCGCCCAAGGCCCGGCGTTGCTGGAAGCATTCACGGCAATAGACCGGGCGTCCCTGAGTGGGCTTAAAGGGGACGGTAGTTTCCTTGCCGCACTGCGAACAGACCGTCTTGGTCTCAATCCTCTGCGCGCCGCCCGAATTCGTATCGCCACCCTGCGCGCGATTCGGCTTGCATGCTTTGCAGCGCTTGGGCTCGTTTTTGAATCCCTTGTCGGCGAAAAACATCTGCTCGCCGGCAGTGAACACAAACTCCGACCCGCATTCCATACACTTCAGGACTTTGTCGTGGTATTCCATACGCCGCTCCGGGCCGTGTTCGCACGGGGGAGGCAGCGACGCGGCGACCGGCCACGAGCCCGGCAAGCGGCTGTGGAAAGCCACAAGCCGCTGCCAGCCCGGGAAAGCCGCTGTTAGGGAAGAGATGCCAAGGAGACAGGCCCCTAGTCCTGTTCACGCCGCTGCTTCTTACGGAGACGCTTACGCGAGAGGGCTTCCTTGGCGCGACGTCTCTCCCCCGGCTTCATGTAGTAGCTGTGCTTCTTGATCTCCTTGATGATGTCCTCGGACTGGACTTTTCTCTTGAAGCGCCGGAGTGCGTTCTCCAAAGATTCACCCTCTTGAATGACAACTTCTGCCACGCGTATTCACCCCCGTTCCCTTGTTCTGATCTCGCTTGCGATTAGCTGACTATTCTAACCGGAATCGTTGCGAACCGGCTAATGTCCCCCACTTCTATCGGAGGCTACCCCGCAAGTCAACAGTTAAATTCCTACCCCCCCGCGCGGGCTATCTCTAACTATCTAGTAATTATTTTGGGCGCCCCGGAAGGCTGGTTGCACTAGGATTTTTTCCAGAAGCGGGCGACGGCGGCAAAATCGGGATCGTCGTGCGATCCTTCCTGCACCTCGGCATAGGTGGCAGCCGCGGCGGATAAGGTCGGGAGGGTGACGCCGTGCTGGCGCCCCATCTCAAGCGCCAAGCGCATGTCCTTGAGCATCAGGCGAAGCGGAAAACTGGCAGGAAACTCGCCGTGCAGGATCAGAGGGGCTTTCACGTCGAGCAGCGGCGAGCGGCCCATGCTCGCTTGCATCACCTCAATCAGGCGCTCCGCTGGCACTCCCGCCGAAGTAACCAGGGCGAGCGATTCCGCCAAGGCATCTACCTGGAGAGCCAGGAGCAGATTCATGCCGAGCTTGATGGTCTGGCCGGCGCCGTGCGGGCCTAGATGAAAAAATCGCCGGCCCATTGCGCCGAGCACCGGCTTGACGCGCTCGAGCGTCTCCCCCGGCCCGCCGATCATAAATACAAGTTCGCCCTTCTCCGCGCCCCAGGTCCCGCCGGTGACCGGGGCATCAAGAAATTCCACGCCGCGCTCGCCGCATGAGCGTGCAACCCGGCGGGCCAGCTCCGGCGAGACGGTGCTCGAGTCCACCAGCGCACTGCCAGGACGTAGCCCGCCCAGCGCGCCGTTCTCCCCGAAAAGCACTTCCTCGAGCGCGGGTGGATCGCTGACGATGGTGATCAGCACATCGGCGTGCGCAGCGGCGTCACGAGGATTGGCGGCGCGCGTCGCGCCGGCGCGAACCAACTCCTCAGCGCGCGAAGCGGTCCGGTTCCATACCGTCAGTGGGAACCCGGCACGTAGCAGATTGCGGCCCATGGGCTTGCCCATCAGTCCAAGCCCAATCAGGCCAACCGATGGCTTCATCATCGCCTCCGAAAAATCACTTCACCATTATATCCGCGAGGAGGGCGGTGCCGGATTTTTCACTGGAAAGGGCCAGGAGAAAACGGGAAGGGCGAGCAGACTCGCAATCAGTGATCCTCTTGCGCCGATCGGGAGGGGCCTTCGCTCGAAGAATCGGGAGCTTCCGCGACGCGGAGCACGCAGGAATATGGAATGGCGACACGAAGAGTCTTCCTGCCATCAACGGTGGAAGAACCGTCTTCCAGGTAGATGAACTTGCCACTGTCCGAAGCGAGCGTACCCCTCACGGACAGATGCACGCCAGCCGAGCGATAGTGCACTTCCACGCGCTTGCCGAGCCAGGCGCTGTACTGTTGTGAAACAGCCACAGTCCCACCCCAATCCTAGATAAAAGCTTACCACTCCTTATATACCTTTGCGTAAATATTTTTCACCCTTATCAATCGCATAAACTGCCTGGGCAAAGGCGGAATCATACCAGCGCGAACTCGACGCGATGGCGCAAGGGATCAATGCGTTCGGCACGTACGCGGACGCGGCCGCCAAGAGCGAACACGTGGCGGGAACCACGAGCTGGTTCGGAAACAATGGCGTGGTCGCGCTCGCGATAGAGGCAGCGGCGCCCGCAAAACTCCTCGATCCGGTCCATGCCCACCAACCCCTCGACAAAAAGGTCCAGAAGCTCGACGAACATCCCGAACTTCTGCACGGAAATAATCAGGGCGTCGTACTCCTCGCCGAGGCGGCTCTCCATGAACTGCGCGGTTTTCCATTCCAGCAGTTCGCGCTCGGCGGCGTCGGCGCGCCGCTCTGCCTCCGAGCTCTCCGAAGCAATTTCCTCAAGCTCTGTCGGGCGATACGGCCCGAGAGCAGCCTCCTGCCCGCCGTGCGTCAACGCAGGGAGAATTCCCTGTTCGATGGCCCATTTCAGCGCGCGATGAACAATCAGGTCGGGATAGCGGCGAATGGGCGAAGTGAAATGCGTGTATTCCCGCGCCCCCAGGGCAAAATGGCCGAGCGGGCTGGCGGCGTAGCGCGCCTGCTTCAGCGAACGCAGCATCAGGTAGGAAAGAATGCGCTCTTCGGGCTTTCCGGCGATTTTCTGCGTGAGACGCTGATAATGCTGTGGCCGGATGTCGAATTCCTCTGTGGGGGGAAGCGCTACAGTCATCGGGCGGAGACGCCCGCGGCCGGGCGCGCCGGCATGTCCCGGACGGCGGACGTGACCATGGCGGACGGCGATGCGGCGCTCGGAGAGGTTTTCCACACCCAATGAATAGCCGAAGGCGTGCGCCAGTTCCTCGAATTCGAGGACGCGCTTCGGGTCCGGCTTTTCGTGGACGCGATGCAGCGAGGCAACGGCAGCCCTCTCCAGCGCCTGCGCAACGGCTTCGTTGGCCGCGAGCATGAACTCCTCGATGATGCGGTGCGCGATGTTGCGCTCGCTCCGCAGGATGGACTGCATGCGTCCCGTTTCGTCGAACTCAATGACCGGTTCGGGAAGGTCGAAATCAATCGAGCCGCGCGCGGCGCGGCGTCGGTTGAGCGCCAGCGCCAGCTCCTTCATGCGCTGGAAATCCTCCGCCATCAAGGCGTAGCGGGCGGCCATCTCGGGGTCGCCCTCGAGCACTTTGTTGACGTTGGTGTACGTCATGCGCTCCGCCGAGCAGATCACCCCCGGCGTAAACTCGGCCCGCAGCATTTCCCCGGCGGCATTCATTTCCATCACGACGCTCATTACCAGGCGGTCCACGTGGGGATTGAGCGAGCAGATGCCGTTCGAAAGCTCCTCGGGGAGCATGGGGACGGCGCGGTTCGGGAAATAGACGGATGTGCCGCGCAGGCGGGCCTCGTGATCGAACTCCGAGGCGCGGCGAACATAGTGGGCCACGTCGGCGATGTGGACTTGCAGCTCGAAATGGCCTCCCGGAAGCGCCTGGACGCACACGGCGTCGTCAAAATCCCGGGCGGTCTCGCCGTCAATGGTCACGATCGGGAGGCCGCGGAAATCGCGGCGCCCTCGCACATCGTCTTCGGAGAGCTGCTGGGGAACGTCCCGCGCCGCCGCCAGCACTTCAGCCGGAAAGACGTGGGGAAGGTGATGCTTGCGCAAGATGATCTCCACGTCCACGCCAATCTCGCCGGGGCGGCCGAGAATCTCAACGACACGCCCGGAGGGAGGCAGCCCTTCCCGGGGATAGCGGATAATTTCAGCATAGACCACCGCGCCGTCGAGCTCCGGAAGGCGCATGCGGCGCATCGATGCCGGCTCGTGCGCGGCGCGCACGCCGAGTTTCTGCTGCATAGCGGCGGTTAGCTCGTGGCCCGGAGGGATGAAAATCTCGTGCAGGATGCGCGTATCGTAGGGCAGGACGACATTCCCCTGCGGTCCGTAGCGAAACAGGCCGACCACTCCGGGATGCTGCCGTGCGGCGATTCGCACCACACGGCCTTCGGCCCGCCCATCGGGACGCCGCCGGGTAATGCGCGCGAGGACGCGGTCGCCATGCATGGCGTCGCCCAGGCTGTCGCGGCCGATGAAAAGATCCCCCTCGACTCCCGGCAACGGGTGGTCCGGCACGAGAAAGGCGTAGCCATCGCGGTGGGCTACCATTCGCCCGCTCACCAGATTGGGATCCCCCGGGCGATGCGGCGGGGGAGGAATCGGCGGCTCTTCGGGGATAGCCGGCGGAGCCTTCGGAACCGCGGCGTGCAGTGCCGGCTTTTCGCCGGCAAGGTGGTAGCGCCCGCCATGGACCTCCTCGATTTCGCCGTTGTGCAGCAACTGCCGGATTATGCGCGGCAAAAACCTCCGGCCGTGATGGCGCAATTCCATGCCGCCGGCAATCTCGCGGATCGAGGCCGGACGCGACAATCCGGTGAGATGGGCGATGACCTGTTCGCGCGTCGGTTCGTCGGGACGTGCCGGACGCTTCGGGATCGAGTGTTTTCGCTTCATGGCGCGGCGTAGCAGCGGCTGCCTTCGGACAGGCTAACCGAATTTGCGCGGGGAGGCAAAAGCCGGCGGAAAAAGAAAAGCGAGCGCGCGGCAAAAGAGTTGCGGGAATCGAACGCGCGCGCCGCGCGGCGCATCACTCGCCGCACGGGACGGTGCCTGCCTTACCTTTGCGGATAGGCGCTCGGCAGCGAGCGCAGATAGGCGATGATGGCCTGAGCGTCCTCCGGGCTCATGTGGTAGATGTGCATCGGCGGCTGAATCGCCAGTCCGTTCGGGCCAATTCCCTTCTCCAGAATCGTTTCGCCCTGCGCTTCGGTGAATCCCTGAAATCCCGCCAGGGCAGGCGCGCGCATGGACCAATTGGTCGTGCGGCGCACCGGGACAATCCAGATGGGAGCACCCTGCAGCCAGCGCGAGCGGTCGAGATTGCCGTTGGCATCGCGCGGGGTATGGCATTCGCCGCACATGGCGACATCTTCGACCAGATAGCGCCCGCGTTCAATCTGGCTCTGGGATGCGCTGGGCGCGGTGGCCGCCTTCTGCACGGGCTTCGCCGGGCTCTCCCGGGATGACAGGCGCGAAGCGCCGAACCCGGCGGCGAGCAGGGCGAGGAGAAAAAATGCGAGCTGATGACTTGCCTTCATAACGTCTCGATCCTAGGTGTAGTTGCGGCCCGGCACTTTCCTCGAAGGATTGCGCGGCACTCGCGGGCGAAAGTATCGCAAAAAGCGCGCGGGCATGTCTACCGCGTTTTTCGAAGGCAATTCGAAATCAGCGAGGCGCCGCGCTCGGAGCAGAAGGCCACGCGGCGGCGGATGCTGAAAGGCGAGCGCGGGCCCATCGGGCGTGTTCGGCAATGAGGGCGTCGTCGCAATGAGCCAGGCGATCGAGCAATTGGAGAGCAGTAGCGTGGGCCGGTGATTCCGGCGAGAGGCGCGCGTTCCCCAGAGCCACGCAGGCGTTGCGAACCAGACCGCGCCATTTGGCGCGCTTGGCGGCGCTCGCGCGAAACATGGCGCTGAATTCCTCCTGTGAGAGCGACGCCAGCCAGGCCAGCTCGGGTGCCAAGAAAGAGCGCGGCGGCTCCGCAAACTCCCGAGGGAGGAATTCCGGGCGCTCGGTGACGGGCGCTTTCCGATTCCACGGGCAGACGTCCTGGCAGATGTCGCAACCGATGAC
>JAJXZD010000133.1 GCA_021780215.1 Acidobacteriota bacterium
CGCGCAGGAGCCGGTCTTCGCGCCGCGCAAGCCGAATTCTCCGGAAGGCGACGGTTACTTGCTCGCGCTGGTAAACCGCTTGGCGGAAAATCGCAGCGACCTTGCGATTCTCGACGCGCAGAATGTCGAAGCAGGTCCGGTGGCCATCGTGAAACTGCCGCACCGCGTTCGGATGACGTTCCACGGCATGTGGGTTTCCGAGGAAGCCCTGAGCGCCGGGCGCTACTCCGCCGTTCGAACGGCATAGGCAAGCCAAAGGCAGGCGAGGCCGGGGCGTCCGCTTGCCTGCTCCCTGCTCCTGGACGGCTACACCAGTGCGCCGCCCTCCGGGGATACGCGGTTCGGATCGAGCTCTTTCTGAATCTCGTTCCACCAAATGTGGTAATTCGAGAGACCGCGACCGATTTCTTCATCCTGGCCGGCCAGCAGCGCGAAGTAGCGTTCCTTGAACGCCCGGGTGCTCTGCTCCTTGTGCCAGGCTTCCACCGCCGCCTTGGCTTCCGGGTTCTGCGGATCGAATTTGCAGAAGATTTCCGTCTTGCCCAGGTGGCCTTGCTCCACGCCCCAGCCGAAGAAGGCCCCGCCATCGTCCACGATCAGCCCCTTGGCGATGAGCGGCTCCTTGGCTTTTCCGGCTCCGATGGCCCACTGGATGGTCAGGTCCCGCTGGCCCATCACCGGAATCGAGCTGAACATGCCGCCCGGACGGAACGTTTCGCGAATCGAAGCGGAGATGCGGATGCACTGGCACAGCAGAATTCCTTCCAGACGCGGATCCTCCAGTGACGCCAGGGACTTGCCGCCCGCCTCGGCGACAATGTGCTCCAGCACGCGCCTTTTGTAGGCGAAGTCGGCCGCGGAATTGCCCGCCACGATGACAAAGAAGCCGGGCCCCTGCACCTCCCGGCTGAGCCGCCGGAAGGTCTCTTCTTCTTCCTCGTTGCTGGTGGTGATGTTCGCGGCCACCATGGCCACGTTGAAGCCCATCAGCTCGAAGGCGATTTCGCTCTCGCCAATCTTGTTTTCCGCCTCGAACATCTTGGCGACGGACGGAAAACTGTAATACCGCGCCATGAAATTCGGCGGAATCTCGCTCAGGGAATAGTTCGGCGATACGCCCTGGATGGGGAATTTGGCCGGCCCGGGCCAGTGATATACCTTCATGGCCGCCTTGGTGAAGACGCCCGGGGTCACTCCTGGCGGCACCGCGCTCGTCAGGATACTGCGCAGCGACGGGCCGGGACCGTCTCCGCAGAACCATTCATCGGAGGAGCCGAGCGAACCGGACCGCACGATCTCTCCTGCCGGCGTCACCCACTCGATGGCCAGATGGTTTCGATCGTCGCCGCTGGTCGTTTGGTCCAGATGCCCGTGGCCCCGGAGCATCGCCGAACAGTTGGATCCGGCGCCCTTCACGTTCAGGTGCAGGCCCCCCTTCATCAGTTCGGCCTGCAGTTGCGCGGAAATCACGTACGGCTCGACCACCGCGTACATGTTCTTCTCGTTGATTTCGATGATGCGGTTCATTCTCCGCAGGTCGAGATAGAGGCTGCCCTTGGCGAACTTTCCCGTCCAGCCGGTGCAGACCGGCCGGAACGGCAGACTGAACTTGTTGCAGAGGCGGATAATCGCCTGCACCTCCGCGGTGTTTTGCGGAAGAAGCACTGCGGCGAATTCCGTCTGGTGATACGAAGGCATGATGACCGGGTCATCGCAGATATACTCCGCCCCGACCACGTCCTCGAACGCCCGATAGACATCCTTGCTCAGCGCCATGTCCATCACCCCTTAGGAAATCGCGGCCTCGACCAGTTCCACGATGTCGTAGACCTTCAGAGCGCTTCCTGTTTCCCGGATTGCCTCATCGAACGCTTTCTCACACCAGGAGCACGCCGTTACCAGCGCCTCCGCTCCCGTGGATTCAGCTTCCCGGATTCGCTCCCGGGCGGTCCACTGGGCGAACTCGGGATTCGATTCGCTCACCCCGCCGCCGGCCCCGCAGCACCACGCGTATTCCTTGATCCGGGTCATTTCCGTCAGCGTCACTCCCGGGAGGCTTTTCAAAACATTGCGGGGCGGATCGTAGACGCCATGCGTGCCTCGGCGGTACGTCTTGGGCGGATCGAAGACGAAGCGATCACCCGGAACTTTCTTCCCTTCCCAATGGACCCACGGCTCGCCCAGCCTGCCCAGGCGGCACGGGTCATGGTAGGTGACAGAGAGGCCGACCTTCTTCCGTGGTTTCAGCCGGCCCTCCTGGATCAGTCGATCCACAAACTCGGAGATGTGAAGCACCTCGAGATCGCCCCTCAATTTGAACTTGTCGTAGAGAACCTTGAAGGCCTGATAGCCTTCGGCGCACGCCGTCACCACCGTCTTGATTCCGGCTTGCTTGATCAGGGCCATGTTTTCCCGCGCCTGGCGCAGAAAATCTTCCTGGTAGCCCATCTGGTAGGCCCGGCCTCCGCAGCAGATTTCGGCGTCTCCGGCGATGCCGAAATTCACGCCCGCCTTCTGGAGGATTTTCGCGGTGGCGCGGGCCAGCTTTTGCAGACTTGGGTCGTAGCTTGTGAGGCAGCCGGCGTGATAGAGCACGTCCACCTTTTCCCGGGTTGCGTCCTTCAGGCCGAGGCCGATGGCCCAGTCGCCGCGCTTGCCCGTGGGAGGGACCATCGAGCCGTGCGCGCGGAGGCCGGCGATGGCCTTGTCCAGGGCGGGATGCGTCTTGCCGTCCGCGACGCACCGTATCCGGAACTCCTGGATTGGCTCGAGCACCTCCATGTCCATGGCGTAATTGCACGAGACGCCGCAGGCGCCGCACATCTGGCAGTTATAGACGATGTCGAGCAGCCGGTCCGTGTATTGGAATCCATCCCTCAGCATGGCCGCACCGATGTTCAATCTTCCTCCGCCCGAATAGCTGTGGAAGTTGAACCGGGAAATGCTGGGGCACACGTTGACGAAATCGTGTCCGCTCACTCTTTGCATGGGGATGAATTTGCACGTCGAGCAGCGGCAGCACATCTCCATGTCGCCCTTATATTGTTCGAGTCCCATTGAGCCCCCTCGAATCTCTCCGCTCCGCGAAATCGCCGTTCCCCGCGGGCTTTAGAAGCACACTTTTCCCGGATTCATCACGTGGTTGGGATCAAAAATCTTCTTGAACTTGTTCAGCACGGCGACGGAAGCCGCGTCACGGTTCACCATCATCCTCGCGTTTTCCCCGTAGGGACGCGAGAAGAACCCTCCTTCGGCGATTAGCGCTTTCGTCCCCAGGGCCGATATCTCGCGGACGCGGTCGCTCTCCCGGCGGTTCTCTGCGTCGTAGAACAGATTGAACTCGCAGTGATAGCTTGTCCCCTGCACGATCGGCTGGACGTAGACGCCAATGTCGGACGCTGCGCAGCCTGCCTTCTCCCCCAGATGCAGGAAGGTTTCGATTTGCCCTTCGATTTTTTCGAGATTGGTCAGGTAGAAAATGTCCTGGCAGGCGCCTTTGGCGCGCAGCTTCCAGTAAGGCTCCTCGCTGGGCCGCTGAACCGTTCTCAAAATTTCCCGGGCAGAAACTCCACCAGCGGCTCTTTGCGCTTCAATTCCCAGCCGCTGGGTGATCTCGGTGATGTCCTGAACCTGCGAGCGGACTCTTTCTTCCGGGAAGTATTCGTACCCGGCAACCGTATAAAAGAGGACCCAGGGGGGCAGGGCGGCCTTGCGCTTCACGTAATCCTCCGGCCATCTCCGCGCGAAGATGGCCGCCAGGTTTGCTCCGTTCAGAAGAAAGCATTCGTTGACCATTCTCAGACGGACCAGCCAGTGAGCCAGCTCGAGAAGTGGAGCGAGTTGCAAGGAGCCGACCACATAGGGCTCCTCCAAACTCGGCAATATTTCGCACCGCATCGAGGTCCAGGTGACGATACCCATGGTTCCCTGCGCTCCCTGGATCATTCTGTGCCAGGAGGCCGTTCCGGGGCCGTAAGGCGCCTTCTGCACGCCTCCCACGGCCCATTGCTCCGCGATGGTTCCCGGCCCGGCCGCCTGCCCGGTGCGGAATTCATCGCCGGTTCCGAAGAAGAGTCCGGCGCATGCCAGCGGGTCGGAGATGTCCCAGTGATACTTCGGCATTAGGACAGGCTCTCGTTCGAGCATGCTTCCCGTGACGGATTTGGATTTTCGAGGCAGTAGCGGCATGTTGAGCCGGAGCCCAGCCTTTTCCACCTCGGGAATAAGCTCCGCGAAGGTGACGCCCGGCTCACACATGGCCACGCGGCGCTTGCGGTCCACAAGAAGGATTTTCTTCATTGCGCTCAGGTCCACAATCATCGCACCGCCGACGCTCGGAACCGTGTCGCCGCGAAAATGCGGCGCCCCGGAGCTCACCGGGACCAGCGGCGTCTTTGTCTCATTGGCAAACTTCACGATCTGCTGCACATCCTTGGCGTCCTTGGGCCGGGTCACGCAAGCTGGGCGCACCGAATTCACGAAGCTGATGTCTTTGGAGTAAGCGTTCAGCGCGTCTGCGCCTGTCTCCATTCCCGCGAGAGTGCCCATGGCGGGAGACTTTGGTTCTTGCGTCATTCATGCCTCCGCAGGGCGGCTGATAACTTCCATTCGGGCCGCTGAACGGCGATTCTTCAAATTGTTTGGGCGGCATGCCGGGTGCGCATCGAGCGGCAGAAGATGCCGCTTGCGCGAGTCAGGCAAGCTCGCCGCCAACCGGCCCGAGTATCGGGTGTCGGCTTGCGGGGCGTCCAATGCTTTTTTGTGTTCACGACTGATGACTAAATGACATCGGCAGATTTTGCAGCGGGGGGCAAGGCGAGAAATCAACTCCATTGCGAGCGGCAAGCGGCGGTTTTGCATCGCATCCGACGGGACGCGAAGTGGGGGCCGCAGGGTCGGCCGGATCAACGGCTCCCGTTTCGGCCCGCTATGCGGTGTGGCAGGAGCGGATACCCTGCTTTTCCAGGTATTTCTGATGGTACTCCTCAGCCTTGTAGAAGGCCGAGGCTGGAACAATCTGGGTCACGATGGGCCGGTGGAATGCCCCCGATCCTTCGAGGACTGCTTTGGCCTCGCGCGCCGCAGCTTCCTGCGAGGCGTCGTGATAGAAAATCGCCGAACGATACTGCGTGCCGATGTCAGGTCCCTGCCGGTTCATCGTCGTGGGATCGTGACTCTTGAAGAAAAGGGCCAACAGCTCAGGATAGGAAACCTCGGCGGGATTGAATTCCACTTCGACGGCTTCGGCATGTCCCGTCGTGTCAGTGCACACCTCCTTGTAGGTTGGGTTGGCCTTTGTGCCGCCGGTATAGCCGACGGTGGTGGAGATGACCCCCTTGGCGTGGCTGAATACGTCCTCAACGCCCCAGAAACATCCCGCCGCAAACGTCGCCTTTGCCATAAGCCGCGATTCCTTTCTAAGCCACCCGCTTGCGCATGCCCCCGGACACGGATGGCCAGCCTGCCATTGCGCCTGCTTCCATTAGATACGGCCAGGCGCGGTTAGTTGCAAGCCATTCCGGCTCGCCTCGGATGCGCAGCCATACCCGGCGGCTCACAAGCCGCCCTCTCTTGCCGCGCTAAGCGGAGCCGGGAGCAGACTTCGGCGATGAGGCGGCTGGCTGCGAGAGCTTGCCTTGGTGCAGCAGCTCGACGATGGCGCGATTCAGCCGTGCGCGAACCTCATAACGCTCGGGCGCGCGGGTGATGAACCGGACGGCGACGTTCACCCCCGTCCCCGTCGGCCGAATGCTCAGGGAGGGCGCCCCTGAGGGGGAGGGAACTCCGCGGGACGGCGCGCTGCGGCTCCATTCCTGTTCGGCCAGGCGGACGTTTTCAGCCGTCTCCCGGGTCACAATCTGCTGTATGGCTTCGGCGGCGGCCTGCAGGTTTATGGTTTCGGGGATTTGAACCTCGATTTCATCCCACAGCCACTGCCCCGAGGTAGAGAAATTGAAGAAATGGTCGGTGATTGCGAAGCTGTTCCCGAAGGAAACTTTCCGGCCCGTGGGATGGCCGGGATCGGTCCAGTTTCCGGTTTCCAGCAGGACCGTGTGCAGCGGGCCGACGCTCACTACCTCGCCGGATACGCCGTTGATCTCGACGCGGTCTCCCGGGCGAATCCCGTCCTTGCCCATCAGCACGAACCACCCCAGAAATCCGATAATGAAATTTCCCAGCGCGACGGTCAGCCCGGCGGTGACCAGCGCGATCACCGTCGGAAGATTGCCCGGCATCCCGAAAATCACGAAAAGCACCAGCAGCAGGCTGAGGGCCTGGACCGTGAAGAGAATCAAGGTGCGAATCGAGTGCATCTGGCGATGCTCGGCGGCGAAACCCGCGAAGAGCCGCTGCACCCAGGAGTTGGCCACCACCGACGCCAGCACAATCAGCAGAATCCAGAAAAGCGACCGGAAAAACTGGTGTACGAAGGCCTGCTGGCGCGCCCCCACGAACGTCATCCAGGTGCCGTAGACCGAGGCGAGCTGCTGCTCGGTGCGGATGCGGCTCCCGAATTCGGCCAGGACGCTGCGATCCTCGGTGATGTGCCGCAGAAAATCCAGCGACGAGCTGGCTCCCGTCTCTCCCGGTGCTGTGCCCGCCCCTCCCGCGGCGGATCCCTCCGCCGGGCGCGGGTGCAGGATTTTCTTGGCCGCCTGCTCCTCGTCCACTTCCTGCTGCAATTGCGCCCGCGCGGCGGAGAGCTGCTCGGCCCGGGCGAGAGCTTCTTCCCTTGCCTGGCGCAGTTGGGTTTCCTTGCTGTGCAGGGAAGCCCACGCGCGGGTCTCCGCCAGGATGCTGTCCGAATGCGTGCGCTCGATGGAGGAAGAAGAGGCGGCGGCATTGGGATGGTAGGAAGCGATGCTGGCCTCGGCGGCCTTGTGCTGGTCGAGCAGTTGCTGGATGCGGCCCTGCTTGTTTCCGCCCGCGCGGATCAGCGCCTGTGAGGCGTCCGAAAGATCATCCTGATCGAGAGAGAGCTGGGCCTGGGCGATTCCGATGAGCTGGCTCACGGCCACTTTCGCGGCGGGAGAGGCCAGGGTCAGCGCTCGTTGGAACTGGGTGATGCGGTTCTGATCGGCGGCGACCGCGGCCTGTGCGGCCTCAATCTTCGCGGAGAGCCTTTGGGTTTCGGGAGTCACGGGAGCCGGATTCTCGGTCGCCTCACGCATGGCCGCGGCAAAGGCCAGGTCCACGGAATGGTCGGCGAGCCGCAACGCTTCCTGCGCGTACTCCTGCTCCGTGCTGGTCACCGCCAGCGCCGCAAGCTGCTGGGCGGAATCGAGCGGGCGTGTGTCCACCGAAGCCGCGGATCCATGCGACGCCGAGCGGAGCTTGTGCAGGCGCTCGCGATAGTTCGACAAGTCGCGGGTCAGTACTGCGGCGCCCAGCGCGATGAGCACCAGGGCAATCAGGCCGCCAAGAACTTTCTTTTCGCGGTTGGTCATGGGTGTCGGCCGGGACCTTCATTGTAATACGCCATGGGAGCCGCGAGGAGAGCGGATTAACAGAGCGGATTAACATGGCGATTCTTCGGCGGGCGCCAGTCTTCGCGGCCCCGCGCCTGCCGCGATTAGAGATCCAGCGGCAGCGGATTCTCCCCGGTGATCAGCCGCGACGAGCGGTCGTAGGTGAGGTACAGCCAGCCCCATTGCAGCAGGACCAGCACTCGGTTGCGAAACTCGACGATGTAAAGAAGATGGACTACCAGCCACAGCAGCCACGCCGGCATGCCGGACATCCGCACCCAGTTCAGATCGGCGACGGCGGCGGCGCGGCCAATCGCCGCGAGGTTGCCCTTGTCCACCCAGCGAAACAGCGGCGTCTTGTGGCCGCGCAGACGGTCCGCGATGATGCGCGCGACGTAGCGGGCCTCCTGAATGGCGGCCTGGGCCACTCCGGGGAGGGGCTTGCCCTGGTGATGGCTGAAGTTGGCCAGATCGCCGATCACGAAAATTTCGGGATGGCCGGGCACGGTGAGGTCTGGCCCGACGACCACGCGCCCGGCGCCATCCACGCGTGCCCCCGCCGCTTCCGCCAGATCGCGTCCCAGGGGCGATCCCAGAACGCCGGCGGCCCACAGCACCGTGCGCGCCGGGATCTCCTCGGTGCGGCCGCCCTGGCGAATCGTGACGCCGTGCCCCTCGATGCCGGTGACGAAGCAATCGGTGCGCACGGTCACCCCAAGACCCTCGAGCATGTGCCGCGCGGCGGCGGAAAGCCGCGGAGGGTAGAGCGGCAGGACGCGGCCAGCTCCTTCGAGGAGAAGAATGCGCGCCTCCGAGGGATTGATCGAGCGAAAGTCGTGCCGCAGCGTGTCGTTGGCGATTTCCCCGAGCGCTCCGGCCAGCTCAGCGCCGGTGGGCCCCGCTCCGACAATCACGAAGGTCATCCAGGCGAGGCGCTTTCCGGGATGCGGCTCGCGCTCGGCGGCTTCGAAGGCCAGCAGAATCCTCCGGCGCATGTGCGTCGCGTCCTCGATGGTCTTGAGTCCGGGCGCGAACCGCTCCCATTCGGGATGGCCGAAATACTGGTGGCGCACTCCGGCGGAAACAATCAGCGTGTCGTATTCGACGGTGCCGTCGCTCAGGATCACGCGCCGCCGCGCCGCGTCAACGTGCGTGGCTTCGGCCAAAAGCACGCGGGTGTTCTTCTGGCGCTTCAGGATTTCGCGGAGCGGCGAAGCGATGTTCGCCGGAGAAAGCACTCCGGTGGCCACCTGGTAGAGCAGCGGCTGGAAGAGATGATAGTTGCGGCGGTCAATCAGGGTGACTTCGACCGGCGCGCGCCGCAGCCGCAGCGCGGCGGTTAGTCCCCCAAACCCTCCTCCGATAATCACCACTCGATGTGCAGCGGCCATCCCCGGCGTCCTTTTCCGCGCTCCCCGCGAAAATATCAAATTTATGCGCGTTTGGATATTCGCGCGGGGATTCTTCGGCCGTTGCGGGCGTTCGCGGCGGATAACATATCGAACGGCAAGGACTTGCGCCGGTGATCCGGCGCGCCGACGGGTCGTAGGTGAGGTATACAAGCGGCGCCTTGCCCTTACTAAATCCTTACGGCGCGCTTATTCGGCCTTTATGTCCACAATGTATGGTCTGTTGGGTAGTCTCTTTCGGCCATGCCCGAGGGGCACTTGCAGATGGCTCCAGGGAGGGCGGCGAAATGGAGCGGTTCGCACTCGTTGTCGTGGTTCCGGCGTTGCTGTTTAACGTATACGCCCTCGTGCAGTTTGTCCGCGAGGGGATGCGGCGGAGAACTGGACCGGCAAGACGAGGGGAGAGAAGGGTGATTTCAATCACCGCGTATCCCGGCAGCGCCCGTGAGAATTCCAGCCAGCCCCCCCGGCAGTCTGACCAGGGGCAGCGAGCCGTGCAACCGCCCGGTCTTTGTGATATATCCGCGAAAAGGCGCGCCGGCCGCCTGGACGCGGGCAGGAGCAATAAAGATGCGCGACATTTTTTTTCTGCTATGCACACTGGGATTCTTCCTTGTGGCGATGGCCTACGTCTGGGCCTGCGGCCGCCTGAAATAGGAGCGACGGGAGATGCTTGGCGACATCGTATTGCTGGGGATTAGCGCCGCGACGTTCCTCTATTTGCTGGTCGCGCTGCTCTGGCCGGAGAAGTTCTGACATGACGGCAAACGGCTGGCTCCAAATTGGCGCATTCTTCGCCGTGCTCTTCGCGGTGACCAAACCGCTGGGGCTCTTCATGGCGCGCGTCTTCTCCGGGGAAAGGACATTTCTCGATCCCCTCCTGCGCCCCATCGAACGGCTGGTCTACCGGGCCTCCGGCGTGGACGAGAAGCGGGAAATGGATTGGAAAGAGTACACGCTGGCGATGCTGCTGTTCAGCGCGGTGAGCATGGCGGTGCTTTACCTGATCGAGCGGACGCAACAATGGCTGCCCTGGAATCCGCAGCATCTTGCCGCCGTGGAGCCGGGGCTTGCGTTCAATACCGCCGCGTCGTTCACGACCAACACCAATTGGCAGAACTATGCCGGCGAGACGGCCATGAGCTACTTCACGCAAATGGCCGGACTCGCGTATCACAACTTTGTCTCCGCCGGAGTGGGCATCGCCCTGGCGATCGCGGTCATCCGCGGGATCGCCCGCAAGGAGAGCAAGACGATCGGCAATTTTTGGGTGGACGTCACGCGATGCGTGCTGTGGGTGCTCTTGCCGGCATGCCTGGTCATCGCTCTTATTTTCGTTTCGCAGGGAGTGGTCCAGAACCTCCGGCCATACGACACTGCAAAGCTGCTGAATCCCCAGACCCTGCGGACCACCCGCGCCGATGGCAAGACGGCCACGCAAACGGTGACCGACCAGATGATCGCGCAAGGGCCGGTCGCTTCCCAGGAAGCCATCAAGATTCTCGGGACGAACGGCGGAGGCTTCTTCAACGCCAACAGCGCGCATCCCTTCGAGAACCCGACCCCCCTGACCGACTTCATGCAAATCGTGATGATCCTCTCGCTGGGGGCGGGCTTGACCTACACGCTGGGGCGAATGACCGGCGCGCAGCGGCACGGATGGGCGGTATGGGCGGCCATGGCGATTTTGTGCCTGGCGGGAGTGGCGACGACGTATGCCATGGAAGCGCGCGGAAATCCGCTGCTGCGGAGCGTGGATCAGCGCGCCAGCGCAGGAGCGCCCGGAGGAAACATGGAGGGCAAGGAAGTGCGCTTCGGGATCGCGTCCACCGCGCTTTTCGCCACCGCGACGACGGATGCGAGCTGCGGGGCGGTGAACGGCATGCACGATTCGTTCACGCCGCTGGGGGGGATGGTTCCGCTGGTCAACATCATGATTGGCGAGGTGATTTTCGGCGGGGTGGGTGCGGGACTTTACGGCATGGTGGTGTTCATCATTCTGGCCGTATTCATCGCCGGGCTGATGGTAGGGCGGACACCGGAATATCTGGGAAAGAAAATCGAAGCGTACGACGTGAAGATGGCCATCCTGGCGGTGCTGATTTTCTCCCTGATCGTTCTGGGGCTGACCGGCGTGGGCGTGGCGATGCGGCTCGGAACCTCCTCCATCTCCAATCCGGGGCCGCATGGGCTCACACAAATTTTGTACGCGTACACATCCATGGCGGGAAACAACGGGTCGGCCTTCGCCGGGCTGAATGGAAACACGCCCTGGTACAACAACAGTGGCGCCTGGGACATGCTTTTCGGACGGTTTTTCATGGTCATTCCGGTGCTGGCGATCGCGGGAAACCTGGCCCAGAAGAAGTCCGTGCCGGAGTCAGCGGGGACCTTTCCGGTGACGACGCCGCTGTTCACCTTCTTGTTGATCTCGGTCATTCTGATCGTCGGCGCCCTGACGTTCTTCCCGGCATTGAGCTTGGGACCGATCCTGGAACATCTGCTGATGCATGCAGGGAAAGTTTTCTGAGGGCCGAATGAGCGCGCAAAGAGCCGGTCGATCGCTGTGGAGCTGGGACATCGCCCGCGGGGCGCTGCGGGATTCTTTCCGCAAGCTCAACCCGCGCACCCTGATGAAAAATCCGGTGATGTTCGTGGTCGAGATCGGCGCGGTAATCACCACTTGGGACCTGGTGCGGGATTCGCGCCTGCACACGGGCCGCTTCGGCTTCGAGCTGCAGATCACCCTATGGCTCTGGTTCACGGTGCTGTTCGCCAATTTCGCCGAAGCCATGGCGGAGGGGCGCGGGAAAGCGCAGGCGGACGCACTGCGCAAATCGCGCGCCGAGACGCGTGCGCGCCTGCTGCGCGACGGTGGAAAGATCGAGGAGGTGCCCGGGTCCAGGCTCCGCGCCGACGACCTGGTCAAAGTCGCCGCGGGGGAATTCATCCCCGGTGATGGCGAGGTGGTGGAAGGGATTGCCTCGGTGGACGAATCCGCCATCACCGGGGAGTCCGCCCCGGTGATCCGCGAATCGGGCGGAGACCGTTCGGCGGTGACCGGAGGAACGCGCGTGCTTTCCGATGAAATCACCGTGCGGATCACCTCGAATCCCGGAGAAACGTTTCTCGACCGGATGATCAAACTGGTGGAGGGTGCGGCGCGGCAAAAAACGCCCAACGAGGTGGCGCTCAACATCCTGCTTGCCGGACTGACGATCATTTTTCTGCTGGCGGTCGTCACGCTCCAGCCGATGGCGATCTATTCCGGCTCGCCGCAGTCCGTTTTCGTGCTGATTTCCCTGCTGGTCTGCCTGATTCCCACCACCATCGGCGGGCTGCTCTCGGCCATCGGCATCGCGGGGATGGACCGCGTGGTCCAGCGCAACGTCCTCGCCATGTCCGGCCGGGCCGTCGAAGCCGCCGGCGATGTGGACACGCTCCTGCTCGACAAGACCGGAACCATTACCTTCGGCAACCGCCGCGCCACCGAGTTCATTCCCGCTCCCGGCGTGGACATCGCGGAGCTGGCCGACGCCGCGCAGCTCGCCTCGCTTTCCGACGAAACCCCGGAGGGCCGTTCGATCGTGGTCCTGGCCAAGGAGCGTTACAACCTGCGCGGCCGCGAGCTTTCCTCCTATGCCGCGAGCTTCATCCCCTTCTCCGCGCAGACGCGCATGTCCGGCGTGGACCTCGACGGGCGCCAGATTCGCAAGGGCGCGTTCGATGCCATCTCCCTCGCCTGCGCGCAAGGGGGGAAGCCCGTGCCTCCCGAAGTCGAGGAGACGGTGAAATCCATCTCCAATTCCGGAGGAACGCCGCTCCTGGTGGCCGAAGATTGCCGCGCGCTCGGGACAATCCATCTCCAGGACGTCATCAAGGGCGGCATGCGCGAACGCTTCGCCCAGCTGCGTGCCATGGGCATTCGCACGGTGATGATCACCGGAGACAATCCCCTGACCGCCGCGGCCATCGCGCGCGAGGCCGGACTCGACGATTTCCTCGCCCAGGCCAAGCCGGAAGATAAGCTCGCCCTGATTCGTGCCGAGCAGGCCAATTCGTTCAACGTCGAGCTGGAGATTGGCGCTGCCGCACAGACTGTGACCGTGAATGCATCCGACGCTCTGCAGATTGATACGGCTACTGGCGCGATCGGCGCCACCATTACGCAGAACGACCTGGCGAAGATGCCGATTTTTGGCCGCGATCCGATGCAGGCCATCCAGCTTGCCCCTGGCATGTTTGGAGATGGCTCGCAAGCCGCTGGTGGGGGAACTTACAGCCTGCCCGGCAACCAGGGTGACAGCGGCGCCTCCGCGACGAGCGGTCCGTACATGACCGAGAACAAGCCGCAGGTCTTTGGAAACGGCGGCCGCAACGACACAAACGGGATTTCGCTCGATGGAGTCCAGATC
>JAJXZD010000188.1 GCA_021780215.1 Acidobacteriota bacterium
GGCAGTGGTGGCATTTTTCAAGGGGGGGCAGGGCGGGCTGGCGGCGCCATCGGCCAACCGCTTCGGCCGCATCAGTCCCACCACCGCAGCGCATGTGCATGCCGAACTCGGCGACGACCTGCTTGTGCTCGATGGCGGGGCGTGCGCCGTAGGTATCGAGAGCACCATTGTCGATTGCACCGTGCAGCCGCCGCGCATCCTGCGGCCGTTGCAGCTGATTGTTCATCTGCTGAAGGAGCGCGTTCGTGGCCGGCTCCATGCGCCGCGTGAAGAGCGGTGAAGCTATGCCGAGAAAGAGAATCGCGACCGCCATGGTGGCCAGGATCAGGCGTTCGCGACCCGAAGCATCCGAAAGACCGCGGTTCCTTTCCACCGTGACTTCACCGAGGGCAACCCGCTGATAAGCCCACAGCAGGTAGATCGCGGAGAGCACCGCGCCGCTGGTGGCCCAGGCAGCCCAGGCATGGTGCGATTCGAAAGTGCCGATCAGAATCAGAAACTCTCCGATAAAGCCGTTGAGCGGCGGCAGGGCCAGCGAAGACAGCGCGATAAACAGGAAAAAGGACATCAGCACCGGCATGGGCGTGGCCAAGCCGCCGAACTCGGAAATTTCGTGCGTGTGGCGGCGGTCGTAGAGCATGCCGACGGCAAGAAAGAGAGCGCCGGTGGAAATCCCGTGATTCAGCATCTGGTAGATGGCGCCTTGAATCGAAATCGAGCTGAAGGCGAAGATGCCGAGCACGACGAAACCAAGATGGCTGACCGAGGTATAGGCGACCAGGCGCTTCAAATCATGCTGCACCGTGGCGACAAGCGCGCCATACACGATGCCGATGATTGCCAGGGCGCCGATCAGCGGAGCCATCCGGTGGGCCGCGGCGGGAAACAGCGGCAGGCAGAAGCGCAGGATGCCGTAGGTGCCTAGCTTCAGCATTACTCCTGCCAGAATGACGGAGCCGGCCGTGGGCGCTTCCGTGTGCGCGTCGGGCAGCCAGGTGTGCAGCGGGAACAACGGCACCTTGATGGCAAAGGCAAGGAAAAAGGCTCCGAACAGCAGCAGTTCGGTGCCGGGGGAAAGCGTGACGTCCCGCATCAGGGCATTTTCGATGCCCGGAAGGTCGAACGTCCCGGTCAGCCGGTAAAGCCACAAGATCGCCACCAGCATCAGGATGGAGCCGAGCATGGTATACAAAATGAATTTCACGGCAGCGTAGATGCGCCGGTCGTGCCCCCACATCCCGATCAGGAAGTACATCGGGACAAGCGTCAGCTCCCAGAAGACGAAGAACAGGAACAGATCCAGCGCTACGAAGACGCCGATCATGGCCGTCTCGATCACCAGCAGCGCTACGAAGAACCCCTTGACGTTCTCGTGAACCGATTGCCAGGAGCAAAGAATCGCCACAGGGGTTAGAAAAGTAGTGAGCAAGACCAGGAACAGGCTGATGCCGTCGATGCCGAGATGATAGTGAATCGCCGGGCTGATCCAGTGGTGATACTCCTGGAACTGGTAGGTGGGGTCCGAAGCGTCGAATCCGCGCAGCAGCAGCAGGGACACCGCGAATTCGGCGAGCGACACGGCCAGGGCGATCCGCCGGATCCAGACGTGGTCGTCGGAGCGGAGCACCAGGAGCGCCACCACGCTCAGAAGCGGGAGGAAAGTGATCACCGTGAGCAACAGAGGCTGTGTTTCCACGCTAGCGCACCGCCATTTCCAGAATTCCAATCAGCAGCACGGTGAATCCCACCGCGCCCACCACCACCCACGTCGCATAGCTGCGCGCATTGCCCGACTGAAGCAGGCGGATCTCCTCGCCGGAGCCGCGCGCCGCGCGCGCGGTGCCGTGGATCGCCCCGTCAATCACGCCCTTATCCACGCCGTGCCACAGCAGCACCGTGGAAATCCACAGCAGCGGGCGGACCAGCAGCGCCAGATACATCTCATCCACAAAATATTTGTTGAGCAAAAGGACATAGAGCGCGTGCAGGCTTCTGGCCAGGCGCGCAGGCGCCTGCGGATTCTTGATGTACAGCCACCAGGCAAGGAGCAGCCCGAGCACCGCAACGATCACCGGCCAGCCCGTCAGCGCATGCAAGATCTCCAGCCCCGGATTGGCCGCGCCCTCCATCGGAGCCGCGGCAGCCTCGGCGCCCGCTGGGGCGTAGGCCGAAAAGACCGGATGCAGGAACCGCTCGAAATAATCCACCCCTCCCGCCAGCCTGGGCGCGGCAAACCAGCCGCCGAAGATGGAAAGAAACGCCAGAATCATCAGCGGCACGGTCATGTTCTTCGGCGATTCGTGGACGTGGACCTTGTGCGCGTCGAAGCGCGGCTTGCCGAAGAAGGTGAGAAACACCAGGCGGAACATGTAGAACGAGGTCAGCGCGGCTCCGGCCACGCCGAGCAGCCAAAGCGGCAGGCTGGCGTACGGGCCGGAGCGAACCGCTTCGAGGATTTCGTCCTTGCTGAAGAAGCCGGCAAATCCGGGGATGCCTGCAATCGCCAGCGTGGCGATCAGCATCGTCGCGTACGTGACCGGAATCTGCTTGCGCAGACCGCCCATCTTCATCATGTCCTGCTCGCCGCCCATGGCGTGGATGACGCTGCCGGCGGCGAGGAAGAGCAAGCCCTTGAAGAAGGCGTGCGTCATCAGATGGAAGATGCCCGCCGCGTAGGCTCCCACGCCGCAGGCGAGGAACATGTAGCCAAGCTGCGATATAGTCGAGTAGGCAAGAACCTTCTTGATGTCGGTCTGCACCAGGCCGATCGTGGCGGAATAAAACGCCGTGACCGCACCGACGATGGCCACCAGCAGCATGGCGATGGGCGCGCGGGAGTAAAGCGGGTTCATCCGCGCGACCATGTAAACTCCGGCGGTGACCATGGTCGCGGCGTGGATCAACGCGCTGACGGGCGTGGGGCCTTCCATCGCGTCCGGCAGCCAGACATAGAGCGGCAACTGCGCCGATTTGCCGATCGCGCCGATGAACAGCAGGATGCACAAAGTCGTCAGAACACCGGCATGGTCCATCGTCTCCGGAGCCATTTGCGCGGCCTTGCCAAACATGTCGCCAAAGGCGACCGAGCCGAACGTCCAGAATGCCAGCAAGATGCCCACGGTGAAGGCCATGTCGCCGATGCGGGTGGTGATGAATGCTTTCTTCCCCGCGTCAGCCGCCGACTTCTTTAGGAACCAGAAGCCGATCAACAGGTAGCTGCACAGGCCCACACCCTCCCAACCCACGAACATTACGATCAGGTTCGCAGCGAGCACCAGGGTGAGCATGAAGAACATGAACAGGTTCATATAGGAGAAAAAACGGTAATAGCCGCCCTCGTGGGCCATGTAGCCGGCGGAATAGATGTGGATCAGCATGCCAACGAAGGAGACCGTCAGCAGCATCACGACGGTGAGCTGATCCACCTGCAGCGAGAAATCCACGCGGAACTGGTGTCCCGTAAGTTCGCCAACGGTCATCCAGGTGAAATAGCTTTGCACCCAGGGAACCTGGGTGGAGGCGAGGCGGAGAAACTCGCGGACCAGTTCGGCCACGGCCAGGAAAGTGAGCGAGACGGAGCCGATAGCCACCGTGTTGACCGCGGCCTTCGGCCAGCGCTTGCCACACAGCCCATTGACCGCGGCGCCGGCCAGCGGGAGCGCCAGAATGATCCAGAGATGGTTGAGTAGCAGCATCAGAACTTGAGCGAATTCATCCGTTCCACGTTGAGCGATTCCCGGTTCTGCGCCAGCATCACCACGATAGCCAGGCCCACCGCCGCCTCCGCCGCCGCAACAACGATGACGAAGAACACGTACGCCAGGCCGTCCACCTGTCCATGGGCCCGGGCAAAGGCCACAAACGCCAGATTCACTGCATTGAGCATCAGCTCGACCGACATAAAGACCGTTATGACGTTGCGCTTGAAGACAAACGCCACCACCCCCAGACCGAACAGCACGGCGCTGAGCACCAGGTAATACGAAATCGGTATCACGCTCATTCGTCCTTCCTCGCCAGAACCAGCGCGCCCAGGACGGCAATCAAAATCAGAATCGAGGTGGCCTCGAACGGCAGCAGGTACCGCCGGAACAATTCCGTGGAGAGCTCCCGCGTCGAAAAGGCCTCGGCGTGTGCTCCCGGCCCGTTGGCAATCGCCGCGCCGATGGCGGAATGGTAGAGCCAGTGAGCGGTCTCGAGCAGGAGGAAGAACCCCAGCGGCAGGCCCGCGAATTTCGCGATCTTGCTGAAGTCGGTGCGCTCCTCGACCCCGGCGTTGATCACCATGATGACGGTGACGAAAAGAATCATGATGGCGCCCGCGTACACGAGAATCTGCACCGCGGCGATGAACTCCGCGCCGAGCAGCAGATAAAGCACCGCCAGCGACATCATCACCAGAATCAGCGCCAGGGCGCTATGAATCGGCTCGCGCGCGAGAATCACCATCACCGCCCCGACGATTGCCAGCAGGGCGCAGACAAAGAAGAGAATCGCCGGAAAGATCATCCGCGCACCCATCCCCAGGCGAACCAGGCCGCCGTCAGCACCAGGTTCGCGAGCGACACCGGAAGCAACAGCTTCCAGCCGAAGGACATCAGCTGGTCGTACCGGAAGCGCGGGAGCGTGCCGCGGATCCAGATGTAGAAGAACAGGAAGCCGAGAACCTTGGCCGTGAACCAGAATGGCCCCTGGATGACAGGAGCTACTCCCGGCAGCAAGCAGAGCGCTCCGCCGCCGAGCGCCAGCAGCGTCACCACACTTAACTGGAGGCGCGCCAGACCACGCATTTCCGTCACTGAGTCATAGGCGCAATAGACGCCCAAGGCCAGAAGTCCCGCGCCAGGAAGGTAGAGCTGCCAGGTCCAGCGGTCCGGAAAGGGCGAAAGCCATCCGCCAAAGAATAGGATTGTGGCCAGGCAGGAGACCGTAATCATGTTGGCGTATTCGGCCATAAAGAACATGGCGAATTTGAAGCTCGAATATTCAGTGTGGAAGCCGGCCACCAATTCCGTTTCCGCCTCGGGCAAATCGAAGGGGACGCGGTTGGTCTCCGCGATGGCGGCGGTGAGATAACAGAGGAACCCAACGATCTGCGGAACGATATACCAGTGCGGAACGATGCGCAGCCAGTGCCAGTAGCCCCGCTGCCCTTCGATGATGTGGTTGAAGTTCAGCGTTCCGGCCAGCAGCAGCACGCCCACCACGGAAACGGTGAGGGAAACCTCGTAGCTGATCATCTGCGCGGAGCTGCGCAGTGCTCCAAGCAACGGGTACTTGCTGTTCGAAGACCACCCCGCCAGCGCCACGCCATACACTCCGAGCGAGGTGATGGCGAAGAGAAACAACAGCCCGATGCTCACGTCGGAAACAATGAACACCGGCTGCCCATTGGGAAAGCGCACGCCGGGCGGCCCAAAGGGAATCAACCCGAGGGCAGTGAGAGCCAGCGAGAGCGCCAGAAAGGGCGCAAGCAGATAAATCAGGCGGTCCGACGCGGGCGGAGTGACGTCCTCCTTGAAAAGGAACTTGATGCCGTCGGCAAGCGGCTGGAGCAGCCCGTGCGCGCCAACGTAATAGGGGCCCCACCGCGACTGGATGTGGGCGACGACCTTGCGTTCAAGCCAGGTAAGGTAGGCCAGCGCCGTCATTACCACGAACAGCAGGACGACGACCTTGACTACCGCTGCCACCAGGACTGGGTGCTGGGAGATGAACTCCACGGCTTCTCTTTAGCCTCTTCGGTCGAAATGAGCTTGGAACAATAACGGCCCAGGGTGCCACTCGTAAACAGATAATCCCGCGAGGAAAAGACCTCGCCCGCGGGCGGTTCATACCCCGGCTCGTGAATCCGGCACGTGGCAACAGCAACCTCCGAGCCTCCGGCCAGCAAATCAGCCATCGAAAGATCGTAGCCCGCCACATGCCGGCGAATTTCCTCGAAGGCAGCCTCCGGAGTGCGCAGGCGGATGGGGGTGCCCAGGCCGAGCATGCCGAGCTGGTGCGAGAGAATGCGAATCAGATCGAAGTCGCTGCGCGGCCCTTGCGGATCCATGGCCCGATGCGTCATCTGCACCTCGCCGGCGGTGTTCGTGAGCGTGCCATCCTTTTCATAGCTGGACGCGGCAGGCAGGACGACGTCGGCGCGTGCGGCGGTCTCAGTGAGGAACAGGTCCTGCACCACGAGCAGATCCAGCCCGGCGATGCGCCCCGCGTCCGCGACTCCGAAGGTCTTCACGGGATTGGCGCCCACGACGTAGAGGGCCTTCAGCTTACCGGCCACCGCGGCTTCCAGCATGACGCGAGCGGTCAGGCCTGGCGCGGCGGGAATCTCCGCACCCCACAGTTTCGAGAAGCGCGCACGCTCGGCGGTATCGGAGAGCGGGGCGTAGCCCGGCAGGCGATCCGGCAATAACCCCATGTCCGAAGCCCCGCGCGAATTCGCATAATCGCCAAGGGCCATGAACTTCGCCTTGCCGCTAAAACGCGCCGCGAGCGAGACCAGATCGCGGATGGCCGAGCCGGTAATATCGGCTCCGAACAGAACCACCACGCCGCTCTCGGACTCGAGCCCCGCTTTGAGCCGCACCAGGGCTTCCGTCGTCTTCGAATCGAACTGCCCCTGCTCCGATACGAGCCAGCGCAGGGCCTGGCGCTCGGCGCCCTCGGAAACCTCGGCGACGATCTTCGCCTGGCGGTGAATTTTGCTGGGGCGCCCGTTGAGCACATAGAGGCGAGCACCATGATGGCGCACGGCCGCCCGAATCTGCCAGGCAACCAGAGGATTTTGGTTCGTGACGTCATTGCCGACCAGCAGCACAGCGCCAGCGCTGTAGATGTCAGCCATCGTGGCCAGCGAGTCCCGGGCTCCCGGGCCAAGAGCGGCGGCGAGGCCGGCGTAATCGGCGGTGCGGTGATGATCGATATTGTTCGTGCCGAGCACCGCGCGCGCGAAACGGTTCAGCAGATAATTTTCCTCGTTCGTGGTGCGATTCGAACCAATCACGCCGAGGGCAGCCGGGCCATGGGTCTCGTGAGCCTGGCGCAGGCGGCGCGACACTTCCTCGAGTGCATCTTCCCAGCTGGCCGGATCGAGCTTGCCGTTGCGGCGGACCAGCGGCTGGCGAACGCGCTCAGGGTTGGCGGTGAAATCAAATCCGAAGCGGCCCTTGGCGCACAGAAACTCGCCGTTGATGCCGGAGCGGTCGCGATTGTTGGCGCGGAGAATTTCGTTGTTGCGAACGCTCAATGTGGTCTTGCAGCCGTCCGAGCAGTGCGCGCAGGGATTGCTGACGTAGGTCATCTCCCACGGCCGTGTCTGATACCGGTATGTTCCGCTGGTGAGCGCGCCGACCGGGCAGATGTCAATGCACATGCCGCACTCTTCGCAGGCGAGTTGGCCCGAATGGTTCGGCAGGATCACGGAATGGACGCCGCGGGCGCCGACGCCAAGGGCCTTCACGTCCATGCCTTCGTCGCAGACGCGGACGCAGCGGAAGCAGAGAATGCAGCGCGGTGCATCGTAGTAGACGAGCGGCGACCACTTCTCTTCCGGAGAATGCAGCTTCTCCTCAACGAAGCGGCTCTTGTCCAGGCCGTAGCGGAAGGTCATGTCCTGGAGTTCGCACTCGCCCCCCTTGTCGCAAACCGGGCAATCGAGGGGATGGTTGGTGAGGACGAACTCGAGCATATCCTTGCGCGCCTTGTGTACCCCCGGGGTGTCGGTCTTGACCACCATGCCGTCGGTAGCGACGAGCGTGCACGCAGTCTGCAGCTTGGGCATCTTTTCGACTTCCACCAGGCACATGCGGCAGGCGGCCTGGAGGGATAGGCCCGGGTAATAGCAGAACGAGGGGATCTCGATCCCCTGCCGCTTGGCCGCCTCGATCACCAGGGTTCCGGGTGTGGTGGTGACCTGCTGCCCGTTGATCGTAAAGGCGATCTGTTTATCGTCCGTCATGCCTGTCCTAATGCCCCCCGGCAATCACCTCGGCGGGGCGGTAGGCGCACTTCCCCTGGAGATGATCCTCAAATTCGTTCCGCCACTTCTTTACGATACTGATGGTCGGCAGCGCCGCCGCGTCGCCCAGCGGGCAGAAGGTTCGGCCGAGCATGTTCTTGGCCAGCTCGTCAATGAGCGGAATATCCTCCGCGCGCCCGCCGCCGTCGTGGAACCGGTCGAGCATTTTGCGGAGCCAAGCCGTTCCCTCGCGGCAAGGAATGCACCAGCCGCAGGATTCGTGAGCGTAGAAGTGCATGATGCGGCGCGCCACGTCCACCATGCAGGTATCTTCGTCGAGCACCACCGTGCCGCCGGAGCCGAGCATCGAGCCGGCCTTGGCCACCGAGTCGTAGTCCATCGCGATGTCAATTTCATCCGCCGAGAGCATCGGGCAGGAGCTTCCGCCGGGAATCACGGCCTTGAGCTTCTTGCCGCCGCGCACGCCCCCGGCCACCTCCTCGATCAAGCGGCGCAGTGGGAAGCCGAGGGGCAGCTCGTAGATGCCGGGGCGATTGACGTGCCCGGAGATCGAATAGAGGCGCGTGCCACCATTTTTCGGCGTGCCCAGATTCGCGTAGGCCTCCCCGCCCATGCGGATGACCGCCGGAACGGTGCTGAGCGTCTCGACGTTGTTGATGACCGTCGGGGAGCCGTACAGTCCCACCACCGCCGGAAACGGCGGGCGAATGCGCGGGTAGCCGCGCTTCCCTTCAAGCGATTCCATCAGCGCCGATTCCTCGCCGCACTCGTAGGCCCCCGCGCCGGTGTGGGCCACGATGTCGAAATCGAAACCGCTGCCGAGAATGTTGTTGCCGAGGTAGCCGGCGGCGCGGGCCTCGACGATCGCCGCCTCGACGATTTCCAGCACATAGCGGTACTCGCCGCGAATGTAGACGAACCCGCGATGCGCGTCCACGGCGCGGCCGGCAATCGTCATGCCCTCGAGCAGTTGGTGCGGGTCCATCTCGAGCAGCGGGCGGTCTTTGCAGGTACCCGGCTCGCTCTCATCTCCGTTGGCCAGGATGTATTTCGGCTTGGCGGAATCCCGCGGAACGAAACTCCATTTCATTCCGGCAGGAAAGCCCGCGCCGCCGCGCCCCCGCAGGTTCGATTTCTTCACTTCCTCGATGATCTGGTCGGGGGTCATCTGCTTCAGCGCCTTTTCGAGTGCCTGATACCCCTCGTGCTGCAGATAGACGGAGAGCGAGCGCGAATTCGATACGCCGAAGCGCTTGCTGATCACCGGCATCTCGGCAGGCAGACGCTCATGAAGGGCGCCGGAGGTGACCGGAACGGGCTTCGGCTTCTTCCCCTCCTGAAGCTGCTCGAGAATCACGTCGAGCTTGTCGGGGTCGAGGTTTTCGTAGAAGTCGTAGTTCACTTGCATGGCCGGCGCGCCGGTGCAGGCGCCTATGCACTCGACTTCCTCAAGCGAAAATGTGCTGCTCGGCGAGACTTCCTTGTTGCCTATTCCAAGACGCTTCTGAACATGCTCGTAGAGCTCCTTGCCGCCACGGAGCATGCAGGAGATGTTGGTGCAGACCTGAATGTGATGGCGCCCGGCGGGCTTTCGCCGGAGCATCGAATAGTAGGCCAGCGTCTCCGTTACCTGAAGGACGTTTAGATCCAAGCGCCGGGCAATCTCCTCGATCAGCTCGTCGCTCAGGAACCCGAAATGGTCCTGGGCGTAAAGCATCATGGGAATCAAGGCCGAACGCTTGATCGGGTAGCGCCCGATCAGCTCGTTGAATTTGGCTTCCAGCAGCGGCGGCAGTTCCATGGTTCGGTTTTCGCCCAGAATTTCCTAGCGATCCACTTCTCCCAGCACGATGTCCGTGGTCCCGATGCAGGCGACCACATCCGCAATCAACCGCCCCTCGCACAACCTGGGCAGCGATTGCAGGTTGACGAATGAAGGCGTGCGGAACTTCACCCGGTACGGCTTCGGCGAACCGTCGCTCGCCACGAATACTCCCAGTTCCCCGCGTGGCGATTCAATCACCTGGTACACCTCTCCGGGCGGGGGCACAAACCCTTCGGTAAAAATCTTGAAATGGTAGATCAGGCCCTCAATCGAGGTCTTCATCTCCTCGCGCGAAGGCGGGACGATTCCCGGAGCCTCCGCACGAATGGGCCCCTCGGCGGGGACCTTCTCCATGGCCTGGCGGACAATCTTGACGCTCTCGCGAATCTCGGCTATGCGCACCAGATAACGCGCGTAGCAATCCCCCGCGGTCTGCGTGGGAATCTGGAAATCGAATTCATCGTAGCTTGAATAGGGGAAGGCCTTGCGCGTGTCGTGGGCAATCCCGCTGCCGCGCAGCATGGGCCCGGAAACGCCCATGGCGATGGCATCGGCTGCGCTCAGCACTCCCACGCCCTGGGTTCGGGCCATCCAGATGCGGTTCCGCGTCAGCAGATCCTCATATTCGTCCACATGGCCGGGCATGGACTCCACCACGCGACGCACCCGGTCGAGCCAGCCAGGAGGGGGCTCGAGGGCGAGGCCGCCGATGCGGAAATAGCTCGTCATCATGCGCTGCCCGGCAACGAACTCAAAGATCTTCATGATCTCTTCGCGTTCGCGGAAGCTGTAGAGGAAGACGGACATCGCGCCGAGATCAATGGCGTGGGTGCCAAGCCAGACCAGATGGGATGCGATGCGCGTCAACTCGGTCAGCAGCACACGAATGTACTGGGCGCGCTTGGGAACCTCCAGCCCGAGCAGTTTCTCGACCGCCAGGCAGTAGCCCAGATTGTTTGAGAGAGGCGCGAGATAATCAATACGGTCGGTGAGGGTGATGGCCTGCGAGTAGGTCTTCGACTCGCACGATTTCTCGATGCCCGTGTGCAAATAACCGATCACCGGGCGGGCCTTGCGGACGATTTCGCCATCCAGCTCGAGGACCACGCGCAGCACTCCGTGCGTCGAGGGATGCTGCGGCCCCATATTGAGGATCATCGGCTGAGCGGGGCCGGCGGCGGTTTCGATGGGCGCGGTCATTTGCCTGTTCTTCCCATGGGCATTCACCGATACCCCTCGACCGGATAATCCTTGCGCAGGGGATGGCCCTCCCAATCGTCCGGGAGCACGATGCGCGTGAGATCGGGGTGGCCTTCGAAGCGGATACCAAAGAGATCGAAATTCTCGCGCTCGTGCCAGTTGGCGGTGGGCCAGACGGGGATCACCGTCGGCAGCGCCGGGTCGTTCCCGGGAACCATCACCTTGAGGCGCAGGCGGTCCTTGCGCTCGAGCGCAAGCAGGTGGTAATTCACCTCGAAGCGCGGCTCGAGGGGAAACCGGTCCACTGTGGTGATATCGGAAAGGAACGAGTAGCGCAGGGACGGCTCGGAGGCGAGGAACTCTGCGGCAGCCCGAAGATGACGTACGGGCACCACTACGGTCGTCTCGCCGCGAAAGGTTATCACTTCCGCGACGGCCTCCGCGTCCCATGCGCGGAGCTTTTCTACAGCTGGATTTCTATCGTTTTCCTGGGATTCCACGAGTTTCCCGATTCCCGGCAGGGCGGCTTATTGCCAGTCGAGCGCGCCCTTCTTCCAGAGGTAGATATACCCCACCAGAAGGATGAATATATAGAGCACCATCTCCACGAACCCGAATACCCGGAGATCGTGGTAGACCAGCGCCCAAGGGTAGAGAAAGATGGCCTCAATGTCGAACAGAATAAAAATCAGAGCTACCATGTAAAAATGCACTGAAAACGGCTGGCGAGCATCGCCCGTCGGACTCATGCCGCACTCATAGGGCTGGTCCTTTTCGGGGGTGTGCTTGTGCCGTCCCACCAGAGTGGAAGCCGTGATCAGGACGCCAGCCAGCCCGCCGGCTAGTATAAACATCAGCAAAAGCGGGCCATAATTATCTAGGTAGCCGCTGTTCATTTTCGACGCGCTGCTATAATAGCCTCCAGTCCAGCGCCGGTCAACGTGAACTCCACGAAATTTTTGGAGGGCGGGGGTTTGCCCGTCGCTCCGGGAGAGCTTCGGCAGCCGATGAGCTTTGGATTCAACACGGACGTCCGGATCGGCGAACAGGTGTTTCATGTCCAGACCGAGGACCGCGGCCCCAGCCATCCGGTGATTGATACCACGGTATACCAGAACGGCCGCGTGCTGCACCGGCGCTCTTTGAATTATTCGGAGTTTTCCACTTCGTTTCCTGCCAACCCTGAGGAACTCAGCCGGCGCGTTGAGCAGCAGCACCGCCAGGTGATCGAAGATCTCCGCGCAGGATCGTTGGTGGAGGAAATCGCCGCGGCGGTGACTCCGGCCGGGCCGGAAGAGACGATTTGCGTGCAACTGCTGAATCCGCAATCCTGGCTGTTTGCGGGAAACGTCTTGCTCGAGGTGCAGGTTCTCCGCCGTGCAGACCAGCAGCCGAGGGCCGGCGCGCGGGTCGAGGCTGCCATCCAGGGCGCGTTGCAGGAAATCGTTCACGCCGCGACAAGCGACGAGCAGGGCCGCGTCCTGCTGCGTTTTCCGCTGCCGCCGTTGGGGAAAGGCGAACTGGCACTGGTCATTGTGGCGCGCGACGGTGGCGCCGAGGACCATCTGCGTTTCACTATGCGCTCGAAGCCAACCGCGCCGTCCGATTCGGGGGACAACGAATGAACGTTACAATCAACGGCGAGCAGCAGGACGTTCCCGAAGGCCTGACCGTTACGGCCCTTCTCGCCCACCTCGGGGTTCTCGAAGCCCGCGTGGCTATCGAGCGCAACCGCGACATTCTTCCCCGCACGCAGTGGAGCACGACACCGGTCCAGCCCGGCGATTCCTTCGAAATCGTCCACCTCGTTGGTGGCGGCTAGCGGACTCTCCTGCCGCTCCAACGGGAATGACCCCGCCGCTAGAGGCCGGCGAGGAGATGGCCGAGCTTATCCTTCTTGGTGCGCAGGTAGTTGCGGGAGTGGTGGCTGGTACGCGGCCGGCAGGGGACGCGCTCGACGACACGGACGCCGGCTCGTTCGAGCTGGCGGACTTTATCGGGATTATTCGAGAGCAGGCGCACGGAGCGGACGCCAAGGGCCTTGAGCGCGGCCGCGCCGAAATCGTAGTCGCGCGAATCGGCGGCAAACCCGAGTTCGCGATTCGCCTCCACGGTATCGAGTCCGCGGTCCTGCAGCTCATAAGCGCGCAGCTTGTTGACGAGGCCGATTCCGCGGCCCTCCTGCGCGAGGTACAGCAGGACGCCATGCCCCTCGGCGGCCATG
>JAJXZD010000105.1 GCA_021780215.1 Acidobacteriota bacterium
CAGATTCTCGCCTTTCCGGTCAACCCGTCGAATCTTTTCGGCCTGCCTGTGATGGTGGACCTTGCGTATAACGGAGCACCGGCCAACAACGGAATCTGCGGCACCATTTCGGCTTGCGCGGGCGGGATTCCAACCCTTGCCACAGCTGGCCCGGCGGTAAGCAACACGGGAGAGTTCGCCGCCTTCGCCTCGAACTCGACCAACTTCTTTTCCACACCGACGAATACCTCGAGCGCTATCTTTGTCCGCGATACTTGCCTCAGCGCCACGTCCGCTGCCAGCGGGGCAAGCACTTGCTTTCCCGGGACGACGCTGGTCAATCTGGGGGTCGGCGGCGCGCTTCCCAACGGCCCGAGCGATGAGCCTTCGATGGACAGCACCGCCGCCCATGTGGCCTACAGTTCGACGGCCACGAATCTGGTGAACTATGCGACGGTCGCCGGAAACGTGCGCCAGGTCTACTGGCAGCCCACCTGCATCTCGGCCACCACAACCTTCGGAGGTTGCAGCTCCACTAGCACCACCCCGACGACCGATACGGCCGCATTAGTCTCCGTGGCCCCGGACGGCGTGACCCCCGGCAATGGCGATAGCTATAGCCCGGTGATCAGCGCGGATGGGCAATATGTCGCCTTCGTCTCCCTGGCGACCAATCTCGTCTCCGGAGTTGCCGTGGACGGGATCACTCCCCAGGTGTACATCCGCGACACTTGCAACGTTGTCCCGCCGACGGCCCCGGGCGGCTGCACGCCAACCACCTATTTGGTCTCGACGCCGGACGCATCAACGCCGGGCAACGGAGCCAGTTCAAGCCCGGCCATCGCCAACTCCGGGTTGTTTGTTTCGTTCACCTCTGCGGCCACCAACCTGGCGGCGACCTCGCCGAATCCAAACGGGACACCGCAAATCTACGAGCGGTCCACGTGCATAACGTCCATCAGCTCGATTGGAACCGCCTGCGTGCCTTCCACGACCCTGATTTCCTCGCCCGAGGGCATCACTCCGGCGGACGCCGCCAGCCTGGAATCGACTCTTTCACCGGACGGCCGCTTCGTGGCTTTTGCGTCGACTGCCGTCAATCTGATCAGCGGCGACGGCCCGGTGCAGCAGATTTATTTGGTGGATACCTGCGGGGGTGCCACAGTCCCCTCGTTGTGCACCCGGTCGATTCATTTGATCTCCACGGGCGATGGCACGACACCTGCCAATGCCCTCGCCGAATATCCCAATATCAACCAATGCATTTCATCGACGACCTCCTTCGTCCTGTGTGATACCGGACAGTTCATCGCCTTTGCCAGCAAGGCTTCGAACCTGGGCCCCAGCACCGCGCCCGGCGTGGAAAATATTTTCGCGCGCAACACCTGCCTGGGCCTTCCTTCGAGCACCTCGCTGGTGATTACTTGTGTGCCCTACACCTTCCTTGCCAGCCAGCCCTCCGGCGTGCTTCCCTCTCCGGCCAATGGCGATAGCATCCTTCCGGTGATCAGCGGCGATGGGCACAACGTCACCTTCATCTCTTTAGCGAGCAATCTCGTCGGCAACGACACCAACAACTTTCCTGACATTTTTCTTGCCGGTGCCTCCCCTTCCTTCAACCTCACGGTGGCGCTCCAGGGAACCGGCTCCGGAACGGTGACGGACAGCGAGTCGCGGATCTCCTGTACGATCACTCTTGGCGCGGTGACGGGAACCTGTTCGGCGAACTATCTCTACGGCACTTCCGTCACTCTCACGGCTACCGCCGCCGCGAACTTCACTTTCCAGGGCTGGGGAGGTTCCGTCACCACGACACAATGCCCGGCCGACGTGCTAACGTGCAGCGTGACCCTCACCTCCAGCGAAAGCATCACCGCAAAGTTTCAGTGAAGCGTCGCCGGGCTCGATTTTCGGGAAGTCTTTCGGTGGCAGGATAAAAAGCCCTTCCTGCTGGCGGGGGTCAAGGCAGGAATCGCGCCCGCAGGAGGGCTGGACGGGTTGGAAAGCGTGCCGCGGCTATTTTTTTGGAGCCGCTCTCCCCGCTACGCGGCCCAACCCGCATTACGATCATGAGGTCCGGGCCAAAATGAACCAATGGCTCGAAAGGCCCAATTCTTCAGGTACAGAGGATGTAGTACTAGCCTGGGCAGTTCTCTCAACTGTGCGAACCGGCGGAATTTTCGCGCGCAATGCTGGCGACAAAAGTTCCCTTATCAGGGCTTGACGGTAAAGGACTGGTCCGCCGCGGGAGGCATGTGCAAAGTGACTTCGGTGGCTTTCCCCGCTCGAATCGTGACCCGCTTCACCCAGTCCGAAAATTCGCCCTTCGCATAGGCGCGCAGATCATATTGCCCGGTGCGAAAGCGGGCGAACCGAAATCGCCCTTGCGAGTCCGTGTGAGTGGCGTTGGGCTCCTGGCCAAATGAGGTCTGCATGGTGACCGTGGCGCTGGAGACGGGGTTGCCCCGGGCGTCGAGCACTGTCCCAACCAGTGTGCCCACAGCGACGCGGGCATGCACCGCCACCGCCAGCCCCAGAAGCATGAGGATGTAAAATCCTGCAGCCATCCGCTTCATCTATTCCGTCTCCTCTTTATAATTCTAGCGCCATCGGCAGGGCGCGCCACTCCTGAGACGGCGCCGCTTTCCGGATGAATTACCTGTCCGCCATTCCTGTACGATAGGGCAACAGCGGGGAGGACCAACGATCCCGCGCTCGGGAGGAGACCGGATGGCTCGTTACATTTCGCAGCACACCCTGGCCTGCTTGACGCGCCAGGGTGCGGAGGGTCTGGTGGCGCGGCTCCACGCCCAATCCGCGGTGACCGCGCGGCGCGCGCTGGTCAACATGCAGGAGGGAAAGATGCTGGTGGAATTCGAGGCTCCGGGCCGCGAAGAGCTCGAAAAATGGCTGGCGGAGCAGAAATTCCACTTCGACTGGCTGCTCCGCGTCGAGCTCGAATCCATCGGCGATAGCCCATTGCATGCCGTGTGAAATCTGCCCTGCTGGCCGGATCCCCCACTCCTTCCAACGGTCGCTCCCGGCGGGCCCATTGCCGCGTCTGAAATTCCGGTGTATGTTGGAGACTGTCATGACGATTTGCCACCAGAGGCCGGCGCAGGGCTGTTGCTGCATCTGTTGCGCTTTCGCGTCCTCTGGCGCACCCGGGCGAGCAATGTAGGGAAGATCAACCAGCTCGGACCTTGCAGACCCACCGCCAGAGAGAATCCGGACGGTGGTTTTTTTATTTTGGGAGCTAGCACGGCGAGGAAGCCGAGCCGTTCGAAGGAGGAGAAATCATGTCCGAATACGCGCACCCTGAAGTTCTGGTTTCCACGCAATGGGTGGCCGAGCACGCGGGAGATCCGAAAATCCGGCTGGTCGAAGTGGATGTGGACACGACGGCGTATGACCAAGGCCACATCGCGGGCGCCGCGGGGTGGAACTGGCAAACGCAACTGCAGGACAATGTCCGCCGAGACCTGATCGAGAAACCGGCACTCGAGAAACTGCTCGGCCAATCCGGCATCTCGAACGACACGACGGCCGTCCTGTACGGCGACAACAACAACTGGTTCGCGGCCTATGCCTTCTGGCAGCTGAAATACTATGGGCATGCCGACGTCCGCCTGATGAACGGAGGGCGCAAGAAATGGGTCGCTGAGAGCCGCCCGCTCACGAAGGAACTCCCGAAACCGGCGCCCGCGACCTATCGCGCCACGGGGCCGGACGAATCGTTGCGCGCGCGCAAAGAGCACGTCTTCGCTCTGATTGGAAGAAGAGGAGCGGGCCAGCTGGTGGATGTCCGTTCGGTGGATGAGTTCACGGGAAAAATCGTCGCTCCGCCCGGCATGACGGAAACCGCGCAGCGCGCCGGGCATATCCCGGGAGCAGCCAACATTCCCTGGTCGCAAGCGGCGAGCGAGGATGGCACCTTCAAATCGGCGGACGCTCTCCGGCAGCTCTATCAGGGCAAGGGCATCACCGGCAGCGGGGAGGTGATCGCCTACTGCCGCATCGGCGAGCGCAGCTCGCACACCTGGTTCGTCCTAAAGTATTTGCTGGGCTACGAGAACGTGAAAAACTACGACGGGTCGTGGACTGAATGGGGCAATCTGGTGGGCGCGCCGATCGAGAAGGAGATTGCCGCCGCGGCGCGATAAGCGGCGTGTCCCGCGCATGCCAGGCCCGCCGGACACGGCTCCGCGCCGGCTTGTCAGCCTCTGGAGGTTACGGGTCCTCGCTGAAGGCCTTCCCGCTGGCCAGCTCGCTCCGCACCAGGGCGAGCGCCTGCTGCGGAGGGCCGACCCGGCGGTAGTGCGATACCTCAATGAGTTGGTGCCCGGAAAACGGAAAGATGAACTTCCGCCCGGCAAAGTCGTACTGGTAGCGGACCGGCAGCCAGACGCCCGGGGCAACTTCCTGCTGCTCCATCGAGACCAGGCTGCCTTGGTACAATTTGCCAAGAATTCCGCCGCCGAACGAGATGTCGCTCATCACGTGCCCTTCCGCGCGCACGATCTGCACGGCGTCGCGGTCCACCCAGATTTTCGCAACCACGTGCGCGAAGGCTTCCTGCAGCACCGTGCGGGGGTGAAAGGCAGGGTTCGGGTCGAGCTCAAAGACGTCGCAGGAGCGACCGTTCCGCGTCTCGCGTGCCAGCCACTTGGGAAGGTAGGCATCCTCGGCCGCGTCCACAAACTGAGCACGGTCGCGCTCGCGCTTCTGGTACTTTGCAAGCGCCGCCCTGGCCTTGGGATTCTCCGGATTGGACATCATTTCGAGTATGTCCTGCCAAGTCTCCAGTTGGCGGAGATAATCGCCCGGAGTAACGGCGACGCCCTTGTTCTCGATCAGGATTTTCAGCGTTCCTCCCCCCGTGGGCACCACGCGATACGTTCGCTCTGCGATGGTCTGCGGGTTGGGCCCTCCCGTGCGGTCAATGTGCCGCTCGATGCGCTCGTACAGGCTGAGTTCCTCATCGTTGCGGTGCTGATTGGCCAGGAGCTTTTCGCGGCGCTCGCGGATCTCCGCTTCCGTCGGCGGCCGCACGGCGGAATTCGCCACGGTGCTTGCTCCCGTTGCGGCGCGGACCTGCGAGCGCGCGCACGGGCTCGTCGCTGCAATGGACAGCGCCAGAATCAAGGCCGAGATGGCAAGCCTGACGCGCATCCTTGTGTCTTCCCGGGCGGCGTATGCCTCGCCCACTTCTCTATTGTAGCCGGGTTTCGCGCGCAAGGCGTTGGACGGAAGCGCCCGCAGCAGCCGCCGGGATGCACAAGTGTTTGGCTGCGCTATTTCGCGGCAGGAGACGGCATATCGGCGCTTACAGAGGCGGCCAGCGGGCTTTTCGGCGAGGGATGGAACGTCCCGTCCGGACTGAGAATATATGGATAACCTTCCGCATCCACCGGAATCCCCTTCAGAAGGCCGGCATTTTCCATTTCATCCAGGGAAACCGGCATCCGCCCGAAGCGCTTGTGATACTCCCCGGCCAGTTGGTTCAGGTACTCTAGATCCTGCTGGACTTTGAGCTGCCGCAAAGTCTTCAGCGCGAGGTCGCGAACCGCTTTGCTCTGCGTGGAAGCATATATTTCCGACCAAATCAGCTGAGAGGTCTGCAGCGAGCCCCCCTCCTGCTCCATGTGCGCAGCCATCATTTTCAGGATCGGCGGAGATTGCGGATTCTCGCTTGCGCGGAGGTATGCCGCGGCGGCTTTGCGATAATCCTTCAAGTGCCAGTAGTAGAGAAATCCGAGGTCGCCATCCAGGGCCCATACATCCGGATTGGCCTTGATGCCACGCTGCACGAGCCGGATGGCAAGGTCAGTGCGTCCCGGCCCGCCATCCCCGCTCTCCGAAAGGAAAATCGCTCCAAATCGGTAGGCGGTGACCAGCTTCGGGTCGAGCGTGGTGGTAATGTCCAGCAGCGGCCAGAGCAAGTCGAATCGGGCGTTCCGGGTGGCCACGCGCTCCCCATAATATTGCACAACGCGCGTCCAGTAGATGTCCGCAAGAAGCGACCCATATCCGAGGCTCAGATTCTTCACCACCGCCGGTGAGCGCAGCAGCAGTCCCTCGGCCCCCTGCCCTTCTGTGCGATGCGAATCTATGCGCATCTGCAGGGCGGCGATGGCCGCGAATAGCAACGCCGCCCCGGCCAAAGCTGTCCAGAGGGCGCGAGTTCGGGTGGGATAGCTCACTTCAGGTTGCTCCTGGAGAAGACCGTCGCGGAAGCCAGCAGCAGCAGCGTGACGTAGAGCAAGGCATAGAGCGTGTTTTGCCAAATCAGGGAAAACGGAACGCGCTCTGCATGACCCACCGCAGCAATGATGTTGAAATTGTGAAAATTGGGAAGCGTGTAGTACACCACGCGCACGGCCAGGTGGACGGCCGGGCTATGTACCAGCGCGCCAAAATCGCGAATTTCCCACGCGAATACCCCGGCAATGTAAATCGCCAGCGTGAACAGCGCCGACAGCATGGGCGTCGAAAAGCAGGAGAAGAAGATCGCCACGGCAATCACCAGAGCCAGCTCGAGCACGATAAAATAGATCGCGGTGAGGATGGATAGGTCCGAGCGCAGGAGTGGCCGGCCCACGGCGAACAGCGCGGCCGCCAAGCCAACGCTCATCAGCAGAATGTTGACGACCAAGGTCAGCAGCAGCCCCACATACTTGCCCACCAGAAATTCCCATCGCCGAACCGGCCGGGCCAGCAGGCTATACAACGTGCGCTTCTCAATCTCCTTGTAGACCAGCCCCACGCCGATGAAGATGGCCATCACCAGCCCGAACACCGAGATCGCCGAAAGCCCCAGATTAATGATCACCAGGCGTTCGATGCCGATCGAGATCTGCCCAACCAGAACGGCCGCTCCGATCATCAGCAGAGCAAACAGGATCAGGTTGTAGAGCACGCGGTCGCGCACCGCCTCGCGAAAGGTGTTCAGGGCCACGGCTCCGGACATTCCGCTCATCGCACCGGCTCCTCCACGGCTGGCGTGGCCGCCGGGCTTTCCACCAGACGGAGAAAATAATCCTCGAGCGACGGGCGCACCGGCGCCAGCGACAGGATGCGCGCCTCGCAATCCCGCAGCTGCTCAAGCACGCCGTAAAGCTCCGCCTCCGGCACTTCGATGCGGTATCGCTGGCCCGTCTGCGCGGCCCGCGGGAGGAGGTCCGCAGGAAGCGCGCGGCCGGCCCGCATCTCAAACAGAATCTCCATGCCGTGGCTTTCCATCGAAAGAATTTCTCCGGGGGCTCCCACCCCGCGCAGCTTTCCCAGGTGCAGCACGCCCACGCGGTCGCAAATCATCTCCGCGTCCGAGAGGATGTGCGTGGAGAAAAAAACGGTGCGCCCTTGGCGCTTCAGGCCCAGGATGATGTCGCGAACCTCGCGCCGCCCGATCGGATCGAGCCCGGACATCGGCTCGTCCAGAAAGATCACGCGCGGGTCGTGCAGGATGGCCTGCGCAATACCCACGCGCTGCAGCATCCCCTTGGAAAATTTCCGCAGCTGCACGCCGCCCGCATCCGCCAGCCCTACTCGCTCCAGCATCCGCGCGACGCGCTGGCGCCGCTCGGCCGCGCCGTAGCCGAAAAAGCGTGCGTAATAATCGAGGAGTTCGCGCGCCGTCAGATAATCGTAAAAATAAGGCTGTTCGGGCAAGTACCCTATCTCGCGGTGCATTTGGGTGTCGTCAATCGAGCGGCCCAGGATGTGCGCCGTGCCCGCGGTCGGAAAGATCAGCCCCATCAGCAGCTTCAAAGTGGTCGTTTTGCCGGCGCCATTCGGCCCGAGAAAGCCAAAAATCTCCCCTTCCTCGACGGCAAGGGTCAGCCCGTCGAGCGACCGGCGCATCCGTTTGCGCCAGAATCCCGTGGGGAAATCCTTGGTGAGTCCGAGAATCTCGATTACCGGCAAGGCCATGCCAACTCCTATTTTTTTCGGTAGCGGGAGCAGAGTCAATATACCCCTATTGTCTGGCAGGGCACACCTCCTGCGGGCAAGCGGCGCGGGAACTTCGGCAAAGCGTTGCTGCGGACGGCTTGTTGGCTCGCGCAGCCACACCACTACCGGTAGGCTATTTCGGCACCAGTCACCTGATATTTTGTGGTCGCTGCGCGAATTTTTCTTGACAAGCGCCTGGCAACGCTCAATACTGCGCACCCAGACTTGGGGTAATGGCGAGCGTTTCGCCCCGCCCAGCGGCGGCGAAGACTCGCAGCGAACGACGGAACGAGTTCAAACGAATCGAGCGATTTCGCCTGGTTTTGACACACTGCCAATTCCGGGGTGGTTTAGGTGTGTCCGTCTCTTTACTCGAGTCTAAAGCGCATGCCGGAGCCGAGCCCGGCGGCGTCTTCCACTTTAGGCGTCCCTCGGCACACAACCTGAACATGGGCTCCGGTTGGGAGTAAAATATGCATAAGGTCTCCCGGCGGGCGCCCCAGTAAGATTTTCGGCGGCAGCATTGTCGGCCGGGAGGCGAACCATGGCGGAAACAAGAATGGCCCTGAACGCAAATTCGCAGGTGGAGCAGCCGACGCGGCATGCGACCGGCTTGGAATTTCAGCGCTACTTTACGGACGGTAAGATCTCTCCGTTTGACAGGATGGAATGGGAGAGGCGCACGGCGCTGATCAGCAACGAAAAAGGGCAGGTGATTTTCCGCCAGGAAAACATCGAGGTTCCCAAGTCCTGGTCGCAGACGGCCACCAACATCGTCGCCTCAAAGTATTTTCACGGCAAGCCCAACACGCCGGAGCGCGAGGGGTCGGTGCGGCAACTGATCGGCCGCGTAGTGGATACGATTATCCGCTGGGGTGAGGAAGGCGGCTATTTCGCCGGAGCCGAAGCCAAGGGGGTGTTCCGCGACGAACTCACCCACCTTCTCGTCGAGCAGAAGATGGCCTTCAATTCGCCGGTGTGGTTCAACGTCGGCGTGCAAGCCAAGCCGCAATGCTCGGCGTGCTTCATTAATTCCGTCCAGGACAGCATGGATTCGATCATGAACCTGGCCAAGACGGAGGGGATGCTTTTCAAGTGGGGCTCCGGGACAGGCACAAACTTCTCTACCCTGCGCGGCAGCCATGAAGCGCTCTCCGGAGGCGGCATCGCCTCGGGGCCGGTGAGCTTCATGCGGGGCTTCGACGCGTTCGCCGGAGTCATTAAGAGCGGCGGAAAGACGCGCCGGGCGGCCAAGATGGTCATCCTCAACATTGACCACCCGGACATTCTCGAGTTCATCGAGAGCAAGGTAAAGGAGGAACGCAAGGCCCACATGCTGATCGAGCAGGGCTACGACTCCTCGATCGACGGCGAGGCCTACTCCTCCGTCTTCTTTCAGAACGCGAACCATTCCGTGCGCGTCACCGACGAATACATGCGGGCCGTCGAGGATGACCGTGACTGGTGGACCCGTAACATCACCGACGGCAAGCCCGCCGGGAAGTACCGCGCCCGCGCCCTGATGCACAAGATGGCCGAGTCTGCCTGGCAATGCGGCGATCCCGGCATGCAGTTCGACACCACCATCAACCGCTGGCACACCTGCAAGGCCACCGACGCCATCCACGCATCGAACCCGTGCTCGGAATACATGTTCCTGGACGACACGGCGTGCAACCTGGCCTCGCTCAACTTGCTGAAGTTTCTCGGCTCGAATGGGCAGTTCGACGCGGAGGGATTCCGCCACGCTGTGGACATCACCATCACGGCGCAGGAAATTCTGGTGGACAATGCCGGCTATCCCACCGAGCGGATCAGCCGCAATTCGCACGACTACCGCCCGCTGGGCCTGGGCTACGCGAACCTCGGCGCACTGCTGATGTCCCTCGCGCTCCCCTACGATTCCGACGGCGGCCGCGGCGTCTGCGGCGCGATCACCGCGCTCATGACCGGCGAGGCCTATGCCCAGTCCGCCCGCATCGCCGAGCGCATGGGGCCCTTCGGCGGTTACCTGCGCAACCGCGACTCCATGCTCGACGTGATCCGCATGCACCGCGACTCCCTTCGCCCGATCAAGGAGGAAAATGCCCAGCCGGCGATTCTTCATGCCGCGCGGGCATCTTGGGATACGGCACTCGAGCTCGGCGAGCGGTTCGGCTTCAAGAATTCGCAGGTTTCCGTCCTCGCGCCCACTGGCACCATCGGCTTCATGATGGATTGCGACACCACCGGCATCGAGCCGGATCTGGCGCTGGTCAAGCAGAAAAAGCTGGTTGGCGGCGGCGTCATCAAGATCGTAAACAACACCGTTCCGCAGGCGCTGATGAAACTCGGCTATCCGCCCGAGCAGGTAGCGCGCATTGTGGATTACATTGACGCCAACGGAAAGGTCGAGGGCGCCCCTGGAATGAAGGCCGAGCATCTGGCGGTCTTCGATTGCTCACTCGCCCCTGCGGGCGGCGGCCGCTCCATCTCCTGGCGGGGACACCTGCGCATGATGGCCGCCGCGCAGCCGTTTCTTTCCGGCGCCATCAGCAAGACCATCAATATGCCCGAGGAGTCCACGGTCGAGGACATCATGGAGGCCTACATCGAATCCTGGAAGCTCGGGCTGAAAGCCGTGGCCATCTACCGGGACAACTCGAAGTGCGCCCAGCCTCTCTCCGCTGCCGGCAAGAAAGAGGAAGAGAAGGCCGCCGCCCCCGAAAAGCCGGCCGAGGTGGTTCCTTCGCCGGAGCAGCAGGAACTCTTCGAGCGCGCCAAACGCCGCAAACTCCCGAGCGAGCGTGACTCGATCACGCACAAGTTCTCTGTCGGCGGCCACGAGGGTTACCTGACCGTCGGAAAATACGAGGACGGCACGCCTGGCGAGATCTTCATCAAGATGGCGAAGGAAGGCTCGACGCTCTCAGGGATCATGGATGCGTTCGCTCTTTCGGTGTCCATCGCCCTGCAATACGGCGTCCCGCTCCGCGCGCTGGTGGACAAATTCGTCAACTCGCGCTTCGAGCCCTCCGGCTACACCGGCAATCGCGAAATCCATTACGCCAAGTCGGTGGTGGACTACATCGGGCGGTGGCTCGGCGGAAAGTTCATCTCGTCTGCCTATCTGGATAGCCCGGCCGACGTCGAGGAGAAGGCCCCCGCAAAGCCCGCAGCGGCCGTTGCAGCTCCGGCTCCCACCCCGAGCCGCGCGGCGGAGACCGAACCGGCAGCCCGGGCGCGCGCCACCATTGACGACGCACCCTACTGCTCCGAGTGCGGCATGCCCATGACGCCCAACGGAAGCTGCTACAAGTGCTCCAACTGCGGCAGCACCTCCGGCTGCAGCTGATCACCACGCAGAAAGGCTGATTCTCCCTGGGCGCTCGCCACAGCGGGCGCCCTTTTATTTTGACTGGAGTCAAACCTCGGAACTCTCCGCGGAGCGGCGCAAAGACCGTATCGCCGAATAAGCCAGGAGGGCCACGGCCAGCCCCAGCAGAATCCAGAGAACGACTTTGTGGCGCTCGCTCCATGGACGAGGATCGGAATAATCCGAATTTTCCTCCTCAGGCCCGGCCTGACCCGCCACGGCGGTGCCTTCTTCCGCGGCGTCAATGCGGTGCTCGAGATCATAGTGCGCCACACCGATCCGAGGCTGGTCGTACAGCAGGCGATAACTTCGGGCTGGCTGCTGTTCAAAAACCACATGCGGCGGCGTCACATAGAGGCGGGGCGTGACGCCGTCCAGGGGTGCGTCGTTGCGATTGAGAATCTCCAGCCGCCAGTACCGGCCCTGGGGACCGGGCTGGGGCACCGGAAGCGCCAAATGCTCGAGCAAACGGCTGGCTGCTCCTTCCGGATGGTAGCGATAGATTTCTCCGCGCGCCCATGACAACCAGCCCTGCTTGTCCGTGCTCGAGGAAAGCTCGACCGAACGAATGAATTCCGGCGGGGCGGTGACGGCGAAACGCACCTCCGCCAGCGGAACATTGCCCGCACCGGCGTCCACTGTCCAAACCGTGCGACCGGCAGGCGGATGGGCTTCGGGCATCAGAGAGATATCCCAGGGAACAAGCTCCGCCAGCTGGGATGTCTGGCGCAGAATGGTGGCCCCGCTTATCGGAAATTTCCGATCGCCGTCGAGAATCCGAATCCGCAGGTAGCGCGCGTTGTTTTCCGAGTAAGGAAAAGTTTGGGTTCCTTCGTGGCCCTCCTTTTCGAATTGAAAGATGGGCGCGCGCGGCTGCACGATACGCCATTCCCGGGCGTTGTCGCTTGCCTCGACCCGCACCCATTCGATGAACTCCGTCTCATCGGAACGGATGCGGACAGCATTGTGAAATGGCGGCTGTTTTCCGGCGCTCAAAATGATTTGAGTGTAGCGGCCCGGGGCGAAGCTGTTCTCCAGCAATGTCGTCTCAACGGAAACGGATTCCGCCGAACCCCGGCGCGTTATGCGAGCATAGGGCACCCCGGTTCCCAGGTCGTCAATCACGCGAATGTCGGCGAGATCCGGCTGCGCATGCGCGAAAATCTCCGGTGGAAGGGCCACGCTCACCAACCGCAACGTGCTCGCCGGCGGGAGGGAGATGGCGCGGAAATAGCGCCAGTGTCGCCACGCCTCAGGCAGAGGGCCAGCGGCCAGCAGCCTCAGCGCACCAGCGAGCACCGCCACGCAGGCCCATCCCAGCGGGATGCGCCTCCTCATAAGCTCTTTTCTCCCCTATGCCGCAAAATGCCACGCTGATAGAAGAAGGACACCAGCATCAACACCAGCCCCAGCAGGAGGAAGGAGACGATCCGGTAGAATCGCTGTAGAAACGAGAGATCCACGAAGAATACCTTTACAACCACCACGCCAAGCAGCGCTAAGGCTTGCCACCGCAGCCCCGGAGATCTCCGGACCATCCCGCCTGCCAGAAGCGCGATCGCGTACACCAACCAGAGGACTGACAGTGCAAGGTTCTGCGCCAGCCATCGGTCAATGCCCAATGAAGGAAGGCGCCCAAACAGGTCCCACACATCACGGGAGAGCGCGATGAGGAAAGCCAGATTCGCGGCCATCGCAGCGGCATAATAAAGTTCGATGATCCTTATCATCATGATATTATAAGGAACAGTTTTGTCGGGCATCACTTCCAAACACTTATCCAGTGCCGTTAGTGCAGAATCACGTTTGCCTTCATTGAGCAGCGATTCAGAAAGCCTGCTGAAATTGTTCCTGATATTCATAGTCATGTTCAGGTTATTCTGATCGAGGTAAACTTCAGGATTATTCATATT
>JAJXZD010000010.1 GCA_021780215.1 Acidobacteriota bacterium
CATATCCCAGCGCATTGCAATTATTTCACGCCGGAAACACTCTCGCGAATGTTACGCGAGACCGGCTTCGAGCCGTCGCCGCGGCGGCTGCTCGATCGCCTGCCCACCAGCGATTCGCTATGGATGGCCGCTCGCCGGAGCTGACGCAGGCAGGCGCCTTCAGGGCCGCGAGGACTGGAATTGCGGCATCACTTTTGTCGCAAAGAGATCGAGGGAGCGCACGCTTTCCTCGTGCGTCAGGTTCCCATAGGCAAACCGGGCCGCAAAATAGTTGGCGCCGGATTCCTCGATTTGCCGCCCAATCTCGTCGGCCACTCGGACGGGAGAGCCGACGATGAGTGAATCCTTCCGCACGCGCACGAGATCGTCCATGCCCAGCGGAATCGCTCCGAACTTCCGCCACAGATAGGCGAGGCTGTCGTAGAACTTCTCGAAGCCGTAGTAACCGCGCTCCTCGGCCTCACGATCGGTTTCCGCAACATAGACATGGCGGGTGATCCCGGCCTTCGGCATTTTCATACCGCTCCCTCCATGGGCCGCCTCCCACTCCGCCTTGTAGCGCGAAATCGGCTCGTGCGCCCGCTCGGCCGGTTGCAGGGAGACAATGCTGGCGTTCTGCCGCGCCGCGCGCGCCGCCGTTTCCGCGCTGGCGGTGCCGTACCAGAGCGGAGGGTGGGGCTTCTGCAAGGGTTTCAGTTCAATGGGCACTCCGGCGTGCTGGAAGTATTTCCCCTCGTAGTGGACCTCGTTGCTGGTCAGAGCGGCGAGCAGCACCTCGACGGATTCCCGATAGATTTCGGGGGCCTCGTCCGCGGGAATGTTGAAACAGGCCAGTTCGTAGGGAGAAATGCCGCGGCCGGTCCCGATTTCGATGCGGCCTTTCGTCAGATGATCGAGCATGCAGATTTCGGCGGCCAGTCGCAGGGGATGATAGAGCGTGGCGATCAGCACCAGCGGAGCAAAGCGGATACGCTTCGTGATGCGCGACGCCGCGGCTAAAAAGATCAAGGGCGAAGGAGCCAGGCCGAACGGCGTGAAGTGATGCTCGGTGATGTGAAAAGTGGAAAAGCCGGCTTGCTCGCAGAGCTGGACGAGGCGGAGGCGGCTGTCGTAGGTCTCGGAAATAGGCTTGTCCTGCCGGTCCACATGATCAATGGCGCCGAATTCGATGTGCATGAGCGAGGGCCTCGGACGGGATTGGCTCCGGCATGATTACGGCGCGAAATTTGGCTGCCAGAAGCGCGGAAAATGTACCCCGGTGCCGGCCGCTTTGCAAATCCGGCGGCCGATGCCTTCCCGGGCTGTTCGGACCGGGTGGCTTGGTGGCCGTTGTCAACAAGGCAAGGGGATCAGCAGGCGTGGAATTGCATCATAAGAAGGAGTGCTATACTTCGCTTTGAGCCGGGCAGCAGAGGAGCAGGACCATGGGGATTGAATGGCAGGAGCTGTGGAGTTGGGTTCGGCGCCGGAAGATATCGGCCTCCCTCTTCGTGGCAATCACCTTGAGCGTGGGGATTCTGATTGGATCGATCATTTCTGGCCGCGCCCTGGCCACGCGTGCCGAGGCGCCCAACGGCGCAACGCTGCTTGCGATTCCTGACCCGGTCACGATGTCCAGTGCATTTTCCGCGATATCGAAGAGCGTCGGCCCAGCCGTGGTGAACATTTCCACTACGCAGGTGATCGAGAGGCCCAAGGGGGGAAGAGGCCCGCACGATTATAACGATCCCTTCGGTGATTTCTTCGACCATTTCTTCAAAGCACCCGACAACGCCCCGGATGCGGAGCGCAGCCTGGGCTCCGGCGTGATCGTCGGGGGAAAGGGCTTCATTCTGACGAACGACCACGTGATTGACGGCGCCACCAAGATTCAGGTGAGCCTGCAGGGTGATCCAAGTCATTACAACGCGCGAGTGATCGGCACGGATAAGGATACCGATCTCGCCGTGATCCAGATTGACGCCGGCCATGATCTGCCCGTCGCCAAGCTCGGCAATTCCGACGGGGTGCAGGTCGGCGATTGGGTGTTGGCTTTCGGAAGCCCCTTCGGTCTGAATTCCACTGTCACGGCGGGCATCGTCAGCGCCAAGGACCGCTCGAACCTCGGGCGTCAGTTCCAGCGGTTCATCCAAACAGACGCGGCGATCAATCCGGGCAATTCCGGTGGGCCGCTCGTGGCCATGGACGGGGAAGTTATCGGCATCAATTCCGCAATTTATACGGGCAGCCGGGGCTTCGAGGGAGTGGGTTTTGCGCTGCCTTCGAACACCGTCATCAGCGTTTACAATCAACTGGTCACCAAGGGGAAGGTGACGCGCGGCTCCATCGGAGTCACCTTTCAGGAAGACAACAGCAACAATCCCGTATTGATGCGCGAATTGGGCGCGCCATACGGCATTGTGATCGAGCGGATTGAACCCGGTAGCCCCGCGGACAAGGCCGGGCTGAAGGCCGGGGACGTCATCACCAACGTGAACGGCCAGCCCGTCCACACGGGAGCCGATCTGGTGACCCCGATTGCGCAAACGCCCATCGGCGATTCGGTGCAGATTCGCTACGTGCGCAATATGCAGCCGAAGGACGTGACGCTCACCGTCGCGGATCGCTCCAAGCTCTTCCCGCAGTCGGCTCAGGACGACGATGGGGAGCCCGGACAGACGGAGGAGCCGGGCCAGTACGGGCTCCATGCCGAGGATCTTACTCCGGAACTCGCCCAGAAACTGGGCATGGGAAAACTGATTGGGGTGGTGGTGACAGAAGTTGAGCCGGCAAGCTTCGCTGAGGATGCCGGTTTCCTGCGCGGCGACGTAATCACCGAAATCAACCACGTGCCAGTCAGCTCCATGTCCGATTATCGGGCGCAGGTGGCCAAGCTCAAGCCCGGGCAGGACGTGCTGTTCAAGGTTGCCCGGCGCTCCGATCGCGATACAGCTCTCATACTGTTCCTTGCTGGCCAGATTCCGTCGAGCCAGTGATTTGAAGGATGCGGTCTGGTGGGGTATGACAACGAGTCCGCATTCGCTGGTTGCATTTTGCGCCAGTGGGCCCTGGTTCTTGCGGAGGGGCTGGCGCAGGTCCGAATCAGAAGCTTGCAGGAGTTGGGGAATTGGCGGGCGTCGTGAGATGAGCAAACGGATGAGCAGACTCTCCATCGCGGCGTGTTTGTTGATGACCTGCCTGGTTTCCCTGGCTGCAGACCCGGCAGCGCCGGCCACCGTACACCGCGCCGGATCGCGTCGCGAGGTCCACTCGAGCAAGCCCGCGACAAAGGCCGGCGTACCTGCCAAGGCCAAAAGGTCCGGCACGTCGTCCGCGCATCGCCGGTCGGCGCGCTATCGCGTGCGTGGGCGGAGGCGCTACTACCACCGCGTGCGGTTACCGAAGAGTCCGTCTCCCGAGCGGATTTCGCAGATTCAATCGGCACTCTCGCGCGGCGGGTATTACCACGGCGATGTGAACGGGAAGTGGGATGGAAACACGGCGGATGCAGTGCGCAATTTTCAGTCTGCGAACAATATGGACGCCACCGGGAAGCTGGATGCCCCCACCTTGCAGAAGCTCGGCCTTGGCTCTGACATCGCGGGCGTTTCGGCGCCCAAGCCGGTTACGCCCGGCTGCTGCTCCGCACCAGCATCTGGAGGCCCGGCCGCAACTGGACCCAGTGCTTCCGGGTCCGCTTCCGCCTCCGCCACGCAGCACGCGGTGGCGCCCACAACGCAGACCGGGGGCGGTGCGGACGCAAAAGGCTCCAATGCGGCGACAAAATCGTCGCCATAGCTGCTAAGTGCGTTTTCATCCTGCGCGAGAAAGCTTGAGGGATCCCGCGCGCAGACACCCCTGGCGTTGACGGTGCTGGCGGGCGATTGCTACCCTAAAACCTCCAGTGATGCAGCAGGCGGCGCGCATCGCCGAACCGACCGCCACGAATTGAGCGCTCCATCGCCGCTAGGAGAACCTGCCATGGCCACTGCCACTGCTCCCAGGGAATTCAAGAACTTCCTCAACGGCGAATGGCTTGAAGCTCGCGGCGGCCGCGCCCTAGAGGATCGCAACCCGGCAAACGCCGAGGAGCTCGTTGGGATTTTCCCGGCATCGGGCAAAGAGGACGTCGCGCTCGCCGTGGACGCGGCGAAGGCGGCCTTCCACCGCTGGCGGTTGACTCCGGCGCCGAAGCGCGCGGAAATTCTCTTCCGCGCCGCTGAAATTCTCCTGCATCGCAAAGAGGAGTACGCCCGCGACATGACGCGCGAAATGGGCAAGGTCCTGGCCGAAACGCGCGGCGACGTACAGGAAGCCATTGACATGACGTACCTGATGGCCGGCGAAGGCCGCCGGCTGTTCGGACAGACGACCCCTTCCGAGTTGCCCAGCAAGTTTGCGATGTCGGTGCGCGTGCCCGCGGGCATCGCCGGGCTCATTACTCCCTGGAACTTTCCCATGGCGATTCCTTCCTGGAAGGCCGCTCCGGCGCTGGTCTGCGGAAATACGGCAGTTCTGAAGCCGGCGGAGGACACGCCGCTTTCGGCCTACCATTTCGCGCAGGCGCTCGCCGAGGCCGGCCTCCCCGCCGGCGTTCTGAACGTGGTGTTTGGGGAGGGGCCGGAGGCGGGCGCGGCAATTCTGGACCATCCTGCTGTCAACGTGATCAGCTTTACCGGCTCGACGGAGGTAGGGCGCATCGTCAGCCAGGCTTGCGCGCCCTCCTTCAAGAAGTGCCACCTGGAAATGGGCGGGAAGAACATCATCGTGGTGATGGAGGACGCCAACATTGATTTGGCCGTGGACGGCGCCCTCTGGGGCGCTTTTGGAACCACGGGCCAGCGCTGCACGGCGGCAAGCCGGATTGCGGTGCAGAAGGGCGTCTATCGGGAATTCGCCGAAAAGTTTATCGAGCGCGCGAAAAGCCTCCGCGTCGGCGACGGACTGAATCCGGCAACGCAAATGGGGCCGTGCATCAGCGAAACGCAGCTCAAGACGGTGATGAAGTACGTCGAGATCGGGCGCGGCGAGGGCGCCAAGCTCGCCTCCGGAGGGCATCGCCTGGAAGGGGGCGCATATGCCAAGGGCTGGTTCCACGAACCGACCGTCTTCACGGATTGCGATCCTCAGATGCGCGTCTGCCAGGAGGAGATTTTCGGGCCGGTGGTATGCCTGATTCCGTTCCGCACGTTTGAGGACGCCATGGCCATTGCCAATGGCGTCACGTACGGACTCTCCGCCTCGCTCTACACGAGGGATGTGAACCTGGCGTTCCGCGCGCAGCGCGATTTTGAGACCGGCATCGTTTACGTCAACGCGCCGACGATTGGCGCGGAGGTCCATCTGCCTTTTGGCGGCACCAAGAACACGGGAAACGGCCATCGCGAGTCCGGCCTCGCGGCCCTGGATTTTTACTCCGATTACAAAACACTCTACGTTGACTATTCCGACCGGCTCCAGCGGGCGCAGATCGACAACGCGTGACGCCTGGTTCCGCATTTCATAGCAGGGGAGAAGGATGACATTCATCATGATGATGCGACACGTACGGCAAATCGTGCGGAGCGGAGGTCCGGCTCTCCTGTTCGCGGTGATCTTGGGGTGGGTAATCTCTCCGGCGCTCCGCGCGCAATCCGTGAAGCCTGCCGGCCGGAGCGTTTCCGCGGTCAGTCCGCAGTTGCCTCACGGCTGCGAGGAATTTACCGCAGCGAATGCCGGCGGCTCGCCGGCGAACCGCGCAGATTCCGGCCGGTCCGCGGCTCCGGGGATTGATCTTGCCAGCCTGGACCATTCGATCTCGCCCTGCACCAACTTCTATCAGTACGCCAATGGGACATGGATGAAGAATCATGCGATTCCACCGGACCGCGTCTGGTGGGGTGCTTTCCCCATCCTGCAGGACCATAATCAGGAGGTTCTGCACCAGATTCTCGAACAAGCCGCCAAGGACTCCTCCGCGCAGGCCAGCTCGAACTGGCAAAAAATCGGTGATTTTTACTCCAGCTGCATGAATGAGAGCCAGGTGGCTGCCGCTGGACTGAAGCCGCTCGACCCGGAGTTTGAGCGCATTGCGGACATTCAGAATATTGCGCAATTGCAGGCGGAAATTGCCCGGCTCCAGCGCGAGGGCGTGGGTGCCGTCTTCGCTTTCGGCTCGGAGCAGGATCTGAAAAATAGCGAGGAGATGATAGCTGGCGCGGCTCAAGGAGGCTTGGGCCTTCCGGATCGGCAGTATTACTTAGATCAGGACGACCGTTCTCGCCGGCTTCGCGCGGCCTACATCACGCATGTCACAAATATGTTCAAGCTGATGGGCGATGATCCCGCCGTGGCCGCGAAGGAAGCCAACGCGGTGATGTCCATCGAGACCGCGCTCGCCAAAGCCTCGACCAAGGTGGAGGACCTGCGCGATGCGGAGAAGAATTATCACCCGATGACGCTTTCGCAGCTCGCCGCGGAGACGCCTCATTTCTCTTGGAGCAGCTATTTCAAGGAAGTGGGGCTTCCCGGGCTTTCCGGAGCCGACATCGGCCAGCCCGCATTCTTCCAGGAAGTGGACGCCGCGCTCAGCTCCGTGTCCCTGGACGACTGGAAGACTTACCTTCGCTGGCACCTGATTCATACCGCCGCCCCGGCGCTCCCGGAAAAGTTCGTCGAGGAAAATTTTGATTTCTACGGCCGTACGCTCACCGGCGTGAAGGAGAACCTGCCGCGCTGGCGCCGCTGCGTACAGGGCACGGATCGCGAACTGGGGGAGGCGCTCGGTCAGTTCTACGTGCAGCGGACATTTCCACCCGCGTCCAAGGCGCGCGCTTTGGCGATGGTGCAGAATCTGATCGCCGCCTTGCACGATGATCTCTCGACGCTCGAATGGATGAGCCCGCCGACGCGCCAGAAGGCACTCGAAAAGCTGACCGCCATCCAGCTCAAGATCGGCTATCCCGACAAATGGCGCGATTATTCGAAATATCAGGTGAACCGCGGGCCTTACGTTGCCAATCTTCTCCGCGGAAATTCCTTCGAGTTTGCGCGTGACATAGCCAAGATCGGAAAGCCGGTGGACCGGACGGAATGGTCCATGACCCCGCCGACCGTGAATGCCTATTACGATTCTTCGATGAACGAGATCGTCTTTCCCGCCGGAATCCTGCAGCCGCCGTTTTTCGACGCGCATGCCGATGATGCCGTCAACTACGGAGGAATCGGCGCCGTGATCGGGCACGAGCTGACCCACGGCTTCGATGACCAGGGCGCGAAATTCGATGCTAAGGGGAATCTGAAGAACTGGTGGACTCCTCAGGACCTGAAAAATTTCCAGGCCCGCGGGCAATGCATCGCGGACCAGTTCTCATCGTATGAAGTCGAGCCGGGGCTGCATGAGAACGGAAAGCTTGTCGAAGGGGAGAGCATTGCCGACCTGGGCGGCCTGACCATTGCGTATCGAGCGTTTCAAAAGACGCTGCTGGGCAAGCCAGCCCCCGCGCCCATCGGGGGATTTACTCCCGACCAACGCTTCTTCCTTGCCTGGGCGCAGATTTGGGCCGTGAATTTCCGCCCGGCTTTCGCCCGCTTGCTGACCAAGACGGATCCGCACCCGATCAATGAATTCCGGGTCAACGGGCCGCTCTCAAATACTCCGGCGTTCTCGCGAGCCTTTTCCTGCACGGAGACTTCGCCGATGGTCCGCGCGCCGGGCGCCCGCTGCCGGATCTGGTAGCTGGCCGGGAATCCGCCGGGCATTTATTTCCGGGCGCCGAGAATGCGCTCGATTTGGGCCAGATGATTCAGGTCGTGGCCGGCCGTCATTCGCGCGATGGTCGTCAGGGTTTGCTGGCCCCTCTCGGAATGCACGCCATGGAGCTTCCATGCAGCGGGGGATAGCGTTTTCAGCAGGGCCAGATTGAATGAGCGCAAGGCCCGGAATTGTTCGGCGGACTTTCGCAGGTCGCGCGTCCCGTAGCGCATGGCCGCCGCCCACGCGTCCTGGTCAAATGCGGCAATGGGTCCTCCTGGGGCCCCCAGAATTGCGCGCAGCCGGTATCCGATGACCCATTCGGTGTCCGCCATGTGTGCTGCGATCTCCGCGATGGACCATTTCCCCGGTGCAGGGCGTTTGCGTGCTTTAGCCGTGCCCACGCCGCGCAGCAGCCTGGCCAGTTTCGCTGGCGCCGCCGCAAGCAATCGCATCGGGTCATGCTTTTCCGTCAACGCGAACATGCGCGTGCGGTATTGCTCAGCCGTTTCCTGCATTGGTTGCCTCCTCCGTCCAAGGGTGCGCGGACGCCCCTGATTGTATTCGATTGTCGCGTGGGTCCCAACAGTGCCACCCTCGCCTCGTGCAGGCCAGCCGCCTTGCAGGTGGCTTCTCCTGGCGTAATGACCGCTGCGGCCCAGACACACGTGTTCAGAATCTGGAAACTGCGGTTGCCAAACGCGGCGGGCAGTCCGCGCGTCCGTCATACAATTCGAAGTAGAAAATGTGCGCGCCGCAGAGTTCCGTGTCCGGCTCGCGCGCCGGACGCGGGCAATCTTAGAGGTGGACACAGTGGCACTGAAGACGGCGGGTTCCCATGCCTCGAAGCAGGAAGCCATTTCTGTCCTCAAGCCCGAGGAACAGGAGCTGGCGCGCAAGCTCGAGGAACAGGCTGAACTCGAGGCAATGCTTGCCGAGCGCGAGCTTCGCTACGCAAGCCTGCGTGCGGAGTTAGGCGCCTTTGAGCGCCGCTACCTGCACTTTATCGGCTTGCGCTACGCCGATTTGGACGAATACAAAGCCCGGCTCGCCGAGCAGGCAGCCCGCCGGCAGCCCGGCAACGAGCGCGCCCAACAAGCCGCGAGAGAGGCGCGCGCGCGCGCGGATGAGACGCATTCCGCCGCCGGCCAGAAATCGGCCGAGGAACCGCGGCCCTTCGAGGCTTCCCCGGGAATGAAGCGTCTCTACCGGGAAGTTGCCAAACGCGTCCATCCCGACCTCACCTCCGGCCGCGCCGATCGCGCGCGGCGCCAGGAGCTGATGGCGGAAGCCAACGAGGCATATGAGTGCGGCGACGAGTCACGCCTGTTGAAAATTCTCACGGAATACGAATGCAGCCCCGAGTCCGTCGAGGGCGATGGCCCCGGCGCCGAGTTGGTGCGGGTGATCCGCCGCGCCAGCCAGGCGCGCGGCCGACTGGCGGAAATCGAAGCGGGATTGCAGGAACTCACGCGGTCCGACCTATTTCAACTCAAATCCCGCGTGGACGAAGCGGAAAAAGGTGGACGCGACCTCTTCTTGGAGATGATGGCCAGGGTGGACGAACAGATTGCGCTGGCCAGGCAGCGCCTGGAAGAGTCCAGTGCGCCGATGGACTGATGCCGGCCAGAGAAAAATCCGCGGGTCCGCAGATCGTTCCAGCCCCCATGCAGGCGCTCGCCTTGCATTCGGCAGCCATCGTCGCGCGCGGGCTGCGCGATCTGGCGCGCGAATCGAATTGGTTGGTCAAGAAGGTGTTCTCCGGGCATGCCTCGTCGCTGGCAATTTCGCCGTGCGGGCAGATGTGCGCGGTTTCGCGCGGGGTCCGCCATGGCCCGGAGCGTCTGATCATTTACGACATCGAACGCAGCGTCCCAACTCTCGCTCTTGCCGTCCCCGGAGACTTCGGGGCTGGGGCCGCGGGCCAGCCGGCGGTTTTCGCCTGGTCGCCAGAGGGAGACAGTTTGGTGGCAGCTTGGGACGTGTGGGCGCGGGAGTTGTACGCCTTTGATTTTCAGGGGAAGTCATTTCTCGGCTCGTTCGGAGGTTTTTCAAATTTTCCTTCGAGCTTGGTCTGGTCAGGGGAAGGGAAGCATTTCGCAGCATCGTCAGCGGGCGGGGAGGGATCGCATCTCCGGGTGTGGAAGGCGGCGGGCGACCCACCGGGCACGTTGCCCTTTGGCCCGGAGCCTGCTGGTGAGCTCGACATTGCAGCGTGCTCGGCTTGGAATGACTGGTCGGCACGCGAGGAGCCCGCGGAACACCCTCTGGGAGACTCCGAGGATGGAGATTCGCCAGCAGGATTCGGCCGTGCCGCCTTCAGCCCGAATGGAGCCACGCTGGCGGCGGTGATCGAGGTCGAGGGAGATTGGGCGGATGACGCAATCGCCCTGCTCGACGTGCCGCAGTTAACGCAGCGAAGCCTGTGTCGCGTCCAGGGAAGCGTCACGGATCTTGCCTGGACTGCCGACGGCCGTGCGCTGATCGTGTGCTCCGGTGGGCAGGCCAGCCGTCTGCTTTTGGATTCGCCCGAACCGGAGCCGCTCCCCTTCGGCGCCGAGTTGTGCGCGTGTCATCCATACCTACCCGTCTGTGTGTGTTTCAGCTCCTGGCTCAAGAATTCCGCCAAGGGGCGTCTGTTCCTGGTGGACCTGGAACATCTTCGCGTGTTCGACGAATATCCCGCCGAAGGTATTGTGGATCTCCGCTGGAGCTATGACGGGTCGAAGGCTTGGGCGGCGACCTCCGAGGGACTTGCCTGCATCTACGAGCCGCCGCTTTTGTGACGCCATAGGGCGCGGCCTCAGCAGTTCCCAGATTGAGGGATGCTTTTCAGCCGACGACGAGATTCTAGGCCAAAGGAAGATTGGCCTGGGGATCGAGGGACGAATCGGCGCGTTCGCCGGCCAGATAGCGGGCATAACCCGCTGCGGCAATCATCGCGGCGTTGTCCGTGGAAAGGGCGCGGCTGGGGAAATAGACGTCCCAGTTGCCGCCGGCCGCTTCCGCTTCGAACGTCCGGCGGAGTTCGCTGTTGGCCGCGACGCCGCCGGTGATAAAAATCGTCCGAATGCCGCGCTCCCGAGCTGCTGCAAGGGTCTGCGCCACGAGATTGTGGACCACCCTGCGTTGGAAGCTGGCGATCAGATCGAGCGTCTCGGGCGTGCACAGCGCGCGCAAGGCGTCCGCGCCGCCCTCGCCGCGTGCCAGCGCCTGACGCCGGGCTTCGATCTCCGGCTCGAGCTGGGGATTGCGCCGCAGGTGATAGAACACGGCGGTCTTGAGACCGCTGAAGCTGAAATCGCTGGCGTTGCCGCGCATCTTCGGTTCAGTGAAGCGCACCGCGCCTGCATTGCCGCGCGGTGCCAGGCGATCGATCACCGGCCCGCCGGGATAGCCGAGCGCCAGCATGCGCGCGACTTTATCGTACGCCTCGCCGGCCGCATCATCGCGAGTTCCCCCGATGCGCTGGTAGGAAAATCGCGGCGCGCCATGCGACGCTTCGGAGGCCACATGATAGAGGAGAGTGTGTCCGCCGGAGACGATCAAGCAAACCGAGGGAAGCTCCGGCCGGCGTCCGGCCGCGTGCGCCTCGAGGAATACCGCGTGCACATGGCCCTCGAGATGATTGACGGCTATCAGAGGCTTTCGAAGCGCAAGCGCCAGGGCTTTGCCGTAGGTGACGCCAACCAGCAAGGCGCCGATCAGCCCAGGCCCCTGGGTGACGGCGATTGCGTCCACATCCGGAAGCGTTACGCCGGCTTGTTCGACCGCCTCGCGCACCACCGGCACGATGCGCCGCAGGTGTTCGCGCGAGGCGAGCTCGGGCACGACGCCTCCGTATTTCCTATGAAGATCCACCTGCGAAGCGATCACGCTGGAGAGAATGCGCCGGCCGCCGGCCACGATGGATGCCGCCGTTTCATCGCACGAGGATTCGATTCCCAGAATGAGATGTTCCCGAGTTGTCACATGCATGACCCAAATCGGATGGGATCACCAAGCCCACATGCTAGCATATATGGAGGGCCAGCCTTCGAAACCGCGGCCGGCGGGGATTCATGACCAACATGACGGGAAAACAGCGAAGAGTTCGCAAGGCAGTCTTGCCAGTAGCCGGCCTGGGAACGCGGTTCTTGCCGGCAACGAAGGCCATGCCGAAGGAAATGCTGCCCATCGTGGATAAGCCACTCGTTCAGTACGCGGTGGAGGAGTGCATTGCCTCGGGAATCGAACACGTCATTTTCGTCACCGGGCGGGGCAAGAATGCGATCGAGGACCACTTTGACCTGGCTCCGGAGCTAGAAAGATTCCTGGAAGAACGCGGCAAGCCGGAATTGGCTCGCATGGTCCGGGAGATCGGCGGCGGATTGCAATTCAGCTACACGCGGCAGAATGTGGCGCTTGGTCTGGGCCACGCCGTGCTGTGCGCCGCGGAGCTCGTGGGCGACGAACCTTTCGCTGTGCTGTTGGGCGATGTCATCATGGACGGCGCTATCGCTGCCACCCGCGAGCTGACGGACATCTACGAGGCAACCGGTGGCGGAGTTATTCATGTTGAGCGCGTCCCGCGGGAGCGCCTCCATCTCTACGGGATCATCGATGCCGAACCCGTAGCGAGGACTGCCGCTGCGGGCCAGGCTCCCTGGGGCGATCGGCTGATGCGTGTTCGGAACCTTGTCGAGAAGCCCGAGGCCAGCCGGGCTCCCTCCAACCTGGGGGTGACCGGCCGGTATGTTCTGCCGCCGGAGGTTTTCGGATATCTCAAGCAAACCGAGGCGGGAACGGGAGGAGAAATCCAGCTTACGGACGCGCTCTGCCGGCTGGCTAAGGAGAACGGACTCTACGCAGTGGTCTTCGAGGGGCGCACCCACGATGCGGGCGACAAACTGGGTTTTCTCGAGGCCACGGTGGAAATGGGGTTGAAAGATCCCAAACTAGGGAGCGATTTCCGGACTTATCTGCGCGGGCTCAAACTGTAGAGTACAGCCTTACTTTTTCTTCTTGGTCTCGTGGCTTTCGGATGCCGCTGGCTTCGTATCCGCCGCTTTTCCATCTTTTTTTTCAGACCCGTTGGCCGGAGATTTCTCGCTGGAGGTATCCCGGGGCTGTTTTCCGCCGTAATCGGTCACGTACCATCCGGAGCCTTTGAACTGGATCGCCGGGGCTGCCAGTTGCCTTTCCGCACGGGCGCCGCATTTGGGACACTTTTTCGTCGTCGAAGCCGAAACGCTTTCAATCTTCTCGAAGCGGTGGCCGCACTTTCCGCACTTGTATTCGTATAACGGCAACCCTGGACTCCTTTCTTGTGTTCTGATGAGGATTGCAGCCGCGCCCAGAATAGTAACATGGCCGCGCGGGCGCCTGGCGACGTTTCGGCCGGGCGGCGGAAGATCAAGCTGCGCCAATCCGGCGAAGCACCGGAATCCGAGCCGTGCGCAGGACGTTTTCGACTACGCTCTCCCGCAGCCGGGATGCGTCATA
>JAJXZD010000018.1 GCA_021780215.1 Acidobacteriota bacterium
TACAGAGCGCGGTGAGCCCGAAGCCAACGGCGGCCATGCTTCCGAGCGGATTTTTGTCCGGTGTGATTACGTTGCACCGGTCGCGCACCAGCCCCGTCTCCGGATTTCCCTGCTCCCAAAAATAGAGAAAGCACTGGCGCTCCACGTCTTCCAGCAACGCGTCGTCTTGCGGCGAAAATGGCAACTGTCCTGCCAGCGGAGTGAACGGCGCAGGCTTGTTCCTTGGTTCGGCCGCCGCATTCAGCAAGCCCAATCGCAACAGCGGCGCGCACGCACCGGCGCGCAGGGCATGCCTGAGCAACGCCCGCCGGGTAATTGTGGGTACCGTATCAGCCATCAGAAAATTATAGCTCTCTGGGAAGACCTTCCCAACGCGCCGCGGGCTTGCCGGATGACTCTCTCCTCACATTCTGGGCGGCCGGTTTGCTAACATTCCCCCGAGGGCAAAGACATGAGGGGAGCAGTCAAGCGCGTCATTTGGGCTGCGCTCATCGCCATCCTTGTCGCCGCGGTGGCTGCGGTTCTGATCTCCCGGCGCCACACGAAGCCGATTGTCCTGGTGGGCGCGGTGATGAGGCAGAGTGCAGACGCACGCAAGCAGTCTCCCATCAACGGAGTCACAGTCACTGTGCAATGGGGCACGAACACCATTGCCGCCACGTCGGATTTTTCGGGCTTGTTTCGTCTCGTGTTGCCGCGAGAAATTCGCCATGGTGCTCACATTACCCTGCTGTTTCAGCACCCGAAATATGCTCTGCTCAGCCTTCCGGAAGTTGTCTCCGACCAGCTCTACATCGTGCGCCTGATGCCGTTGGTTCCCGATACCTCGGACCACCCGGATAGCCCGCCCCCGGCGAGCCTGGTTAACAATATTGTCATCCGCTATTCCATCGAGGCGACTACATCTCTCAACGTCGGTTCGGGAGCCAAAGCTTTCCAGATTCAAAACCAAGGTAATGTTCCGTGCAATGGCCACCCGCCTTGCTCGCCTGACGGGAGATGGAAGGCCACGATCGGTTCTGTTTCGCTTGATGCGGGTGAGCACAACGTCTATGAGGATGCCCGACTCATTTGCATCGCCGGCCCATGCCCCTTTACTCGGATTGTCTCCGATCATTTTTCCGCCGGGGGGCGGACCATTTCCGCTTCGGTTCTCGGCTGGTCCGACGCAACGACTTTTCTTCTCCAGGCTGAAGTTTTCCGCCAACAGATCACTAGCCTCGTGAGAGAGACTTACCCGGTCATCTTCGGCCGAGAAATGAATTTCTCCCTGCCTCCTGCCGCTGAGGGTCCCAGCCTGGAGGCTGAAATCAACGGCACCAGCATCATTTTTCCTCTGGGGCCGGTTCCTATTCTCCGCTGGGCAACTTGCGAAGTTAGCGTGAAGAAAGATCGAGCACGAAGTTACCGCTGCGAGCTCACATCAGGCTATCGCTTCCAATAGATGTCTGCAGAGTTTTCTCCCTAGGATGCTCTCGAACGAAATGCTTCTTGACGCTTTCCCGTTGTCTACAGAATCTCCCGGCGAGACACGGGTCGGAACGGCCTCGGCCCTGTGCCCCTCCAGCATCGCTTGTGAATGCTGATCACCGATGCGTCCACGAAAAGGCACGAAGAGGGGCGGTACCAGCGGCCAGGGCTAGGCTACCATCCCAAGCAGAATTTCACCTGCGGCGAAGCGATTGCGTCTTAGAAAATATCCCGGGGCTGCCGCCGCGAACGGGGGTCGCCTTTACCAGCAGAAAATGACCCATTGGAGTGCAAATGAAGAGAGACCACAGTCCGCTCCCCCACCGCTGAAGGCGCGAGTCCTGTGTTCTCGCAACGTCGGTGCTGCGCAGTTAAACTACGCTGGCTAGCTGGCGGAGGGGGTGGGATTCGAACCCACGAGACCCTTGCGGGCCTAACGGTTTTCAAGACCGCCGCCTTCAACCGCTCGGCCACCCCTCCCCATTGATGTGCGGGAACATTGTAGCGCAGGCCGCGGGTGGCCGCGGAAATTCAGCGTTCGGGAGCCACGATGGGACAGGGCCCCGCCCTTTGCGGCATGCCTAAAATGTCAGGCCGCGTTCTTCCGGGAAGCAAGGTAGTCGAAGCAGCCATTCAAAGTGGAGAGTTTGGGATAGTCGGACTCGGGGATCTCCACTTGCAGTTCCTTATGCAGCCCGACAACGAAATTCAGCAGGTCCATCGAATCGAGGTCCATCTGGTCGCGGATGCTTCGATCCGGTTTGAGATGGTTTAAATTGGCCTCGGGGGCAATTTGTCCGAGGACGCGGAATACGGTCTCTCTGATCTGTTCTTTGGTCATAGTTCTTCTGGTTTCTGGAGGAGTTGATTTACCGCGACGAGGAACAGCCCGCCGCGGTGTCCGTCGCTCACGCGGTGGTCGGCGGAGAGCGTTGCCGTGATCACCGGCCGGGAGACGATCTGTCCCTCCGACGACCAGGGCCTCTCTGCAATCTTGCCGAAGCCCACGAGCGCGACCTGCGGCGGGTAGATGACGCCAAAAACGGTCTCGACGCCCTGCTCTCCGAGGCTGGTCACGGTGATCGTCGGATCGCTGAGCTCCGAACTGCGCAGCGAACCCGCCCTGGCCCGCTGCACGACATCGCGAAAATCCCGCATTAACTCGTCGAGGCTCCGGCGGTCCGCGTGATGCAGCGCCGGTGCCACCAGCCCGCCGTCACGGAGTGAAATGGCCACGCCCAGGTGAACGTCAGGACGCGGGGTTGCCTTTCCTTCGATCCAAAGCGCATTCAGCTCGGGAACCTTGCGCAAGGCCAGCGCGACAGCCTTGAGAAGAAGAACGCCATAGACCAGCCTGTCCTCGACGGATCGTTTGAGATTCTCCCCGGTCAGCCAGTCCAGAGAACGGCTCATGTCAATTTCCGTGCTGAGGTAATAATGCGGGATCTCGCGTTTCGATCTGGCCATCGCCGTTGCGATGGCTTGGCGCATTCGAGCCGCACGGTCGATCTTCTCCTCGGGAGCGGCCTCCGCTGTGCGGGCTTGGGCGGCGTGCTGCACGTCCTCCAGTGTGATGCGCCCGCCCGGTCCCGTCCCCGAAAGCCTGGCGGGATTAATTCCAAGATCCGCCGCGAGTTTTCTGGCAACGGGAGAGATATGCACGCGCGGACCACCGGCGGGAGGCGCTGGCGCCGTCGGAATGAGCGGCGCGGGAGATGGGATTGTAGGCGCGGCGTGTTCGGGCGAAGGGCTTGGCGGCACCGGGCCCGCGCCTGGCGACGGACCTTCTTCGCTGATGATGGCCAAAGCCGTGCCCACGGGTACCTTTTCGCCAGGCTGAACCAGAATTTTTTCGATTGTGCCGGTGGCAAACACCTCGACCTCAATGTCCGCCTTGTCGGTCTCGACATCCGCGATGATGTCGCCCCGCTGCACGCGGTCCCCGACCTTCTTTCGCCAGCCGAGAAGCTTGCCAACGCTCATGTCTGCCCCGAGCTGAGGCATCAGAAATTCAGCCATGATGAGGAACCATCTCCTGCGCCGCGCGGACAATTTCATCTGTCTGAGGCAAGGCCGCAGCCTCGAGGTGCTTGGCATAGGGCATGGGGACCTCGGCGCTGCAAACCCGCGCTACGGGTGCATCCAGACTGTCGAAAGCATCTTCCATGATCCGCGCACTGATTTCCGCGGCGAAGCTTCCGGAGCGCCAAGCCTCGTCAACGATCACCGCGCGGTGCGTCTTCGCCACCGAAGTCAGGATGGTCCGGGCATCCAGCGGGCGAAGAGTGCGAAGGTCCAGCACTTCCGCTTGAATACCCATTTCCCGGAGTTGGTCCGCGGCCTGGATCGTCTTCCCCAGGGTTCCCCCGTAGGTGATCAGAGTGACGTCGCTCCCGGGACGCACCACCGCCGCGCGCGAGATATCCATCTGTTCCGCGGCGGCCTCGTCCAATTCGCCTTCGAGCGGATACAGCGTAGCGTGCTCGAAAATGAAGACGGGATCAGATTCCTGCAAGGCGGCCAGCAGCATTCCATACGCGTCGGGGACAGTCGCCGGCGTGAGCACCTTGATGCCGGGAATGTGTGCGTACCAGACTTCCAAGCTGTGCGAATGCTGGGCGGCCATCTGGCGGCCTCCGCCCGTCGCAACGCGGACCACCATCGGAACATTGAATTGCCCACCGGACATGTGCCGCAGTGCGGCGGCGTTGTTCACAATCTGGTCCATGGCCAGAAGGCTGAAGTTGACGGTCATAATTTCAACGATGGGGCGCATGCCGCCGAGAGCGGCTCCGATTCCCGCGCCAACAAACGCGGACTCTGATAGTGGAGTATCTCGAATGCGCTCCGGGCCGAATTCCTTGAGAAGGCCGTGGCTCACGGCGAATGCTCCTCCGTACCCGCCGACGTCCTCGCCCATGAGGAAGACGCGAGGGTCGTCACGCAGCGCCTTCCGCAGCGCTGCTCGAACCGCTTCGCGATAGGTCAGCTTGGTCATGGCTTCGCCGGCCCGTAGACATTATCGAGCAGTTTATCTGCTGGCTCCCAGGGGCTTTCCTCGGCGAAGCGAACCGCGTCGTCAATCTCCGCGCCCACATCTGCTTCCAGCTTTGCTAGGTCTGCCGGGGAGAGCAATCCCAGCTGCTGCAACCGAGCCTCGAAGAGTGCAATCGGGTCGCGCTTCCTCCATTCCTCGATTTCTCCTTTGGGCCGGTATAGATCGGGGTCGGACATCGAGTGGGCGCGGAAGCGATAGGTGCGCAGCTCGAGAAGGAATGGGCCATTGCCGGTGCGAACTGATTCCGCGGCTTGCTTTGCCGCCGCCTCTACCGCCAGAACATCCATTCCATCCACAGCGTTCGATGGAAGGCCATAGGCCCCGGCCTTTGCGCTGATGTTTGTCTGCGCCTGATGGTGCTCCAGCGCTGTGCCCATCGCATAGAGATTGTTCTCGCAGAGAAACACGACGGGAAGCTTCCACAGGGCGGCTAGATTCAACGATTCGTGGAACTCGCCCTCGGCCACGGCTCCATCGCCAAAGTAACAGGCCGTGAGGTTCGAGCGATTCTGCATCTTGTCGGCCAGGGCCAGGCCAACCGCAATGGGCAGTCCGCCGCCGACGATGGCGTATCCGCCATAGAAGCGGCGGCTGGCATCGAAGAAGTGCATCGAGCCGCCATGGCCCCGGCTGCACCCGGTGGCCTTGCCGAACATCTCGGCCATCAAAACGCGGGCCGGAATTCCGCGGACCAGGGCTTGCCCATGCTCCCGGTAGGTGGCCACGATCGCATCCCCGGGCGCGAAGGCCTGCATCGCCCCGACGCCCGTGGCCTCCTCTCCGATATACAGGTGGAGGAAGCCGTGAATCTTCCCCAAGCTATACATTTCGGCCGCCTTTTCCTCGAAGCGCCGGATGCGCAGCATTTCGCGCAGCAAGAAAAGCCAATGTTCCCGGTCAACCGGCGGGCGTTCCGATGTGGCTGTGGCGGACATTTAATCGTTCTCGAGTGTGGAGAGATCGCCTTCGGGAAGGCCGAGCTCCCGCGCCTTCAGCAGCCGGCGCATGATCTTCCCGCTGCGCGTTCTCGGCAGCGAGGCCACGAAGGCGATTTCCTTTGGTGCCACGACCGCGCCCAGGCGGGTACGCGCCAAGCCGAGCAGCTCGCGCCGCAATGCTTCAGTGGGTTCATAGCCCGGGCAGAGCGCGACAAACGCCTTCACGATTTCAAGTGCCATTGGATCGGGCTTGCCGATCACCCCGGATTCCGCGACGGCGGGATGCTCCATCAGGACGCTCTCGACTTCGAACGGGCCGATCAAGTGTCCGGACGTCTTGATGACGTCGTCCTTGCGCCCGACGAACCAGAAGTAGCCATCCTGATCCCTTCGAGCCAGATCACCGGTCAGATAATAGCCGCCCGCAAAGCATTTGCGATAGCGCTCGGGCTCTTCCCAATAGGCGCGAAACATGGACGGCCAGCCGGGGCGAAGCGCCAGTTCTCCTTGGACTTCGGGTTCCGTAATTTCCTCGATGGAGCCGTCGTTTTTTCTGTGCACAATCGCCGCTTCGATGCCGGGAAGAGGCCGCCCCATGGAGCCGGGGCGAATATCCATGGCGGCAAAGTTGGCAATCATGATTCCGCCGGTCTCGGTCTGCCACCAGTTGTCGTGGAAGGGCAGGCCGAAAGCCTCTTTGCTCCAGACGACTGCCTCGGGGTTCAGCGGCTCGCCCACGCTGGCGAGGAAGCGCAGCGAGCTCAGGTCATGCTGCCGGGCCATTTCCGCTCCCGCCTTCATCAACATCCGGATGGCTGTCGGCGCCGAATACCAGATGGTCACCTTCTGCGATTGCAGGATCCCATACCAGCGTTCGGCGTCAAAATCTCCCTCGTCAATGATGCTGGTGATTCCGTTGGTAAGCGGAGCGATGATGCCATAGGAGGTTCCGGTCACCCATCCGGGATCAGCCGTGCACCAGAAAATATCCCCGGGATGGAAGTCGAGCGCGAGCTTGCCGGTGATGTGGTGCGCGATGACGGCCTCGTGAACGTGAACCGCCCCTTTGGGAGTGCCCGTAGTTCCGCTGGTGAAATGCAAGAGCGCAATATCCTCCGGAGAAGTGGGCTGGATGGTGTAGGCGTCGCTCGCATGGCTCACCGTCTGCTGGAAATCCAGGGTGTCCGGAAGATTCGGCGGGAGTGAATCCTCACCGATCAGCAGAACGTGATCGAGAAACGGCAGGGCGCTCCGGATGGACTTCACTTTTCTTTCATAGAGCGATTGCGTAGTCACAAGCACCTTGGCGCGGCCAATCGTCATGCGTGCCCGGATTGGTTCCGGGCCAAAAGCGGAAAATAGAGGGCAGAAGACCGCGCGGTGCTTCAGAGTTCCCAGCGCCGCGATGTAGAGCTCTGGGATGCGGCCGGCCAGCGCGTAGACACGATCTCCCGGGGCAATGCCAAGCTCCTGCAGGACATTCGCGAATCGGTTCGTTTGCTCCATCAGCTGGGCGTAGGTGAAATTCCGGACCTCGCCGTTCTTGCCGAGCCAGCGCAGGGCGAGATGATCGCGAGCAGCTCCCAAGGCATGGCGGTCCACGGCCTCGAAGGCGATATTGAGGCCGTTTCCTTCAGGCAGCCCGGTGAGTTCTTGGGCCGCCCGTCGCCAGGAGAAGCTTTCCCGAAATTGGTTGTAATTGGCCAGATTCGGCGGGAGCACTCGATCTCGGGTGGATTTCAGTATAGTCGGCCAGGCCATCCAGGGGCCTCCCGATTGCAGAGTTTCGTCGCCGGCACAGTAGTCCCAGCCTGTTCAAGCCGACAGCTTGAAGGTTAGTACCTTCCGACGTGTCGGCATGTGATCCGGCTCACAGTATGCCGTGACGTTTCACATTGGTTGTTCGCCTTCGCTTGTATACAAGGGCGATTGTTGCCCGGCAAACGTGTGTTTGATAATTCGACAAATGCAACGACCTGAACAAAAGCTAGAGCAATCAATGACGATGATTCGAAACGAAAAACCAGAGAATGCCTCGGCCGCTTCCCGCTCTCATCCGGAAGCCGTGGAAGGACACCAGCAATCCCTGCGGCTATTGCTGCTTGGCGATTGCATGATTGGGGCTATCACCCTCCGGAAGAGCACATCTCGCTGGCGCATGCCCTGATGGATGCCGGGGCAGACTTGATCTTCGGTCATTCCAGCCACGTTTTCCGCGGAATCGAAACTACAAGGGACGCCTCATCGTCTACGGGGCCGGAGATTTTATAGACGATTACGCTGTGGACCCAGTCGAGCGCAACGATCGTGCCTTCATCTACATTGTCGAGATGGAAAACTCCACCCCGCGCCGCCTGCTTCTTTATCCGACGCTGATTCGCCGCTGCCGGGCATGTCTCGCAACGGGTCTGTCCGAGAGGATTATCGTCGAGAAAATGAAGGAGCTCTGTACGGCCTTTCACACCCCAGCCAATTGGAATGAGAAGCAGCGGCGACTTGAGATCGAAGTCCGCAGCCAGGAAATGAAGCAATAAATCTGCTTCTGAATTGGGCGGCTACGAAAGAGAACCCGTTCATCCGTTGCTGTCAGGGCAGAAGGCCGATCGCAGCGATGGCCCGCCCGGTCTGGTGTTCCCGCCGGTAACTGAAGAAGAGATCGGTTCGGCATGCCGTGCAATAGTCCGAGCAGAAAATCTGTCGCACCGGAACGCCCGCTTCGCCGAGAATCGCGCGATTGGCGGCAATCAGGTCCAGGTGGACTCGCGGGGAGGGGGGCGCATGTCCGGGCGGCTTCATCGTCAGCCAGGGAAGCCAGTTTGGATCGCTTTCTCCCGCAGCCAGCGCGTCGAAGGGGCCATCGAACCACTCGCGCGCATGGGGAAATCGTGCGTGGAATTCGCGGGCGACCTCTGAGCCAACTTCATAGCAACAGCGCCCGATGCCGGGGCCGAGTGCGGCGATTACATCTTCAGGCCGTGTGCCAAACTCCATCCGCATGCGCCCAATGGTCTTTTCCGCGATGCGGCGCAGTGTCCCGCGCCAACCGGCATGCACTGCTGCGATGGCTCGTTGCTTCGTGTCGGCCAGAAGTATGGGGACGCAGTCCGCCGTCTGGACGGCCAGCAGGAATCCCGGCCTGCAGGTAAAAAGCGCGTCGCCGGAGGGCGGATCGCCGGCCGAATCCGGCTGCAGGTCGGCGCGGAGGGCGGCATCCGAGTGAATCTGCCGCAAGGTGACCGGGCGAAATCCGTCTGCTCGGAGTGCATGGAAGAATTGTTTCCTATTTTTGGCGACGTGCGCCGGCGAATCCCAGTCGGTATAGCCGAGATTTAGAACATCTGCGCGAGCCTTTGCTCCGCCGCGCGACTGTGCCGCGTCGGCAGATGGTATCTTGCTTGCGCCGCCGGGCCGTGTGCTGAACCCGTGAACCAGCCATCCGAGTTTGGCCAGAGGGACGGCCTCGAGAATCCGCAGTCGGCCGGCGCTCCGCATCTTCCAGGCTCCAGCCCTTTCGACAGGGTGTCTTCGGGAGGCGGATTTCCGCGGCCTGGTTTTTTTTCTTCCGAGAGAGGCGGCCATCGCGTCCATTATAGGTATAATCCCGCAGCGACGCCTGGAGTTCTGCGCGACGAGCGGGAGGGTGATTGATCGTCGGTCTCGGGCTGGACATTGCAGAAATTGACCGGATCGAGGCGGCGATCGTGCGCCATGGCACACCCTTTCTCGAACGGCTTTTCACGCCCGCGGAAGTGGCCTACTGCGAGACGCATAAAAATCGCTTCGAGCGCTACGCGGCCCGCTTCGCCGCGAAAGAGGCGGCAATGAAGGCGCTCGGCACAGGCTGGCGTCACGGCATCCGCTGGCGCGACATCGAGGTGACGCGCGCACCCAATGGGAAGCCTTCCTTGCGGCTCGAAGGTGTGGCGCGTGAATTCGCCGACCGCCTCGGGGTGCGGCACATCTCGCTCTCGATCACCCACAGCGGCAATTTCGCTTTGGCGCAGGTGATTTTCGAAAGCTAGTCTTCCTCGGATTGTGCGCCGCTGCCCAGACGTATTTCGCGCCATTGATTTGCCGGATGAAGACCGGCGATCCGCACTCGCAGATAATTTCCCGTAAGCGCCTCGGTCCAGCTCGGACCCTGCCGCCGCAGCGTGAGAGCCCGCAAAACACGTCCCACGAGCGAAGTCCGGAAGGCCGTCGTCTTTTCCCGCCCCAGACTGCGCAAGGCGCGGGCTCGCGAGAGAACGGTGCTGCGCGGAAGAGCTTCTCCGAGCGACGTCGCCGGAGTTCCCGGTCGCGGCGAGAAGGAAAAAACGTGCAGGTAGGTAAGAGGCAGACGTTCGATGAGGCCGAGCGTGGCGCGGAAGTCCTCCGGTGTCTCGCCGGGAAAGCCGGCGATTACGTCCGCACCGATGGCGGCTTCCGGCAACCGGCGCCGGATGATATGGATCCGCTCGGCGTAGTGCTCCGTGCGATACCAGCGGCGCATGGCTCGCAGGATGCTGTCCGAGCCGGATTGCAGCGGCACGTGAAAGTGCGGCGCCAGGCGCGGCGAGCCGGCCATCAGCGCGACAAAGTCCTCGGTGATATCCTGCGGCTCGATCGAGCTGAGGCGCAGCCGCTCAATCTCCGTTTCATCCAGAATTCGCCGCACCACCCCGGCCAGTGTGGCGCGCGAGGCGAGGTCCCGGCCATACCCGCCCAGATTGATTCCGCTGAGAACAATTTCGCGGGCGCCGCTTTCTGCGAGCCGCCGCACCCCTTCCACCACGGCATCAGGAGGCAGGCTGCGGCTGGCGCCGCGCACTTGCGGAATCACGCAAAACGAGCAGCGGTGGTCGCAGCCGTCCTGAATCTTGAGAATCGGACGAGTGCGATCGGCGGCCATGAAAGCGGCCGGGGCGATCTGCACAGCAGCTTGCGAAAATATGTCCCCAGCCAGGATGGGGGCCGGCGGGCGAACGGGCGCTTTCGCCTTGGCCAGCGTTTCGAGAGAGATGAAATTGCCGGGCGCATTGGAGGAATCGAGTGCGGCCGTTGGGAGTGCGCCAATCAGCCGGGAGATTTCTCCCTGATGCGAGTTCCCCACAACCCACGTGACGCCTTCAAGAGCCGCCAGCTCCTCCGGGGCGCGCTGCGCGTAGCAGCCCGTGACGACAATGCGCGCGGCGGGATTGGCACGGTGAATCTTTCGCACCGCTTCGCGTGCCTGGGCATCCGCCTCGGCCGTCACCGTGCAGGTATTGAGCACCACCACGCCCGCGGAATCGTGCCCTGAGGCAGGAAGATGTCCGCAAGCGGCCAGTTCGCTGCGCAGCGCCGCGGCGTCCGCCGCCGTGGCCCGGCAGCCGAAGTTTTCGATGGAAAAAGTCGCCATGCGGTCTTGCGGGCCCGTCACGGCGCCCGCCGGAAAATTATAGCAGCCGCTTTCCGTCTGGATTGATGTTCCTCAAGGACTCTGGGGAGGAAGGGGTCACGACCCCTGGTTGCGCCGCTGGTAGCAGAGCAGGATCAGGTCGGCGCGGCGGCGCACGCCAAACTTCGCCAGCAGGTTTGAAACGTGGAATTTCACGGTGCGTTCGGAGATGTGAAGGCGCTCGGCCACTTCCTTGTTGGCCATATTTTCGAGCAGGCCGCTGAGCACTTCCTGCTCGCGCCGGCTGAGCTCGCTGGTGGATTCCGTGCGAAGGCGGCGTCCGGGAGCGCTGTTGAGAATCGAATCCACGAAGCGGGAGAGGACGCTGCGCGGAACCCAGATGCCACCGGCGGCGACCTGTGGCAGGGCGCGCGGAAGCTGTTCGCGGGCCTCGTCATAGGTCAAAATTCCCTTGACCCCCTGGCGAAGGAGGGCGTGGCTGTCGCTCTCCTGGAGATTTTCGCCTACCACCAGAAGGCGTGCGCTCGAATAACGCTCAAGGATATTGCCGAGCAGCGCACCGGTAGCCTGACGCGCCGCGTGCGCGTCCACCACATACACCGAAGCCCGGGGCACCTCCAGATTGCGCAGGTCCGGCGCCAGCATGGAATCCAGCTGTTTCGAGGTAATTTGGAAGCCGGAGTCCTCGAGCAAGCGCTGAAGCTCCGTCAAAACCATGGGGTGAGGTGAAAGCAGACACACTCTCAGACTACCCTTGCCGTTCTTTGCCATGGTGAATTCAGGCTAGCCGAATTAATGCACGGGAGCAAGGCAGACTCAGAGGATGATTTCATACCAGGCACGGGCGGGTAACTGCGGAACAGAAGAGGATACGGGCCAGGGCGAGTGACTTCAGTCGTCTTGCGCCGCTGATTTCGCCTGTATCTCCGCCTCTGGCTCGGCCTTCTGCAAGGATCGCCTGGTGGGAAGGCCCGCCTGCCGGACCTTATAGAGAAGCGCGCGATAGCTGATTTTCAGTGCTTCGGCTGTCTTGCGGCGGTTCCAGCGATTGGCCTGCAGAACCTTCAGAATTACTTCGTTCTCCATGCGGCGAGTCACCTGCTGGGCGATGCGCTTGAGCGGAATGTGGCCATCCGCTCCGGGCTGGTAAACGTAGCGTGAGGGCTTTTTTTCGGCCCCTTCTGTGTAGAAGGCTTCTTCCGAACCGAGGACCACGTACCGCGCCATGCAATTTTCGAGTTCGCGGACGTTTCCCGGCCAGCTCCTTTGCTGCAGCATGTGCAGAGCTTCCTGCGAAAGCGGAGGCGCCGCGCAGCGGAAGCGGAGGTTGAAACTCCGGCGGAGATATTCCGCCAGCACCGGAATGTCCTCGCGGCGGTCACGAAGGGGAGGCAGTTGGACGTTGATCACATTGATGCGGTAAAACAGGTCCGATCGGAACCGCCCCTGTTCGATCTCCTGCGGAAGCAGCCGATTGGTCGCGCAGATGATCCGGGCGTCCAAGGCCCGTTCTTCGTGGTCCCCGATGCGTGTGAACTGGCCGTCCTGGAGTACGTGCAGAAGCTTTGCCTGGAGGCTCCCATCCAGCTCGGCGATTTCGTCGAGAAATAGCGACCCGCCGTTGGCCATCTCCATGCGGCCGGGCTTGGCCGCATGTGCCCCCGTGAAGGCTCCCTTCTCGAATCCAAATAGCTCACTTTCGAGCAGCGTTCCGGGAATCGCCGGGCAACTTACCTTGACGAACGGGCCATCGCGCCAGGGAGAGATCTCGTGGATGTAACGGGCCAGAAGCTCTTTCCCCGTTCCGCTTTCTCCCAGGATCAGGATGGGAACATTCAACCCGGCGGCCCGACCCACGCGATCCCGAATTCCACGCATTTCCGCCGACGGGCCGAACAAAGTCTCCTCTGGAGGCAGCCCGGTGAGCTGCTCTGGAGCGTCATCTTTCATTATGGAGGACGTAAGCACGGCGGTATAAGGGCGCCTTGGCCGCGAAATCCGACCCGATTATGTCGAATTCAGCACATTGCGAACCAAACCTGCATCGGGTTGCAGATATTTCACATCTCCATGTCGCGTTACGAATCCACGCTAACCGCCTTATTTTCTGTCCAATATGGACGCTTTTTGCTCCGGCCAAGCGAGATGCCTCACTTGTTCACCATGCTGTCGCGCTGCCAGGCATATGAAAATTATTGGCACTGTTGAGAAGAGACGTTCCCAATCAGTGCAATCTCCTTTCTT
>JAJXZD010000244.1 GCA_021780215.1 Acidobacteriota bacterium
TGAGGGACCCCTGTTGCCAAAGACTCAGGAGGGCCAGCATAATCTCCTCTCCTCCGGGGCATCGCCGATTCTCATGAACGAACCCGCCACTCCCCTGATGCAGCAGTACCACACCGCGAAGAAGCGGCATCCCGAAGCACTGCTTCTCTTTCACCTCGGGGATTTCTATGAGCTCTTCTACGACGATGCCATCGTCGCCTCGCGCCTCCTGCAGATCACGCTGACCTCGCGCAACAAGGAGAAAGGCCAGGCCGTGCCCATGTGCGGCGTTCCAAAGCATGCGGCAGAAAATTACATCGCCCGGCTGATCCGCGCCGGACATAAGGTGGCCATCTGCGAACAGATGGAGGAGCCGGGCCCCGGCAAGAAGCTCGTCCGGCGCGAGGTGGTCCGCGTCCTCACGCCAGGCACGGCCACCGGAGCATCCCTGCTGAACCCGAAGGAGAATGCCTTTCTTGCTGCAGTCGCCGGCGCGTCCGCGGCCAGAAAGACTCCCGGAACCAAGGAGGCGGGGGAAGAAGCAATCGGCCTTGCGTATGTGGACCTCTCGACGGGAGAGTTCCGCGCGACGGAGTTTTCCGGCGAAGGGGCGGAGGCCCGCTTGCGCGATGAGTTGGAAATCCTGCGTCCTCGCGAAATCCTGCTTCCGCGTCCCGCGACGCTGTTTCCCTCCCAGCCGGCCGCGCTCGCCGGGTCCGGCGCCGTTGTGACACTTCTGGACGGCTGGACATTCGAAAAGGCCTACGCCACACGCCAGATCGAGGAGCATTTCCGCATCCTGGGCATCGAGGGATTCGGCCTTGCGGGCCGTCCCCGGGCCGTGTCGGCGGCGGGCGCGATTGTCCACTACCTGCACGAAACTTCTGCGATCGGGCTCCAGCAGGCGGAGCCTGCCGCCGGAGTTTCCACAACGCGCAGGACCGGAACGGGCCTCGAGCATCTGGACCGCATCATCTACTATCACCAACAGGACGCGATGATTTTGGACCAGGTCACCTCGCGCAACCTGGAGCTGGTCGAGCCGTCCAGCGGGGAAAGCATGGCCTCGACGCTCGTCGGGTCGCTGGACGAAACGGCAACGGGAATGGGCGGGCGGCTGCTGCGCTCGTGGATTCTGCGGCCGGAGATTTCGCTTCGGGAGATTGAGGATCGCCAGGAAGCGGTGGCGGTCTTGAAAGCGCAGACCGTCGCAACCGCTGAAATTCGCCATGCGCTCGAAGGAATCCTCGATGTCGAGAGGCTCGCCAGCCGCGTCACCCTGGGAATCGCCACGCCGCGGGACTTGCTCGCGCTTGCCGCATCGATCAAGAAAATCCCCGACCTGCGCTCGGGAATTGAGGCCGCACTTAACGCCGCTCGCGCCGCGTCCCCCTCTGCTCCTTCCGAAACTGCCCCCTGCAAATCGGGGGCGCGCCTGGTTGCGCTGCGCGAGCAGATGGATGAACTGGCCGATGTGCGCGATCTCATCGAAAGGGGCATCGCCGACGATCCTCCCGCGGCGCCGAACGACCACGGAGTGATTCGCCAGGGATTCAGCGCCGAACTCGATGAGCTGCGCGGCCTTTTGCGGAACACGCGACAGATTATCGCTGCTCTGGAGGACCGCGAACGCAAGCGCACCGGTATCCCATCTCTCAAAATCCGCTACAACCAGGTGTTCGGCTATTACATCGAGGTCTCGAAGCCTAATCTTTCCCTGGTGCCCTCGGACTACGATCGCAAGCAGACTCTGGTCAACGCGGAACGGTTTACCTCCGCGGAGCTTCGCGAACACGAACACAAGGTGCTCACAGCCGAAGAGCGCGCACTCGAAATCGAGCGGCAGCTCTATGCCCAGATCCGCGAATCCATCGCCCGCGAGTCAGGCCGCCTGCGAAAGACTGCGGCAGCCATCGCGCAACTCGATGTTCTGGCCAATTTCGCGCGGCTCGCCGCCGCGCGGAATTACGCCCGGCCGGAATTCAGCGAACGAGAAGCGGCCAAATCCGGCCCGCGCGGCGACTTGCTGATCGCCGCGGGGCGCCATCCCGTGATCGAACGGCTGCTCGAAGAGCGCGGTGAGCGTTTTGTCCCGAACGATTTGTATTTCAGCGACCAGAGCCAGTTCCTGCTGGTCATCACCGGGCCCAATATGGGCGGAAAATCCACGTATCTGCGGCAAGCGGCGCTGATCTGCATTCTTGCGCAGATGGGATCGTTTGTCCCCGCCGCCCAGGCCCGCCTGCCGCTGCTGGACCGGATTTTCACCCGCATAGGAGCCTCCGACAATCTGGCTCGCGGCCGTTCGACTTTCCTCGTGGAGATGAGCGAAGTCGCAGCGATTCTGAATACGGCGACCCCGGCCAGCCTCGTTCTGCTCGACGAAGTGGGCCGCGGCACGGCCACGTTCGATGGCCTGTCCATCGCATGGGCGGTGGTGGAGGCGCTGCACACGGGGGCGCGCCCGCGAACGCTCTTCGCCACGCATTATCACGAACTGACTGAGCTGGAGTCGCTGCTACCCGGCGTGAAGAACGTGCATGTCTCCGTAAGCGAGGCGGGCAGCGAGATCATCTTCCTCCGCCGCGTCGAACCGGGCAGCGCCGATAAAAGCTATGGCATCGAGGTCGCCCGGCTGGCCGGGCTCCCCGAATCCGTGATCGCGCGCGCCCGTGAGATCCTTCGCCGCCACGAGCGCAGCGAGGAAAATCTTACCCGGGAGCTTTCTCCCGGCCTTACCCCGCCGCCCGAGCAGGCCAGCTTCGCGGCCATCGCCCAGCCGGTGCTTGAGGCGCTGCGAGAGGCCGACCTGAATATGCTGACCCCTCTGGAAGCGATGAATCTGCTGGCGGCGCTGCAGGGGCAACTGAAATGAGGCGCACGGCGAAGCCTTCTTCCGCTATCAAGCCCATGCGCGTGCTGGGCATGATGTCGGGAACCTCGGTGGACGGAGTGGACGCGGCGCTCGTGAGAATCGCCGGCGCGCCTCCGCATATTTCCACGCGCATCGAAGGGCATCACCATCTTCCCTTCCCCGCCAAGCTGCGCCGGAGGGTTCTCCAACTTGCCAACGGCGCCCCGGCGCCGGCGGCGGAAATCAGCGAGCTGAATTTTCTGCTGGGCGAACTCTACGCGCAGGCGGCGATCGCATCATGCAAGCACTGGCGCGTCCCGCTGCGCGAGCTCTCCCTGATCGGCTCACACGGACAGACCATTTCTCACCTCGGAGAGCGAACCCGGTTCGAAGGCCGGCTGCGCGCGCCTTCTACGCTCCAAATCGGAGACATCAGCGTGATTGCCCAGCGCACGGGCA
>JAJXZD010000122.1 GCA_021780215.1 Acidobacteriota bacterium
GCGACGTGGTGGCTCATGGCCTGACCACGGTCAACGTGTGGGAGCCTATTTCCGCGCGCCTTTCGCCTCAGGAGTTGCGGCAGTTCTGGTCGCCGATCAGCCCTTTTCCGTATATCGCCAGACTCTCGGAGACGCGCAAGAAAATCCTGCTCATCACCGGGCTCTACGACCCGACCTTCTGGCCCGAATTCACCAGCGCCCTATTCGCCAAGATGCACCGCGAGCAGGTTCCTTTCTCGAGCCTCCGGCTGCCCTGCGGGCACTACTCGCTGGGCGTCTCTCCTTTCAAGCAGATTGCCGGATATCGCTTCGGGACGTTTCTATCCCGCGCGCTCGCCTAGCCCACACGTTTTCCTTGTGGCTCTGCCCCCTCGGCGTGCGGCCATCGGGACGCGCCTCAGCGGAAATGCCGCAGCACACGCATCTTGGCAAAGTCGAGCACGGCCAGATACACCGCGCACGCGCCCAGGACTCCGAACACCAGCTGGGCAGGCACGGCGGCCATCAGAATTCCGCGAATCGCCAGGAGGAAAACCGCCAGCAGGTCCAGCGCCGAACTCAACACCAGCCACCGGCTGGGCCGCGAATTCCAGAAATGGCCGCGTTCGCGGACCAGATATACAGTCCCCTGCCCGGTGAACACCAGCGCGAGAAACACCAGGGTCTGCAATTGCGGGAGCGGCAAGCCGAGCCGGTCGCGGCCAAACAGAAAAATGGAAAACGACAGGAGGAGAATGAAGCAGCCGAGCGTCGCCCCGGCAAACACCAGCGGCCCGATGCGCCAGCGGTCCGGCAGCTTCGAGTAGGAGACGTTGTCCGTGGCGATAGACATGGTGACAAAATCATTGGTGAAAAGCAGCAGCACGATGAGCAGCGGCGTGATGATGAACGAACGCGTCAGCATCACTCCCAGGCTGAGAAACAGTGCAATCTCAATCGTCTTGATGATCTTGTTCAACGTGTAGGTCAGCATGCGCTGGTAGATCCGCCGGCTGGCCCGCACAGCAGAGAGAATATCGCTGAGTCCCGGACTGGTGAGGATCAGGCTCGCGGCTGCCTTGGCCACGTCCGTGGCGTTCGAGACGGCGATGCCTACTTCGGCCTGCTTGAGCGCCGGCGCGTCGTTCACGCCGTCACCGGTCATTCCGATCACATGCCCCGTCCGCTGCACGGAGCGCACCAGCTCGAACTTGTCCTCCGGAAAAACACCCGCGAACACGTCGTAATCCAGCGCCCCCTCGCCGCGGCCGGGCAACTGCTTTGACTCGCAGACCCGGGCGCCGATGCCGACTTGCGCGGCGATGGCGCGGGCCGTCTCTGGGCCGTCTCCGGTGACCATCACCACGCGGACGCCCAGGGCGCCAAGATTTTCGATCAGGCTCCTCGAATCAGCCCGCGGAGGATCCTGAAACGCCAGCAGTCCCGCCGGGCGCAAAGCGCCTTCCGAGCCGCCCGCGGCAGCCAGCACGCGGTACCCCTGCCGCGCCAGCTGCCTCAAATCCTCGTCCCAATTCGGCGCCGCCGCCAACCGCGCGGCCACGGCCTGCGGCGCTCCTTTCAGCACATGGAGTGTCTTCCCGGCATGCGAGGCGACGGCTTCCGAAAGCTTCGTGGCGGGATCAAAGGGCACGAACGCGGTGCGTTGCCAGCTGGAAAAATCGAGCGATCTGGCGCGAGCTGCCGCGAGAATCGCAAGATCCAGCGGGTCCTGACTGGCCTCATCGCTGGCGAGGCAGGCGAAGCAGAAGAGCTCGTCCTCCGGGCAGGGGGCGGCGGCGCGCAGCTCGGCCAGGACCAGCTTGTTTTCGGTGATGGTCCCCGTCTTGTCGCTCATAAGGATGTCCATGGCAGCTGCTTCCTCGATGGCCGAAAGCCGCGTCACCAGGACGCCGCTTTTCACCAGCTCCATCGAACCCAGCGCGGTGGCCAGGGTGAAGGTGGCAGGCAGCGCCACGGGCACCGATGCCACCAGCAGGATCAACGCAAACGGAAGCATTTCCGCCAGCGGAAGCCCCGCGAGTCGCGAATAAACGAACAATAGCGCCACCAGGACAAAGTCGAGAGCAACCAGGTACTTGACGATCGTGAAGATGATGTTCTGCAGATGGCTGACGGTCTTGGCTGTGCTCACCAGCTCCGCCGTCCGGCCAAAATAGGTGCGGCTTCCCGTGGCCGATACTTCGCCGCTCGCCTCTCCACGTTTGACGATCGCCCCGGCGTACGCCAGCTTCCCTGGCCCTGCCTCCACAGGAAGCGATTCGCCGGTCAAGGCCGACTGGTCCAGCAGGACCTGCCCCTCGGAAAGAGTCACGTCAGCGGGGACCAGGTCTCCCATGCGAAGGTGAATCGCGTCCGCCGGGACGATGGTGATGGCATCCACAAGCTGCCATCGGCCATCACGGAGCACGCGGGCCTTGACCGGAAGCTGCCTGCGGAGAAGAACCAGGGCATTTTCGGCCCGTCGCTCCTGGGCCGCGCTGAGGAGGGCGTTGAAGACCAAAAGGATTCCGATGACGGCGGCCTCGGTCCGCCGGCCGAGAAGCAGTTCCAGCACAATCGTTGCTTCCAGCATCCACGGCACGGGAGCCCAAAACCTCGCAAGAACCGCCAGGAGCGGATGCCGCCGCGCCTCGGCGACGGCGTTGGGGCCGAACTGCTGCAAACGCTCCGCGGCTTGCTGGGAAGTCAGTCCGCGCGGCTCGTTCATTGGGCCTTCACTCTTTTCCCGCCTCGCCCGAGCGCAGTTTCCAGACAATCTGCCGCAGCATGCCGAGCCACACCACCGCGTCGTCGGCGGGCAGGCGCAGGCGGCGCACCACGCGGCGGATTCGTTGGTCGGCATCGGCCACGCGGCGTCGGTCCAAAAAGCCGCTCAGGCTCAAGGCATCGAGCAGCACCCCGGTGATCCGTTCCACCTCTCCGGCCGAAGCCAGGGCTAGCCTTTCCGCCGGCCGCGGGGCTTTGGTGTCGCGGATCAGCTCGTAGAGGCAGACGGCGGCGGCCTGTCCCAGATTCATCGAGATGTTCTGCTCGTGCGTGGGAATGCGGAGCAGCCAGTGGCAATGGCTGAAGTCGTCGTTGGACAGTCCGACCTTCTCCGAGCCGAAGAGGACCGCGACGCGGCCCGCGCACAGCCTCCGGCGAATGAGGCGCGCGCCGTCCTCGAGCCGCCGCACCGGATGGTGCAGGTGGCGGCGCCGGACCGCCGTGGTCCCCACGACCAATGCGCAGTCCGCCACCGCGTCGGCCACGCTCGTGAATTGCTCCGCGCCGACCAGCACCCTCGAAGC
>JAJXZD010000192.1 GCA_021780215.1 Acidobacteriota bacterium
CCTCCGCGTTGCCGGCGGCCAACGCCGCTCGCATCTGACGAATCGCGGTGCGCACGCGCGTGCGGTTCATGCGGTTGACGGCGGCGCGGCGTTCCGTCTGGCGGATATTCTTCAATACCGACTTCGTCTTCTTCTTGTGCTTTACAGCCGTGCCCTGAGCCATTCACATCTCCTCGCGTTGAATTGCTGAATTGACAGAGTATCCGACCCTCGTCGCCCTGTCAATTTTGCTGCCCCTTCCATGAGCCGCTTGCCACACATCACTGGGGGAAAGGGCTATCCCCGTGGCGGGCGGAAGGACGCCCGCGCCGATGGGTCCCGGCGATGCCGGCCGAGGGCTCCACGCTTAGATTTGGTAATCGACTTCGATGATGGCTTGCAGTTCCTCGGAGAGCGCCTGCAATTCCGCCGACCCGCCGCCTTCGGGGGCTTCGACGCCTTCGAGTTTCTGCACCCGCTGGCGGAGGTCTTTCACCTGCGCGGCCACGGCAGCGAGCGCGGCCGAGAGGGGATCGTGGATCTGTTTGGGGTCGGTGATCACCACGCGTTGCCCGTGGCGCAGAACGATATGGCCGGGCACGCCGACGATCGTGGAATTGTCCGGCACATCGCGCAGCACCACCGAACCCGCGCCGACGCGCGAATTGTCGCCCACGCGGATATTGCCGAGCACACGTGCTCCCGCGCCAATCACCACTCCGTTGCCAATGGTGGGGTGCCGCTTGCCCTTTTCCTTGCCCGTGCCGCCGAGGGTGACGCCCTGGTAGAGCGTCACGTCGTCGCCCACCACGCTGGTCTCGCCGATGACCACGCTCATGCCGTGGTCAATGAACAGACGCCGCCCGATCTCCGCCCCGGGATGTATTTCGATGGCGGTGAGCCACCGGGCCACCTGCGACAGCCAGCGCGCCAGCAGGCGGTAATCGTGCCGCCACAGCCAGTGGTTGCAGCGATGGAAGAGCACCGCGTGCAACCCCGAGTAGCATAGCAGCACCTCGAAGACGGACCGCGCCGCCGGATCGCGGTCCAGAATCGTCCGGACGTCTTCACGAAGCGACTGGAACAATTTCCCCTCGCTCACATGGCCACAGCGGTGAGCTGCTGCGCCTCGTTCTTCAACCCTTCAAACAGGATGCTGGTCAGGTAGCGCTCGCCGAAATCCGGCAGCACGGTAACAATCAGCTTCCCGTCATTCTCCGGGCGCTCCGCCACGCGCAGGGCGGCCACGACCGCAGCGCCGGAAGAAATTCCCACCAATAACCCTTCTTCGAGGGCCAGACGCCGCGCCATATCCACGGACTCTTGGCCGGACACCAGCACGACCTCGTCAATGAAATCCGTTCGCAGGATGGACGGGACGAATCCGGCCCCTAGGCCCTGAATCTTGTGCGGCCCGGGTTGTCCGCCAGAGAGCACCGGGCTTTCCGTCGGCTCGACGGCGATGGCTTTGAACGACGGCTTCTTCGGCTTGATGTACTGGCAGACGCCGGTCAGTGTCCCGCCGGTGCCGATGCCGGAGATCAGGATGTCCGCTTTGCCGTCCGTGTCGTTCCAGATTTCCGGGCCGGTGGTCTCGAAGTGGATTTTGGGGTTGGCGGGATTATCGAACTGCTGGAGCATGTAGCCGTTGGGCGTGGCGGCCAGGATTTCGCCGGCCTTGGCGATGGCTCCCTTCATGCCCTTGGGGCCGGGCGTGAGGATGATTTCCGCCCCGAACGCTTTCAGCAACACGCGGCGCTCGAGGCTCATTGTTTCCGGCATGGTCAGGATGAGCTTGTAGCCCTTCACCGCGGCCACGAAGGCCAGCGCGATTCCAGTGTTGCCGCTGGTCGGCTCGATCAGGACGGTCCGGCCGGGGTGAATCTTTCCGGCCTTTTCGGCCTCCTCGATCATGCTGACGCCAATGCGGTCCTTCACGCTGGCGTTCGGATTGAATCCTTCCAGTTTCGCCACCACCGTCCCCTTGCAGCCTTGCGTGACCTTGTTCAGCTGAACCAGCGGCGTCTTGCCGATCAATTCGGTGACATCCTTCGCGATTTTCATCGCTCTCTCCCTTTCACGCGTGTGTGAATTTCAGCCGAGCAGCCCGAGCCGGCCGTCATTCCCGCGGCTCGTGAGCCAATTTCGTCCCCTGCTGCCGTGCGCGCCGATTTCATCATACAAGCCCGCGGCAGGGCTACTGAAAATGCTGCCCCGTGTTGGCACGCCCGGCGGCTAGTCGTTGCTGAAGCGCTGCTCCCGGAACGGATCGCCGTACATATGATACCCGTTCTGCTCCCAGAATCCCGGGGCATCTTCGGCCATGAAGCGCAAACCGCGCACCCATTTCACGCTCTTCCATGCGTACAAGTGCGGGACCACCAGGCGCGCCGGGTAGCCATGCTCGGGAGGCAAGGGCGCGCCGCCGTGGCGCAGCGCAAAAAGCGTCTCCGGCCGCAGCAAATCGGCCAGCGGAACGTTTGACGTGAACCCCTCCTCGGCCAGCACCATCACGAATTTCGCCTCAGGCTTCGGCTGGGCCAAGCGCGCCAATTCCGCGAACGCCACGCCCTCCCAGCGCACATCGAAGCGGCTCCAGCGCGTGACGCAGTGCATGTCCGCCACCACTTCCTTCATCGGCAGGCGGGAAAACTCCTCCCAGGTGAGCCGCAGCGGATTTTCTACCAGGCCGCCGATGTGGAAGTCCCACGTTGGCGGGTCGAACGCCGGCACATTTCCCTCGTGCAGCACCGGCCACTTCAGCGTGAGCGATTGCCCGGGCGGCAGCCGCCCGGCGGCGTGCATCTCCCGCTCGAGTTGCCTCCGGTCCGGATTTTCGCCCTCGGCCATCGTCAAGGCTCTCCCGCCAGATTCTCCTACTCTACCTCGACGGCGATTCCCCCGACATAGCGGGCCGAGACATTGTAAATCACGGCGCCGAGGCCGCCCATGATCGCGCCTATCACACCGAGTAGGACAGGGAAAAACAGAATTGCGAAGCCACCGAAGGCGAGGCTAGCCCATCGCGGCATGCCTGGATTGGCCGTGTGCGTCGCTGTGCTCAGGAGAAAAACAAAGCTGACGATGGCTCCCTCGAGAAGCCCTATCGCGCCGTAACAGATGGCCGAAATCCGCATCACGGACAATGGCTCGAATTTCTTGATTTTTCTCATCACTATCCTCCCGGAGGGAACCGCGTGTCTGCCGCGGGCGGAGGCTACCATCTTCCCCCCCGCAGAGGCAACGCCGGCGGCTGACGTCGCGGCCCCGCGCGCCCTGCGACGCCGGAAAGTCCGTGTGCTATGATGCTGGATTTGAAATTGGACCAACCTCAATACAAGGAGCTTTCCATTGGGCGCGCGAATTTTGAACGGCAATACCATTCGAGACCAAATCTACGGCGAGTTGGCCGGCGAGATTGCCGCGCTGGCTTCCGCCGGAATCCGCCCCGGCCTTGCGGCCGTCCGCGTGGGCGATGATCCCGCCTCGAAGCTGTACGTCAACAGCAAAATCGCCTCGTGCGAGAAGCTGGGCCTCGCCAGTTTCCACATCACGCCGCCCGCCTCGACCACCACGGAGGAGCTTCTCGCCATCGTCGAGGGCCTCAACCGGCGCGACGACGTGGACGGCATCCTCGTGCAGATGCCGCTGCCCAAGCAGATTGACTCCAAGAAGATTCTCGACGCGATCAATCCGGCAAAGGACGTGGACGGCTTTCATCCCGTGAACGTGGGCCATCTCGTGGCCGGGCGGCCCGCGCTGGTTGCCTGCACGCCCGCAGGCGTGATGGAAATTCTGCGCCGCAGCAGCATCCCCATCGAGGGGGCAAACGCCGTAGTCATCGGCCGGAGCGATATTGTGGGCAAGCCGATGGCGCTGCTGTTGCTGCACGCGAACGCGACGGTCACCATCTGCCATTCGAAGAGCAAGGACCTGCCCGGCATCGCCCGGCGCGCGGACATCATCGTCGCCGCCATCGGCAAGGCCGCGATGGTGACGCCCGATTTCGTTCGTCCGGGCGCGGCGGTGATTGACGTGGGCCAGATTGTTGTCCGCGATGCCGCCGAGGCTCAGCGCATCTTCGCCAAGTATCCCGCGAAGCTCGCTTCGTTCCGCGAGAAGGGCTCGATCCTGGCTGGCGACGTTCATCCCGAGGTAGCCGAGGTCGCCGGGGCGTACACGCCTGTGCCGGGCGGCGTCGGCCCTCTCACCATCGCCATGCTGATGAGCAACACCGTCAAGGCCGCGCGGATGCGGCGCGGCTCGCGCGCGCCGGCCGCGGCCAGCGGCCGCCCCTGATGCTGCGCGTCGGCCTGACTGGCGGGATCGCTTCCGGAAAATCTACGGTGGCGGCCTTGCTGCGCGACCGCGATTATCCGGTGATTGACGCCGATGTCCTGGCGCGCGAACTTCTTGAGCCCGGGCAGGACGCATACAACGAAGTGGTACGCGAATTTGGAGAAGGCATTCTCCGGCCCGATGGGACGGTGGACCGCGCACGGCTGGGTGCGATTGTTTTCTCCGACCGCATCAAGCGGGCGCGCCTCAACGAGATTCTTCATCCCCGCATTCGCCAGGTGGTGGCCGGCTGGTTTGCCGCGCTCGACCGTCCGGGAGGCCCGGACCTGGCCTTTGAAGATGCGGCGCTGATTCTGGAAGCCGGCGCGCGCCACAATCTGGACCGTGTGGTCGTTTGCTGGTGCCGCCCGGAGCAGCAACTCGAACGCCTGCGCGAGCGCGGTCTTTCGCTGGAGGATGCGCGCAGGCGCATCGCCGCGCAAATACCGATAGAGGAAAAGCGCCGCCTGGCCGATGAGACCATTGACTGCTCCGGCTCTCTCGAGGAGACCGAGCGGCAGTTGGATCAGGTGCTCGCGAGACTGAAACGGCTGGCCGCCGCCGGGTAGGTTGCCCCTCGCCGAGGCGGGCGAGCCTTGCGCCTCGCAGGATGCGCCGCACGGACGGAAAGGAAATGCCCATGCCCGTCGCACCGGGTTCGAGACGCGCAATTCGCCTGCTGACCATCGGCCTGATTATCGGCCTGGCGGCTTACTGGCTCGGCTCGCGCTACGGAAAGCCCAGCGCTCCCTCTGTCAGCGCATTGCAGGAGCAGACGCCCGCTTCCGAGGGAGCGCTCGATCCCACCGAGCAGGAAAACGTCCGCATCTACAAGCAGGCGTCTCCCGCCGTGGCCAACATCGTGACCCGCACGGTGCAATACGACTTCTTTTTCAACCCTGTTCCGGTGGAAGGCGCGGGTTCCGGCTTTGTGATTGACGCCGATGGCCACATCCTGACCAATTACCATGTGGTGCAGGGCGCGCAGAGAATCGAGGTGACGCTCGGCGACCAGTCGCGCTACACCGCGAAATATCTCGGCGCGGACACCCGCAACGACATTGCTCTGATTCAAATTAATCCGCGCGGCCGCAAGCTCACGGTCCTCCCGCTGGGTGATTCCAGCCGGCTTCAGGTGGGCCAGCGCGTGCTGGCTATCGGCAATCCGTTCGGATTCGAAGGCACGCTCACCACCGGCGTGGTTAGCTCGCTCGGCCGGACCGTGCAGACCGGTCAGAATACCTTTATTGACGAGGCCATCCAGACCGACGCGGCCATCAACCGGGGGAATTCCGGCGGGCCGCTGCTCGATTCGCACGGCGAAGTCATCGGGATCAACAGCGCTATCTTTTCTCCAAGCGGCACGGCCTCCGGGATTGGCTTCGCCATTCCCATCAATACCGCCCGCCGCGTCGCCGGGGAGCTGATTACGCAGGGCCGCGTCCGACGCGCCACGGTCGGGGTTGTCGGCCGTGCCATCTGGCCCGGCCTGGCGGACGCGCTCGGCCTCGACGTCCAGCAGGGAATCCTGATTGAGCAGGTGACGCCGGGCGGGCCGGCCGCGAAAGCCGGAATTCGAGGAGGGAACCGCGTGGTGCTCGCCGGATGGCAGGAGTTGCGCGTGGGCGGCGACGTCCTGATCGCCATCAACGGGAAAGCGGTGACCAATCAGGCGGACCTGACTCTGCTCCTGAACCGCGCCCAGCCTGGCGATACCGTTACCCTGACGATCGTTCGCAACGGCAAGAAAATCAACGTTCCGGTAAAGCTCGGCGAGCAGTAAGGGATCGGCGGGAAATTAGTGGGTGGCCATTCTCCCCGAGGCAGCCCCATCCCCGAGGTTTGCGGAGCCCCCTTCGCACCACGCGTCGCGCAGGCGGTCGCGTTCGCGTTCGCTTAGTCGAAACCACGATTCCGCCAGATCGCGTACTCGCTCGAGCGCGGCCTGCATCTCGGGCTGCTTGGCCTGCATAATTTCGCTGCCGGCATCGGTGGGAACCCGAATCGGGGGCGCCACGAACATCACCACGCGCGAGAAGGGGCAGGGAATCCTGAAATGATCCCACGATTTCTTAAGCGTGTATCCCCATTCCACGCCAATGTGAAAAACGGAAATCGGCCGGCCTGTTCGCCGCGCGAGGATCACCGGGCCGGGCTTGGCGACATAGCGGGGCCCGCGCGGGCCGTCGATTGTGAACGCCACATGGCGCCCGGCCTCCAGGCTCTTCGCCATTTCCGCCAGGCCTTCGAGCGCTCCGCGCGATGAGCTCCCCTGCGCCGTCCCGAATCCCAGCCGCTCGATCACCCGCCGCGTCCATTGTCCGTCGAAATGGACGGTGTTGAGCACCACGATGCCGCGCCGGCGCCAGATCCACGCCGCCGGAAAGATGCAGCGGTGCCAGAAAGCACCGATGGCCGGCTCCCCCGCGTCGCGAATCTGCACGGCGTTGTGCACGCCGACGATTTCCACGCGCAGCGTGGGGCCGATCAGGCGGATGAGCCAGTACGCGGCCCAGGCGATGACGGGAATCTGCATCCTTCGCCAGCGGGAAAGCTGCGGCAGGGGAATCCTCGGCGTAGGCCCGCCCCCCCCGGATTTCGACGGCGTACTCACTGCGGTATAGTATAGGCGGTCGCCATGGCCTCTTGGCCCCAATTCGTTCGCCGTGCGGGCGCCGGCCTTTGGCTGGCAGCGCTGCTTTGCGCAATGGCCCCAGCGCGCGGCGATACCCCCCCATCCCAGCCCGTCGGGCGCGTGGAAGGAAACGATATCTCCGTCGAGAGCGGCACGCCCGCCGGACAGGCCACGGCGCGCATCGCGCCGAGCATTTACGTGTCGAACGGCGGCGTCGTGGTGGTGCATTCGGGCCATGCCCGCATGACGCTCTTTGCCGGCGGCAAGCTGGATATTTGCGGTCCGGCGAAATTCACAGTGCTGCTTTCGGGAAATTCCATTACCCTGGCGCTCAACTTCGGCCGCCTGCATGTGCAACTTCCCCCGCAGACCTCCCTGCGTATCTTCACGCCCACAATCGTCGCCACGCCGCTCGACATCAGCGGCGGCGCGCGCGATGTGACGGTCGGATTGAGCCTGGACGACTCGCTGTGCGTCCTCCCATCCAGCGGAGCCTTGCAATTGGAGCATCAATTCACGGGAGAGAAGCTGATCGTTCCGCAGGCCGGAGAATTTTTTCTGAGCGCGGGCCGCCTCGTCCCCACGGCGGGAGCGCCGGGAAGTTGCCAGTGCTCCGCGCCCTCGCCGCGTTCTCTGCCGCCGCCGGAGGAAATTCCGCAGTTCGCGCGAGCGGTTCCACCGCCTGTCAGCCCTGCTGCCGCTTCGCCGGCAGCGGCTCCCCACGCCGTTTACGCGCCCGCTCCGGGAATGGTAGTCCGCATGCCGCTGCGGGTGAACGACGAGCATCCTCTGACGTCCTTACCAAGGCGTCAGGTGGAGGATGCCCCGCCCGATTTGCCTCCGGTGAGTGTGAAATTCGAACCGGCGCTCTTGTTCATGGCGTCCGCGCCTCCTCCGCCGCGCGGCGCGATGGAGGAAATTCTGCTGCTGGTCCGCGCGGCCCGCATCTCGCCGGACTGGGAATTCAACGGGCATGTGGACGCGCCGGATTTTGCCGCGGCCATGCGCCGCGCGCTGGGCGAGGGGCCTTCCCCGCAGGCGGAGGTGGGTTCATCCGCCTCCCAGCCTCCCGCGGAGCCGAAGAAGAAGAGGGGCGGTTTTTGGGCTGCCCTCAAGGATATTTTTGCCGGGAGTTAGGACGGCCGTGCCGCCCGGCATTTGGCCGTCTCGTGGGGTTTTGTGGCGAGGAGCGCCCCCTGGAAGGTTTCCGGGGCTACATCCCTTCGTAGTTTGGCCCGCCGCCGCCCTCCGGCGGAATCCAGTTGATGATCTGGTAGGGATCGGCGATATCGCACGTCTTGCAGTGGACGCAGTTGGCGGCGTTGATTTTCAATTTCGGCTCGCCCTTCTCGAGAACCATCTCGTAAACCGCCGCGGGGCAGAAGTACTGGCAGGGGTTGCCGAACTCGCGGACGCAGCGATCGCCGCAAATTTCCGGTTCGAGCACGACCAGATGGCAGGGTTGGTCCTCCTCATGGCGCGTGCCGGAATGATACACGTCGGTCAAGCGGTCGAAGGTCAGCTTTCCGTCGCCCTTGAAGCGCGTGGACTGGTCCACCAGCACGCGCTCCCGGTGCAGATTCCGGTAGGCGAGGTGCCCGGCTTTCGCTTCCATGGGGTCCACCAGGCCACGTCCCCCGGTGACGAATTGCAGCCCCGCGTGGACAAGTCCTGCCCAAAGGCCGCCGTGAAATCCCTGGTGGAAATTTCGCACGGGCCAGAGCTCCTTCTTCAGCCAGCTCTCCTCGATCTTGGCCTGATACGCGGAGAGCTTTTCCGCCGAAGTGTCTCCGGCGCAAAGCGCCTCATAGATTGTTTCCGCCGCGAGCATGCCGCTCTTGATCGCGGTGTGGATCCCCTTGAGCCGCTGGGAGTTCAGCAGGCTGGCGGAATCCCCGGCGATCAACGCCCCGCGCACCGAATTGCGCGGCATGGCGTACCACCCGCCGTAGGGCAGCGTCTTTGCACCGTAGCGCACCAGCTTCCCTCCCTCGAGGATCCGGCGGATGAAAGGGTGGGTCTTGAATTTCTGGAAGGCCTCGTGCGGGTCGAAGAGGGGGTCCTGGTATTCGAGCGCGACCACCAAGCCGAGCGAGATGCGGTTCTCGCGCATCCCGTAGACCCACCCCCCGCCGTAGAGGTGCGTATCCAGCGGCCAGCCGAGCGTGTGCGCCACATATCCCGGTTCGACACGTCCCGGAGGAACTTCCCAGAGCTCCTTGATGCCGATTCCATAGACCTGAGGATTGCGCCCATCGAGCTTCATCCGGCGGACCAGACTCTTGGTGAGCGATCCGCGCGAGCCTTCCGCGAGGATGGTCACCTTGGCGCGCAGATCATAGCCCGGGGTGAAGTTCGACTTCGGCTGGCCGTTCTTGTCCAGCCCCTTGTCGCCGGTCACGACTCCGGCGACCCCTTCGCCCTCGTAGAGCAGCTCCTGGCCGGCAAACTGGGTGAAGACGTTGATGCCTTTCGCCTCGACCTGCTCGCCCAGCCACTTCACCAGCTTGTTCAGCGACACGATGTAGTTGCCGTGGTTGCGCAACGGCGGGGGCGTGATGGGCAATTTGAACGATCCGCCCGCGGTGAGATAGTAGGCCGCATCGTCGGTGACCGGAGTGTCGAGCGGCGCGCTTTTCTCGAAATCGGGGAGCAATTCGCGCAGTGCCCGGGGATCCAGAATCGCCCCGGAAAGCTGATGCGCGCCCACCTCGCGCGCCTTTTCCAGCACGTAGATATTCTCCGCTGAGAGCGTCGGCGATTTCTTCGCCCGGGTATGCTCCTCGATCAGATTCGCCAGATGCAGCGCGCAGGACAATCCAGCTGGCCCCGCCCCGACAATCAACACATCCGCTTCAAGCTGTTCACGTTCGATTGGCATGGCAGCTTCCCTTTATGATGGCAAAAATTCCTTGGCCCCGGCGCACGCTCTTTGCGCGCGAATCTAACACGCTAACATGAGAATCGGTATGCGCAAGCGGCCAATCGCGCCTTCGTGGTGTGCCGGGTGATCACCGAGTCGTGAAGGAGACACAGGCGTCCTCGTATTTTCCCTCGCCCATTGTGCCCTCGGGGAAAATCGCGTGCGCCGCGATCCACTCGAAGGATTGCTGGAAGACTTCCTTGGTGTACGGCTCGAAGACGATGCGCTCGCCTGGCCCCCAGCGGCGCGTGTCCATTTGCGGGTGAAAGCGCACGGGAAACTCCTTGTCGTAGTAATGCGTGTAGAGGTCGGGACGCAGGTCAATATCGCGCTGCGCCAGGCGTAAAGCGCGGAAGTATTTCTGCACGTCTTCGGGATCGGGGTCGCGCTGGATCAAGGCCGCCATCATGAAAGTGGTGTCCATGATTTTGCGGAAGCCGAGCTGCTCGAGGAAATAATGCGGCCCGCTGAAAAGCGACGCCGCAGGAATCTTGCGGTCAATGAGCAGCTCCATACGGCTGAAGAGCATGCCGTCGCCGAAGGAGAGCCGGATATCGGCAGGCCGGATGTATTGCTCGAGGCCCTGAATTGTTGCGTAGTGGCTGCCGGATTGGTAGCCGACGGAGATGGGCACTCCCGCGAGCTGCTCGGGCGCGTGCATTGGTGATTCGGGGGGCACAAAAATTCCAGCTGGCGCCACGGAGTAGGCATCCGCGTACATCTTCCCGTGGCCCGTCGAGGCGGAGACATTGACTGTCCAGTGGCAGGCGCAGCCGATGTCTGAGCCGCGCCCTTTCTCGAATGTTTGGTAGGCGCCGATCTTGTCTCCGAGATAATGCCCACGGGCTTCCTTGGAGGGGAGAGCCTCGTGGAATTCATAATCCAGGCCTTCGCCGGCGAAATAGCCTTTTTCCTCGGCTACCCATTCCTGCAATCGCATATGCGGGGCGATCACAAATTTGGCCATGACCTTTCCCTCCGTTCGCATGCCGGGGCGCGAGGGCAGAATTGTAATACTCCGAGGGGCGCGGGGCCAGATGGTGACGGTTTTGGCGCGGCCTCTGCCATACGCTATACTGACCCGACACTTGGGGCGCCGCGCAAGGCGGACGCGGGCGAGGCGGATCCAGGAATGCCCTCCGATGCGAGATGTTTGCGAGGGCGAAATCCAGCAAATGCAGTTGTGATATTTTCTCCTTTCCAAGGCGTGGGCGCCGGGATTGCGCGCTGCCTTCACGAGAGGAGATACAGGTGCACGACGACCATGGCGCACGAACGCAGCACACATCCAGCCGATTCGGGCTCTCTGCCCAGCGTGACCCCTCGGAGTATCGCGGTCGTTGGGGGGTCGGCTGCGGGGCTGTTTGCCTCCGCCCTGCTGGCACGGCGGGGATTTTCCGTGCGCGTGCTCGAGGGTCTCGAGGCGCTGGAGCCTTCGGCGCGGACCCTGATCGTTACCCATCGGATGCGTGACCTGCTCGGCGCTGCGGCTGCGGGGAGCGTGGTCAACGAGATTCGCCGCTTCGAACTTTTCACGGACGGACGCAGCGCCACCATCACGCTCGATGAGCCCGACCTGATCATCGAGCGCCGAAAGCTGATTCAGAGTCTCGCCGCCGGCGCCCGGCATGCGGGCGTGCGCATTGAACTCGGCCGCAGATTCCGCCGGCTGCGCGCGGAGGGCGGGAGCCTGGTGGCGGAAGTGGAGCGCTGCGCGGACGGCGCCGCGGAGGAGGTCCGCGCCGGAACGATCATCGGTGGCGACGGCGCGGCCAGCCGCGTGGCGCGCGAGGCGGGCTGGCCCGCGCTCGAGACGGTCCCGCTGGTGCAGGCCATCGTCCCCTTGCCGAAAGGAATGGCGGCGGACACTGTGCGCGTGTGGTTTGTCCCGCAAGACACACCGTACTTTTACTGGCTCATCCCCGAATCCCCCGAGCGCGGCGCGCTGGGCGTCATCGGCGAATCCGGCCCGGAGATGCGCCAGCGCCTCGAGCGCTTTCTGGAAAAGCGCCAGCTCGATCCCATCGAATTCCAGGGCGCGCGCATCCCGGTCTATACCCGCTGGATTCCGGTTCGCCGGCGTGTCGGGCAAGGCTCGGTGTATCTGGTCGGCGACGCCGCCGCGCAAGTGAAGGTCTCCACAGTGGGCGGCACGGTCACGGGGTTTCGCGGGGCGCTCGGCGTGGCGGAGTCCATCGCGAACGGCGGCCCCAGCCGCGAGCTGCGGGCCTTGCATCGGGAGCTTGCCGCGCACTGGCTGCTCCGCCGCTCGCTGCACCGGTTTGAGCAATCGGACTACAGCCAACTCGTGGACCTGCTCCATGAGCCGGCGAAAAGGCCGCTGGGCGAGTACACGCGCGACGAGGCCTGGAAAATCCTGTGGCGGGTCTGCGCCCGCCAGCCGCGGCTGGTGCTGCTCGGCCTGCGCGGTCTTCTGCTGCGTCGCGCGGCGCCAGGCCGTACTTCCGAAGGTGACTGAGGGCGCTGCCGCCCCGGCATTCCCCCATGGCTCGCAAACGCATATTTCAGTTCGCGATGTCCCTCGTGCTCCTGGCCTTGCTGGCCGGGGCGGCGATTGCCGTGCGCGGAGCCGGACGCTGGCTGGTCCGCCAGGACCCCTTGCGACCCGCGGACGTCATCGTGGTGTTGAGCGGGGCCATGCCGGCGCGGGCCGAGGAAGCGGCGCGAATTTGCCGATCGGGCTTCGCGCCCGAGGTCTGGCTCACGCGACCCGAGAGCCCCGCCAGGGAGCTGGCGGCCATGGGAATTTCGTTCCGCGGGGAAGAGGAATACAGCCGCGAGATTCTGGTGCATGACGGAGTGCCGGACGCCGCGGTGCACGTGCTTCCGGGAACGGTCGTGAACACGGAGCAGGAGATTGAGGAGATTTCTGCCGAAATGCTCCGCGAAGGGAAGGGTACCGCAATCATTGTCACCTCGCCGCCCCACACGCGCCGGGTTCGGGCGCTCTGGCGGGTCCTGGCGGGGCACAATCTCCGGCTGGTGGTGCGCGGAGCGCCGCAAGATCCCTTCGATGCCAACCACTGGTGGCGCGACACGCACGACGCTTTTGCCGTAGCCCGAGAAATTCTGGGATTGTTGAACGTCTGGGCGGGTCTGCCAGTCAGGCCCCACGCCGCCTCGTAAAGCGCGGCGTTTCGTTCGCTTCATTCGATGTTGATGGGAGCGGCGCCGGAATCGAGTATCTTCCACCGCTCCCATTCGGCTTTCCTGTTCAAGTCGCGCAGGCGCAGGTGCCATTCGATGCCCAGGGCTTCATCGGCGTGCGCGTAACAGGCTTGCCAGAAGCTTCCCGGCGCGGGAGCGCCCTCGCCGTCGAACGCCTCCTCGCCTGCTTCTTCGGCACGGAACTCTTCGAGTCGCGCGGGATCGAGAGGCAGGTGGAAATAGAGAATTTCCTGATGGCTTGCGGCCTTGCCCCGGCCGTGCCCGGAGGAAGGATGGTCCTGCGAGTCGAGATGCGCGCAAAGGTCGAGGGCGTTGTGGCGCAGCAGAAGTTCGAGCGAGGGAGGCCGCTCCGCTGAATGTCCGGGCCGGGCCAGAGCCAGCTCCCATAGCGTCAGGGATTCGCCGGTCGCGGCGGAATCGGGATAAAAATCGAGCGTGCGCGTGTGCCAGACGGCGGCCTTTTGCCCCGGCGGAATTTCCGAAACGGTGGCGACAATATGGCTGCGCCAGCGTTCGAGCTTGAGCGAGCCGAGAAAGCTGCCAAAGTCGCGGATGAACTGCCGGTTGACGTCATTCAAGCGCAGCGTGTCGCGCCAGAAACGGTCGCTCAAGCGCAGCGAGAGCGTGAACACCTGCTCGAGCGGCAATGGAGCGGCCTCGCCCAGCCTCCGGCGCAGCTCCGGGTCGGCCATCTCCTCGAGATTCCGCACGCGCTGAGCCAGTTGGCGCAGTGTCCACGATTGCTGCCGCAGCACGCTCTGCCAGTGGCGCGCCAGAACATAAAACACAAACGCCACGATGATGACGATGCCCATCGCTGGCCAGAGAATGTCCATTCCGCGTGCTCCTGGTGCCGCCTCGATGGCGCAAGCGCACAGCCCCCAACGATGCCGGATTCTACTCCGAAGATCTCCGCGTGCCTACCGTTCGAGTGCCGCAGGCCATCCATCCCCAGCGGTCTTCCAGTGCGAGATTGCTGGCGGCGGCAAGGCGTCATACCATAGCGGAGAGCGACCATGAAACGCCTGACTGTTGGAATCGTCTCCCTCCTCATCACCTTCGCGACGCTAGGGAATCCCGCAGCCGCGCAGAAGCAGGCCCCTGCTTCTGCGACGTCAGCCCAGACCGGCGCGGCCATCGGCGAAACGCACACGCTGGACATCAGCGGCAGCGCCCAATGGGTAGATACGCAAATGGACCTGCGACCCGGAGAAAAACTACACATCGCATCCACAGGAACCATTACCTATCCGGCGGATTCCTCCGGCCAGTCCAAAGCCAGAAGCTTCGGCCCGGATGGCCTGCCGCGAGGCTGGATGGACCTGCTCCGTCAGTACCCCGTTCCGAGCGCGGGGCATGGCGCGCTGATAGGGAGGCTTGGGACGGGCGACGCGGCACAACCATTTCTGGTGGGTGCTGAAAGGGATTATGAGGCTCCGGTAGCTGGCCGGTTGTTTCTCGGCATCAATCAGAGCTACCAGGATGCTTCCTCCGCGCAGGGAAGCTTTCATGTGACGATTCGCGCGGTCGCCGCGGGCGCGGGCGTTGCTGGCGCGGCCCCTGCCGGAGGACTGCCCGATACGCCGATCCCGATCATCACGCCCGCGTTGCTCGAGAAGATCCCGCGCCGCGTGTCCGACGAGCAGGGGCATCCCGGCGACATGGTCAATCTGCTGCTGGTGGGCTCGCGTGATGAGGTGGTGCAGGCGTTCGCCGCAGCAGGCTGGGTGCAGGTGGACCGGTCGGTCGGGGAGACTGTTCTCACCGGCATCCTTAACTCGCTGAAGAAGGAAGACTATCTGACCATGCCGATGAGCACGCTCTACCTTTTCAATCGGCCGCAGGATTTTGGCTTCGCCCATGCCGAGCCGGTGCGCGTCGTGATGTCGCGAAACCATCTGCGGGTCTGGAAGTCGCCCTTTGAGGCGGGAGGCCAGCCGGTCTGGTGTGTGGCGGCCACGCATGACATCGGCTTCGAGCGGGACCAGCGCAACAACGGCCTCACCCACAAGATTGATCCCGACGTGGATCACGAGCGCGAGTATGTGAGCGATACGCTATCGGGGACAGGAATGGTGGCCGCGCGGGACCACGTCACACCCAAAAATCCGCTGACCGAGGCGAAGACAGCCACCGGAGGAAGCTTTCAATCTGACGGGCGGCTTGTCGTGCTCGTTCTGCGGCCAAGCCCGGCGTCCGCCCAGCCTTAGCGTACCCGGCGCCGCCCATCACGCAAGCGGTGGATTCAGGGTGCGCCGCATCGGGCGCCCCGCGGAGAGAAGACTGCTATTTCGATGAGCTTGCGCCGGTAATGCGAATCCTGTACCAGGAGGTTCCAGCGGGGTAGAGGGCGTCGCGGATTTGCGTGCTCTGATCCTCGCCGGGACCAAGGCTCAGCTTGATCGTGCCGTGGTTGGTCAGCAGGATGCTGTTGTCCGCTCCGGCATAGGTTGTCTCATACGCGATGTCGCTGTAGGTGTAAGTCGGGGACTCGTTGTGGATCTCGACCAGCCACTGGGCCGTGGTACCGGTGTAGTCCTTGTCCATGGAGGCGCTCACGATGCGCAAATCCCTCACCGGGTCCGCCGGGCCCGCCGCCGCTGCGGGAGCTGCCGTAGCTGCCGTAGCCGCCGCAGTCGGGGTGGAGGCCTTCCGGCCGCCGCCCAAATTCATGTACACAACCCCGCCAATCACCACGGCAATAATGAGTGCTCCCCCCACCCACAATCCCGCTTTACTCCGCGGTACTTGCTGTTCCGGTGCCTCAAACATGACAGTCGCCCTCCCGTGTTTCGCTGGATTCGGCGTTGGTCGCCGTCCGCCGGCGCGGGCCGGATAGCTTTGCTTTCCGGGACGGCGCGTCGTTGGCCAGGCGCATATGCACCCCAATGCGCGGAAAGTATCACGGTACGGCTTAGCCGTTCAATTAAATCTGTGCCCGGGAGAAGGCCTCCTGCGCGCGCTTGGTCGAAGCGTGCGGCTTGCCTTTCCAGGGCCGCCGAAACCCGGTGCTAACCGCGATCCGCGCTCTGCCACTGAAACATCCAGCCGGGATACTCGGCGGGAAGCGCGCTGACTTCGCCGAGCCTTTTCAGCTCCTCCAGAGAAAGCTGCATGCCGGAGGCCTGCAGATTGTCTTCAAGCTGCTGCTCGGTCTTTGCTCCGATGACGACCGTGGTCACCGCCTTTTGGTGCAGCAGCCAGGCGAGAGCCACGCGTGCGACCGAGGCGTTGCGCGGCGCGGCGATCTGCTTCATGACCTCGATGCACTTCAGCGCGTGCTCCTTATCGAGCGGCGGAAAATCGAATTTCGAGCGGCGTGCCTCGGCGGGGCCTTGCCCGCCAGCGAACTTGTCCGTCAGAAATCCGCCGGCCAGCGGGCTCCAGACCATCAGGCCAACGTTCTGATCCGCGAGGAGAGGAATGATTTCGCGTTCGAGGTCGCGCCCGGCGATTGAGTAATAAGCCTGCAGCGAATCGAAGCGCGCCCAGCCGTGAGCCTCGGAGATGCCCAGCGCCTTCATCAGCTGCCAGGCCGCCAGGTTCGAGCAGCCTATGTAGCGAGCCTTTCCGGCGCCCACGATGCTGTCGAGTGCGCGGAGCGTTTCATCGAGCGGGGTGAGCCGGTCATAGCCGTGGATCTGAAAGATGTCCACATAATCGGTCCCCAGCCGCGACAGGCTGGCGTCAATTGAATCCAGCACATGCTTGCGCGAAAGGCCGATATCATTCGGTCCCGGACCCACACGGCCGCGCACCTTGGTGGCCAATATGACATCCTTGCGGCGCGCCCCCAGTGCCCGCCCCAGCAGTCTTTCGGATTCCCCTTCCGAATAGACATTGGCGGTATCGAAAAAATTCACTCCCGCACCGAGCGCCCGCGCCACCAGATTATTGGCTTCGGCCTGGCCGAGTGTTCCGGCCACGGCGAACATTCCCTTGCCCCCAAATGTCATTGCCCCCAAGCACAACTCGGAGACCAGCAGACCGGTCCGTCCCAATGGCCTGTAATTCATCTTCACGTTCCTTTCCCGGCGGGTTGCGGGAGCCGCGCCCGCGGTAGCGCCATCCGCTCTTGACGAGCTGAGCGGCTGGATGATACCACTGCGCCAATCAATCTTGGCACTCGAACGCCCCATTCCCTTCGCGGCGGGCGCGTCGGCTTGGCCTGCCGGCGATGGAGCCGATTCGAGTGACCTCGCGGGAGGATCGCCATGTCCGAAAATGCAGTGGGAAGCGAACGAAGCCTCTGGGGACCGGTCGTGCTATTGGGGCGGGTGCTCTTCACCGCCGTTTTCATCATCTCCTCGGTCAACCATTTCAATGGGAATGATCTTGCGTATGCCCAACAGGCCGGGGTGCCTCTGGCCCGGCTGCTAGTGCCCGCTTCAGGGGCCCTCGCTCTGATTGGCGGCGCGCTGATTTTGCTCGGCTACCGGGCCAAGCTGGGCGCGTGGCTCCTGGTACTCTTTCTGGTCCCGGTGACGCCGGTGATGCATAATTTCTGGGCCGTGAAAGACCCAATGATGGCGGCGATGCAAATGGCGAATTTCATGAAGAACCTGTCCATGTTGGGCGGCGCGTTCTTGATCTCTCAGTTTGGCGCAGGGCCCTGGAGCCTGGACGCGCGCGGCAGAAAATCATAAGCGGCAACAAGCGGCCCGGTGGCCGCTCACGGACTACTTTCGGTCAGCAGCCGGGCGAATGATCTCCGGCATATCTCACCAAGGAGCTGTTGATGGCGACAATGAAGGCAGTGCGTATTCATCAGTATGGAGGTCCAGAAGTCCTTAAGTACGAAGACGCTCCGCGGCCGCAGCCCGGTCCCGGCGAGGTCCTGATTCGCGTCCATGCCACCAGCGTCAACCCCGTGGATTGGAAGGTCCGCGAGGGACATCTGCGGGAGATGATGAAATACACTTTACCCCTCATTCCCGGCTGGGATGTCTCGGGCGTGGTCGAATCCATCGGCGCGGGGGTCATGAGGCTGAAAACAGGAGACGAAGTCTATGGCCGCCCCGATATATCCCGCAACGGCGCTTATGCGGAATATATCGCCGTACGAGAATCCGAAGTGGCCCTCAAGCCGAAGTCCCTGGACCACGCTCACGCCGCGGCGATTCCCCTGGCGGCTCTCACAGCCTGGCAGGCGCTGTTCGACGCCGCCAAGCTCGCGGCCGGGCAAACCGTGTTGATTCACGGCGCTGCGGGAGGCGTGGGCACGTTCGCGGTGCAGTTCGCGAAGCTGAAGGGCGCGCGCGTGATCGCCACGGCCTCGAAGAAGAACCACGACTTTCTGCGTTCCCTGGGGGCGGCCGAGGTGATTGATTACAACACCACCAAATTCGAGGATGTCGTGCACAACGTGGATGCCGTGCTCGATACCATCACCGGCGAGACGATGGAGCGTTCCTGGCAAGTGCTGAAGAAGGGAGGAATCCTCGTATCCATATTGCAGCCGCCCTCGGCGGAAAAGGCCGCGGCCCACGGCGTTCGCTGCGCGCACGTTTTTGTGCAGCCCAGCGTCGCGCAGCTCGATGAGATCGCCGGTCTGGTGGATTCGGGAAAGATCAAGCCTATCATCGAGCGCGTCTATCCACTTTCTGAAGCTCGCGCCGCGCAGGACTCCAACCAGGGAGGCCACACGCGCGGGAAAGTCGTCTTGAAGGTCCTGTAGCCAAGGCATTTGAGGAACCTGGCGCCGGATGACCTTTCCCGCCATCCGGCGCTTGCGCTCCCTTCCGTAGTACGGCAACGGCACCGAAAACGCCTGTGTGCCTTGCCCTCCCCATGACTGGTCGTGCGGTCATTGCGCATTTTGGCGCAAGAGACTTGACGACGGCTTCGAAATCGGTAAACTGCGCTTTCGGCCATGGCGACTCTGGCAAATCCGCTCGAAGAAGCGCTGCAGGATTTTCAGTTTCCGCAGCGCGAGGCGGCTTTTTTCTACGGCCTCTTCCTCCGCGGGCATTCGGCTGATGAGCTCCGCCGTGACATTGAAGTTCCCCCCATGGTGCTGGCCAAGTGGGACCGCGAGACCGTTCACGAACCGCGCCTCCGCCCGCTGCTCGAGGAGGTGGTCCGCTACCGCCAGCGTGTCCTGGCAATTTTCGAAGGCCTGATCGGGCACGACGCCGCCGCGCAGCGGCTGCAGTAACCCCGGCGTCTCGCCAGCGAGTAGCCCCAACCTCCACCCAGAAGCAATACTGTTTCAAGAAGCTCTTTGTTCCGGGAGGGCCTCTCAAAAAAAAACAGAATTTTGTGATTTGCATCACTGCGACAAATCAATTATTTGAGTACCGTAATGTGTGTTTGGGCTGTGCTCGCGGGCGATGGGGAAGAGTTCCTTGCGTGGCGCGGCCATTGGGGGACGTTCCAGAGCAGATGCTAGGGGCAATCCATGACGCTGGCAACCATTGATTCAACGTTCGAACGCTGCACTGAGATTATTGGCGACTTGAACTTTCCGGAAGTGCGCCGTTGGAAGGACGAGCATCCCGGCGGCAAAGCGGTGGCGCATTTCCCGGTCTATGCGCCGGTCGAGCTGATTCACGCCTGCGGGATCTTGCCCGTCACGCTCAACGGCGCGGGCGACCGCCTCGATATCCAGCACGCCGACGCACGCTTCGGTTCCTTCATCTGCTCGATCGTCAAGACGACTCTGGAAATGGGCATGACCGATCACCTGGCGATCATTGACGGCATGCTCTTCAGCACCATCTGCGATTCGGCCCGGAATCTTTGCTACGTCCTCAAGCGCAACTACCCGCACATGTATCTGGACTTCATGCACCTTCCGCACAACCCGATGCCCGGATCGGGTGTGGTGCCGTTCTTGGCGGCGGAGTACAAGCGCATCCAGGACGAGCTGGAAAAGCTTTCCGGGAAAAAGGCCACGGACGAGGGTTTGCGCAAGTCCATCGCGCTCTACAACGAGAACCGCTCGCTCCTGCGCGATCTTTATGCGTTGCGCGCCGAGAAGCCGGAGGTCCTGCGCACCTCGGAGCTCTACGCGCTGATGCGCGCTGGCAACTTTATGCCGGTCGAGACCCACAACCTCTGGCTGGTCGAGGCGCTGGGAGAATTGCGCGGGCGCACGGGGAAGCCGCGTGATTCGATCCGCGTCGTCGTTGAAGGCTCGTTCTGCGAGCAGCCGCCGCTCGATTTGATCCGGATCATCGAGGATGCAGGCTGCTACGTCGTGGATGATGATTTCATCGTGGGCCGCCGCTGGTTCACCGAGGATGTGCCCGAAACGGGAGACCCGCTCACGGCCCTGGCGGACAGCTACGTAAACCGCTCGGTGTATTCTTCGGTGCGGCATGATGCGCGCAAGCCTCGGCAGAAGGAGCTGGTGAAAAAGGTTCACGCGCGCAATGCCCGCGCGGTGATCATGCTGATCGCCAAATTCTGCGAGCCCGCGTTATTTGACTATGTCCTGTTCAAGCGGGAACTGGAGGCGCAGGGCATTCCGCATCTCCTGCTGGAATTCGAGGAAAAGGCATTCACGTTCGAGCGTTTGCGAACGGAAGTTGAGACTTTCGTTGAATCGCTTTTGTTTGAGTGAGGACCCATGACAGAGAAGCCGGCGGCAGGCAAGGGCGCTGCGGAAAAGCCCAAATCGGAATATCGCGGACAGATCCACAAGCTCCAGAAGGATCTGATGACCCGGTGGTACCAGCGGCTGGAAGAGTCCGCTCTCACCGGCAACCCCAAATCCGTCTCTTTGTTGATTTCGGGGGCTTGTGTCGAGCTGCTCGAATCGTTTGATGTCGTGCCCATCTACCCGGAAGTCAACGCGCTGCAGCTGGCCATCCGGCACGAGTCACTCGAACCCATCCTCTATGCCGAGCAGATGGGCTACGCTTCGGATAACTGCGCCTACGTCAAGGCCGACGTCGGGGCGATGATGCTGCGAGTGACGCCGACCGGCACCAAAATGCCCACGCCGGCCCTGGCCCTGTGCAATTTCGTGGGCTGCAATGTCTACACCAAATGGTTCGAGCATCTCTCGGAATTCCAGCAGACGCCTCTTTACATGCTGGATACGCCCTTCATGCGCACCGATTCGCCGCGCAAGGAGGACGTGGCCTATATCGTCCAGCAATTACACGAGATAGTGAAGATTCTCGAGCAGATTACCGGGAAGAAGTTTGATATCGACCGCTTCCGGCATGCCGTACAGTGCTCGCGCCAGGTTGAGGAAATGTGGTCGCGCATCAAGCGCCTGGCGCAGAACGTCCCGGCTCCCTTCGACGCCTACTTCGACGCAATCACTCTGATGGGCCCGCTTTACACTTACCGCGCCAACCCGAAGGGCGTGGAATTTTTCGAAGTGGCGCTTCGTGAGCTGCAGGAAAAGGTGGATCGCAAGGAGGGAGTCTACGACCAGGAGCGCTTCCGCGTGGTCATCGAAGGCCCGCCGCCCTACCCCTATTTCCGCTCCTTCCGCGACATGCTTTCCTCGTGGAAGGCGGTGTCCGTGGCCTCCACGTATTCAACGGTGGGCGGCTTGTGGGAATTCGGCTTCCGCCACGACGCGGAAAACCCGTTCGAGGCCGTGGCCCTGCACATGCTCGAGCAGAATCTGTGCAACCGCAACATGCTCCAGCGCTATGAGCAGATCCGCCGCTACGTCGAGGAATGGAAGGCTGACGGGCTGATCATCCACTTCGTCAAGAGTTGCCGCCTGTTTTCCGCGGGACAGGGCGATATGCGCGACTACTTCACCCGGACGCTCGGTATTCCCACGCTCTATCTGGAATCGGACATTGAGGACCCGCGCTACTTCGGCGAGGCGCAGATCAAGAACCGCGTGGACGCGTACTTCGAGGCCCTGGGCCATGCCCAGGCCACGGGCGCAGCCGTGGCGCACGCCTCTTCCCAGGCGGCCGGGCCCTCGGCGCAAAACTTGCGGGTTATTGATTGAGGAGAAGACCATGAGACTGGCTGCGGGTGTGGATGTTGGTTCGACGCAGACGAAGGCGATCATCATGTCCGACGACGGCGGAATCCAGATCGCCGGGCGCGCCCTGGTGGACACCGGGGCCAACGTGCAGAAGGCCGCCGACAACGGCTTCCGTCAGGCATGCCAGGTGGCCGGCGTGTCGCCGCAGGATGTGGGCTACGTCGTGGGCACCGGCTACGGCCGCTACAAGATCACCTTCGGCAACACCCAGATGACCGAGATCAGTTGCCACGCGCGCGGCGCGCACTTCCTGTATCCCAATACCCGCACCGTGATTGACATGGGCGGGCAGGACGCCAAGGCCATATCCGTCGGGGCCAGCGGCGAAGTGCTCGACTTCGTGATGAACGACAAGTGCGCCGCCGGCACCGGCCGTTTCCTTTCCAACGCCGCCGATGTGATGGGCGTGACCCTCGATGGAATCGGGCCCCTGTCGCAAAAGGGCAAAAATCCCGTGAAGATCACGACGGTCTGCACCGTCTTCGTCGAATCCGACATCCTTTCCTATCTCTCGCTCGGCAAGAAGCCGGAGGACATTTTGAGCGGCGTCCATCTGGCGATTGCGAAGAGGACCATCTCTCTGGCGCGGCGCGTTCCCATCGAGCAGGCCATCACCATGACTGGCGGCGTATCCCGCAATATCGGTATGGTGCGCGCCCTCGAGGAGGTCCTGGGCACGGAATTGCAAGTCAGCCCGGAGGCGCACTACACGGGCGCCATCGGTGCGGCCATTTTCGCGCTGGAAAAGCTGGGGCAGTCGTTTGAATCCGACGTACGGAGGACGGCCAATGCAACGCGTAGCGGGGATTGATGTCGGCTCGGGCTTCACAAAGGCGGTGATTCTGGATTCGCCGCGCACAGGAGACAGCCGCCCGGTGGTGCTCGGCCGCGGGCGGGTGCGCACCGGAACGGACCTCGACGGCGCCGCGGCGCAGGCCCTGGATCTGGCCATCCAAGAGGCCGGCCTCCAGAGGGACGATGTCGGTTACGTCGCCACCACCGGATTCGGACGCAATACGGTAACCTTCCGCGATATTCAGATGACGGAAATCACCAGCGGAGCGCGCGGCGCCCATTTTCTGTTTCCCGATGCCAACGCCATTCTCGATATCGGCAGCCAGTCCACCCGCGCGGTCACCCTCGGGACGGACGGCAAGGTGGTTCACTTCAAGACCAACGACAAATGCGCCGCCGGATCGGGAAGCTTCATCGTCCGCGCGGTCAAGTACCTGCAGATCCCGATCGAGACCGTCGGCGACGTCGCGCTGCAGGCCACCAATCCGCAGGCCATCAGCAGCATCTGCGCGGTGTTGGCCGAAAGCGAAATCATCAATCACGTCAGCGCCGGGATTGGCATCGAGGACATCGTCGGCGGTATCTACCAGTCGCTCGCCGACCGCGCCTCGATGCTCCTCAAGCGTGCGGGCACGGAAATCAATGTGGTCCTGATCGGCGGCGTGGCCGTGCAGAAGGGCATGATCAAGGCTCTCGAAACCAAGCTTAAGGCTCCGGTGCGCGTGCCGCTTCACCCGGAATTTGTCTGCGCTCTGGGAGCCGCGCTGCTGGGAATGAAGCGTCTGGCGGCGGGAGCCGGGAGCGTGCTTTCAGCGGGGTTGCCCGTCGGCTCGGAAGGCGCATCGAACAGGCCCTCGAGCCTGGCCTAGCCACATCGCAAAAGAGATTGGGGAAAGAAACCGAGGAGCGCGTGTTCCCGTAGAGGTGCGCTCGCGCGGCCTAGGTCTCGCTGATGGCGCGATTCACGGCCTCGGAGTTGATCTTCAGCTTGCCTTCCTTCTTCAGCCGGTTCACCAGAGCGTTGTGAAAGGCGTCGAAGGCCGCATTCTGGTCGGTCTGCAGCAGTTCGCGTGCGATTCCATCCTTCTGCTTGGCGAGATCGTCGGGATTGGCGGCTTGGTGATCCAACACCCGGTACACCAGCCAGTTTCCTTCCACCTGAGCGGGAGCAGCCACCTGTCCGGCGGGTATATTGAAGGCGGCGCTCAATTGGCTGCCGGTTCCCACGTCCGGAACCGTGCTGTTGCGCGCGAAGAAGTCCGAGGTCTTCACCGCCAAGCCGAGAGCCTTTGCGGCCTGGTCAAAGTTGCCGCCGCCCTGCGAGCGCTTGGCAAGTTCCTCGGCGCGCGAGTGGGCCAGCTGGACGGATTGCTCACGCTGGTAATCAGCGAGGGCCTGGTCATGCACCTCCGCGAGGGCGGCCTGGTGCGCCGGAAGCACGTCCTTCACCGTGAGAACGGCGTAGCCGGTATCGGTCTGGATCGGCTGGCTCAGCTCGCCGGGGTGCAGCGCGAAGAGCGTCTGGTGCAGATCGGGCGAATTCCCCAGTGGGCCAAGCGGATCGCTGATGGAGACGGGCGGCGTATCTCCTAGATCGAGGTGGAATTTCGCCGCCAGTGCGTCGATCGGCTGGCGGTCGGATTCGCGAACGGCCTCCGCCATCTGGTCGGAAATGCTATTGGCCTCCTGGTTCACCCTCTGGTCGAGCACGATGGGCAGGATGGAGGCGCGCACTTCATCGAAGCTCTTGGTGTGCGCTGTCTCGTGGTCCAGCACTTTGATGATGTGAAACCCGTACTGCGTCTTCACCAGGCCGGAGATTCCGCCCTTCGGCAAGCTGAAGGCGGCCTGCTGGAACTCAGGCACGGTCTGCCCTTCGACGATCCAGCCGAGGTCTCCTCCTTTGGCCTTGGAAGCGTCGTCCTCGGAATATTTTCTGGCCAGTTCCTCGAAATTCGCGCCGTGCTGGGCCTGCTGCAGCACGCCCTCGGCGGTCTTGCGGATCTCGGCGATCTCCGCGTCGGTCTTGCCGATCGTCTTGAACAGGATGTGCTCGACGTGGACGCGGTTCTCGACCCTATATTCATCGATGTTGGCGTTGTAATAGGCGTGCAGCGCGTCGTCGCTCACCTGCGTCGAAGCGCGCAGCTTGGCCAGATCGAGCAGGGCATAGCGCGCCACGCGCTTTTCGGGAATCTGATAGCGCGAGGAGTTCTTGGCGAACCACGCGGCCAGCTCCGCGTCGCTGGGATGGATTGAGGCCGCCAGGTCCGCCGGCTTCACCAGCGCATATTCGATCTTCGCTTTTTCGTTGCGCCAGCGGAACTCCTGCTCGATTTCCGCCGGGGTCACCGCTACGCCGTCGGTGACAATCTGGCGGAACTTTTCGCTGAGCATCTCAGCGCGCAACTCGCTTTCGAACTGCTCGACGGTCATTCCCGTAGACTGCTGCACCTCGCTTGCGTAACGGTCCTTCAGCCAGGTGTTGCCCGACCAAGCGTTTGGCAGAATCTCCTTGATGCGCTCGGCTTCTTCCTCCGGCGTGATCTGCATGCCCAGGCGAGCCGCCTCGTAATCGAGGGCGCGCTGGAAGATCATGTCGTTCAGGAGCTGCCGGGCATAGATGCTGCGCATCATCGGAGGGATCTGCTGGTTGCGAGCCACCTGGTTGTATTCCCGCTGAAAATCCTCGATGGTGATTGTCTGACCGGCCACCGTGGCAATCGAACCGGCGCTCGAGGTGTTGGCCTGGCCGCTCATCAGCCCCGGTACCAGTGTCACCACCATGCTCACGCAAATCAGCACCAGAATCACGCCCATGCTGATTTTGATCCACCGGTTTCGGTCAAGATCCCGCTGCTGGATGCTTCGCAACATTCTTCCGCACAGCCTTTCTTCCTTGGAATGTCGTCATTATAGCCAACTAACGCGCCGTTTCCCATCGTCAAGAGAAATGCCGCCCCTTGAACCGCGTGGTCCACGGCGGGAACCGGGCCAAAGCACCGCGGAGGGGGCGGGTCAGTTGCGGGCGGCGGGAGCGGCGGTGAGCAGTTGGCGGATTTCGCTGGCCTGCGCGAAATTAGGGCTGAGCTGCAATGTCTCCTCGAACTGTTTCTTCGCGTCGGCAGCGCGGCCGGCCTTCTCGTAGGCCATGCCCAGATGGTAATGGTAGGTTGGATTTCTTGGATCACTCTTGACGGCCTGTTGCAGCATTTCGGCGGCGCCGCTATAAACGCCCTGCTGGTAATATGCCCAGCCGAGGGTGTCCGCGGTATTGGGAAGGTTCGGCAGCCCGCGCCGGGCCGTCTGCGCCAGTGACAGCGCCACGTTGATATTCCCGCCATGCTGGAGCATCAGGTAAGCCAGATTGTTGGCCGCCACAGGATAATCCGGCTGAATTTGCAGCGCCTGCTGGTAGAGGTTTTGGGCCTTCTGCCAATTGCCGCGAGTCTCGAGCAGTGAGCCCAGCGCGATGTACACGCGGACATCGCGGGGATTGGATTGCAGCGCCTGCTGTTCGTCGGCGATGGCCTGATCGAGCGAGCCGCTGCCGATCAGCACGTTTGTCAGCATCAGGAAAGCTGGGACGTTATTCTGGTCGAGATCAATGGCTTTCCGAAAGGCCGCTTCGGCCTTCGCCTGGTCCTGGTTGCGAAGCTCCACCTGTCCAAGCAGCAGATAGAAGTTGCTGCTGTTGGGCACGCGGGCAATCTGCTGTTGGACGCGCTGGAGTGCCTGCGCGGGCCGCTTTTGCCCGAGGTCCGTGTTGACCAGGCCCGTGAGCGCGTCGGCTGCCGCGGGATTGAGCGACAGCGCCTGCTCGTAATATTTCGCGGCTTCGGCGGGCTTCTTCTGCGCCGCGCGCAGATCGCCCATGCGCGCGTAAGGCGCGGCGTCCTTCGGCGCGACCTCGAGGGCCTTTTGCAGGTCCGCTTCCGTCCCCTTCCAATCGCCCTTTGCGAAAAGTGCCCGCGCGTGGAAGAGATAGCCCTCGGGGGAATGCGGCTCGATGCGGATGAGTTCCTCGCTGCTGTCGGCCAATAGCGCCGTATTGCCATTGCGGGCCGCCAGTGTGGCCAGCGCTCGCTCCGGCTCGATCATCCCGGGACGAAGCTGCTCCACCCGCAGCCATTCGGCCTGCGCTTCGCCCAGATTTCCCGCGTCCGCATAGGCGATGCCGAGCTGATAGTGGGCCAGGGGATTGTCCGGCGCGGCCTTCACGGCTGATTCGAGAACCGGAATCGCATCGCTCGGTTTCCCTTGCGCGGTGAGGATCTCGCCGCGCAGGACCAGGGAATTGGGATCGTTCGGTGAATCCTTCAGAATCGCGTCGTTAAGCTTTGTTGCCTCGTCGAGATGTCCCTGGAGGATCAGGACCTGAATGTAGGTCTTGGTGACGGCCTCGTTTTTGGGATATTCGGCGTGCAGAGAGGTGAACTCGGCGGCCGCTTTGTCCATCTGATGGGTAGCCAGGTAAAAATCCCCCAGCATGCGATAGCCGGAGGGGTTGTCCTTCAAAGCTGTTTTGGCATCGCGCAGAACCTGCTCGGCTGTGTCCAGGCGGCCTTCGGCGGCGTAGAGCTCGGCCAGCGTGGCGCGGGGCAGGGGATCGCCGGGATTCATCGCAATGGCGGATTGGAACTGCTTTTCCGCTTCCGGCCAGCGCTTCTGCGATTGATAGAAGCGGCCCAGCGTCAGCGCAGCGGACATGGATTTCGGATCGAGCGCCAGCGACTTCAGAAAATTCTGTTCCGCCCCGGCATCGTCGTGATTCTTTTCCTGCAGCAGGGCCAGGCTCAGGTAGGAGGCGGCGCGGTCGGGGTTCATGGCGACCGCCTTCTGCGCTTCCTGCAAGGCTTTGGCCAGGTCTCCGGAGCCGGCATCCGCCTCCGCCACCAGTATTTGCGCCTCCGCGTTTTGCGGATCGGTTTTCAGCACAGCTTCCGCGTGGTCGCGCGCGTCGGGAAATTGCCTCGCGCTGAGCAGAAGACTCCCCAGCGCCAGTTGCGCGCGGGAGTTTCCCGGCTCGGCATCCACCGCGCGGAGCAGCTCCTGATAGGCGTGCAGGGAATCGCCCTCCCGCTCGAAGCATTGCGCAAGCTGGTAATGCGCGTCCGCATTCCGCGGATCAATCTTCAGGGCATTTTGAAATTCGATGGCTGCTTCGCGATATTTCCCCTTCGCGAAGTAGCTGCTGCCTTTCTCGAGGTACTTCCTCTTCTGCGCCTGTGGGTCGCGGGAACAGCCGGCTGCAAGTAGCGCCCCGCAAAGAAGCGCCAGGAAGACCAGACGGCACGCACGCGAGGATTCGCCATGCGTACGGCGTGCTCCCCGGCCGGCCGATGAAAATGCGCGAGAAAAATGCGTGGCCACAAGGGCAAAGTAGCATACCTGCGAGGCGGGTATGCGGCTATTTTGGACGGCGTTTCTCAGCGCCAACCGGGTACAGAGAGACGGCGTATGGCTTCCGGCAGAGAGCCCGCCGGTAAACTGCGGGGGTTGGCTATTAACCAATTGTCCCAGTACTGATGGGCTAGAGACACGCCGTCGCATCCGTGTTGTACACTGAGCATCTGCCATGAGCAGACGGACGTCGCTCGCGGAGGCCAGCCCGAATCCCGCACTTCGCGCCGTTCAGCTCCCGTAGCGCCCCGGGAGAACAAAGGACACCTATGGCTGAGACGAAAAATGCGGTTCCCGGTGTGGCCAGCGAAAACACCACAGAAAGGCGCCGTTCGCACCGCGTGCAGATCGCGATGCCCGTGCTCGTTCGCGGGAAGCGGGCCGGCCAGCCTTTCGAGGAGCGGACGCATACGATTTCCGTGAATGCGCACGGCTGTATGGTTCAGATGGCCACGCCGGTGGCGCGCGCCCAGGAAGTCTCTATCGTCAACACCAAGACCGCGGAAGAGCTGCCGTGCACCGTGAGCTTCATTGGGCAGCGTGATGGCGGAAAATTAGAGGTTGGCGTTGAATTTGCCGAGGCCTCCCCGGTCTTCTGGCGCATCGCTTTCCCGCCCGAGAATTGGAATCCCGCCGAGCGCAAGCGGCCTCTGACGCCAATGATGCCCGCCCAATTCCGAGCCAAGCGCTGACGCTGCGGCAATCGCCTTACAGGGTCCCAAAGACGACTACTGCGTTCGGCGTCCCCACATAGACTTTGCCATTGGCAATCATTGGGGTGACGAACTTATCGCTGCCACTGGTGTTGAATTGGTCGCGCGTGCCTGCCTGCTTGCTGTTGTAGAGCTCGGTGAGGTTCGTTGCGTTGAAGGCGTGCAGGACTCCGATGCTGCCGTTTTCGATGGCCCAGACGATCCCGTTCGACGTGCCGTTTGAAGAGATGCTTGGCGTGGTGCCGGGATAGTTGAACACGGTGCCGCTCGAAAAGGGCGCTAAGGATACCAGGGCATTGACGATGGGAAACGCGAGCAGGTTGGTATGCACGGCGCCATAATAAATGGTGTTATTGAAATAGGCGGGCGCGGAAAAAACGGCGCCGAACGCTGAAGGGATCTCCTGGTAGATGGCGCTGTCGCTGCTCGCGTTGAATTTTCCCATGTTGTCTCGATTCACCACGTACATGTGCCCATCTTTGCCGGCTCCCACGGCGAGGTGCTGGACTGTTCCGGAACCGTCCGTGAGGTCGGGCAATACGATCGCGCCTCCCGAACCGAGGTCCTGATCGTTATTCGATTCCGTGACAGTGTTGTGCATGGTGAAATAATCCGCCACGGACAGGCCCCCGCCCGACGCCGACACCTTCAGGAAAGAGTTGCCGAAGTCGCCTTTCACCGGGAAGCCGTTAGCGTCCAGCGAAGTATCGAAGGTTCCGTTCGCCGTCAAATAATAGATATAGCCGGAACTGTCCGCTGCAGGCCCCGCACCGGCCATCCAAATTGAGCCGCCGTTCCCATTGGGGGTGGTATTGATTACGCTGGTTTGCTGCAGGTTCGATTCGCTGTAGCCCATCAACCAGCCCTGATAGCTTCCATTATCGCAGTGCGAAGTCCAGGTCAGATAAATTGTCCCATTCAGCAGCAGCAGTGCGGACCGCTCCACGTATTGCTTCGGATCAAACGTCTGCCCGGAGGCCGTCGCCTGAATGACTGTCGGACCGCCATTCAGCTCCGCGCCGGTCGTCAGATCAATTGCATGCAGGCGATCGTACAAGGCATTGGTCTGCGGGTTTAGGGACATGGCCACCAGGAACATTGTTCCGTTGGGCCCGGCTTTCGGGTCAATCACCGGTGTTGAAGTGATGCCTACGTTGGGACTGACCTGTGTACACCCGCCAATATCGGTGGTAGTTGGGGCTATTTCCGGGCTGGGAGCCACTGAAACCGACCACAAGGGAGCGCCGGGCGTGTCCGCGTCAAAGGCGTACACCATATCCTCTTCCGTCACCACGTAGACGACGTTGTGCTTCGCTCCGTTGATCGTCAAGCCAGGGACATAGAGAGGCTCCGCGTCCACCAAGCCTGTCACCGGCAGCACGCCCAACTTGCCGAACGTGGTCTGATTTACATTCGCCGTTGTCAGGATGGTCTCGTTCGCATTCAGCCCCTGCCGCGTATTGTCGTTGTGATATGTCAGGACGGTCACGCTACTTGGGGGCGGCGTACTATTGACTGTCAGCAAGGCGGCGCGGCTCGTCTGGCTTCCGTATGCGTTGCTCACCACCACCTGAAACGTCTGCCCGCTGTCGCCCAGGACGGTTGCAGGCGTGGTGTAACTGGCGGAGGTGGCTCCCGTAATGTTCGTACTGGTCGTGGCATATTGCCACAGGTAGCTGAGCGGGGCAGTGCCCGTGGCAACCACGCTGAATGTTGCCGTCTGTCCCACGATCACAGTCTGGTCCGCCGGTTGCGTGGTGATCACGGGCAGGCCATTCACCGTCAAGGTTGCGGCGTTGCTGGTGACTTTGCCCGCAACATTGCTCACCACCACGCGGTAGGTGTTTCCGCTGTCTGCGGAGGTGGTGGAGGCGATGGTATAGCTGGCCGAAGTGGCTCCGGCGATGTTTGCGCCGGTGGCGGCATTCTGCCATTGATAGCTGAGCGGGGCAGTGCCCGTGGCGGCCACGCTGAATGTTGCAGATTGCCCGGCAGTGACCGTAACGCTGGCCGGTTGCAAGGAAATCGCCGGGGCAACGGGCGTTCCGGTGTTCGTGTTGACCGAGCCGGCATAGCATGCCGCCAATCCGAGCGACAGCACGACGAACACCAGCGGCACCTCAACAAACCGTCTGCGTGTCCCCGGTATCTGCGCGGCGCGAAGATTTCCACGGCTGCCAATCACGTTTGCACTCATGAGCGCTGATTCACCATCTCGATTTCGGCCCGGTTGACAGTTGGATAGCCTCCAGCGCTGCGGCCGGGAGAACGCCAGCGCTTTCCCGCAGACGGAGCTAGCTTTTTGGGCGATTCGGATGATGCCCTAGGTAATGCTCCGGCGCCACTTGGTCCAACTTTCACGGCGCTGGGCACGCCGTCTTTTCAATGTTAGTACATCCCGCGAAGTTCGCAAACGGAAATTGGCGCGGACATGCTCGCGGGGGAGACCTGTGTCACGAGCCGGGGATGGCTGGCGAATGGCTGATTACGCGGTGGCGGATCCCTTCTTTCCCGGAACGGGTCCCGCGGAAATTCGTTTGCGCAATCTCTCGATCCCATGGCCCAGCCTCCAGGCCAGCAGGATCGTCACGAGAAATGCGTAGGCCAGCGGCCGCCGAACGTCCGACTTGACCAGCCAGTAGTAGTGGACTACGCCGGCAATGGCCGCGGCGTAAATGGCCCGGTGCAACATCTGCCAGCGTCTCCCGCCAAGGCGGCGTATCCAGCCCCTCGTGGCAGTCAATGCCAGGGGAATCAGAAGTACGAAGCCGGTGAATCCCACGGTGATGTATGGCCGCTTGTGGATGTCCTTCCACATTTCCGCCCAGGCAAAGGAATGGTCCAGCCATATCCAGGTGGTGAAGTGCAGACAGACGTAGAAAAAGGCAAACAGTCCCAGCATCCGGCGGAAGCGAATGAGCAGCGACAGGCGCGGGATTTTGCGGAGCGGACTGATTGCCAGCGTGAGCACAAGGAACCGCAGGGTCCATTCGCCCGTCCGGTGAGTGATGAAGGTGACCGGGTCGGCGCCCATCTCGTCGTGCAAGCCGCGCCAGACGAGATCCCCAAGCGGCACAAGGCAGAGCAGGAACAACGCGGCCTTGGTCCATTTGCTCGTCAAAAAGGAGTTCAACGGTGCCGCGCCCTCAGAAATACTTGCGCAGGTCCATGCCCGCATACATGCTCGCCACCTGATCGCCGTAGCCATTGAACATCAGGGTGGGAATGCGCCGGTTGAACAATCCCAGACCGGGCCCGATCCGGCGTTCGGTGGCCTGGCTCCAGCGCGGATGGTCCACGTGCGGATTGACGTTCGAATAGAAGCCGTATTCGCGCGGATTCTCGAGGTTCCAGGAGGTCTGTGGCTGGTACTTGACGAAGCGAATCTTCACGATGGACTTGATGCTCTTGAAGCCGTACTTCCACGGAATCACCATCCGCACGGGAGCGCCGTCCTGATTCGGCAGCGTTTCTCCGTACATTCCCACACACAGCAGTGCCAGCGGGTGCAAGGCTTCGTCAAGCCGCAGTCCCTCGACGTAGGGAAACTCGATGCCAGCCTGCCCCGAAGAAAGCATTTGGCGCGAATCATAGAAGCTCTGGAAGGCGACGAAGCGCGCCTTGGAAGTCGGCTCGACAAGCTTCGCCAGGACGTTCAGCGGAAAGCCGATCCACGGCACCACGATGGACCAGGCCTCGACGCAGCGGTGCCGGTAGATGCGCTCCTCGAGCGGCGCCAGCTTCAGAATCTCTTCCATCGTGAAAGTGCGCGGCTTGGCTACTTCGCCTTCGACCGAAATGCTCCATGGCGAGACCTGGAAGTTCCGTGCGTTTACGGCCGGATCGGTCTTGTCGGTCCCAAACTCGTAAAAGTTGTTCCAGTGCGTCGTTTTTTCGATGGGAGTCTCGGGCTCCGAGGTGCTGCCCGGCCATTTCACCACTCCTTCCAGAGGCACCGGGACCGAGCCGGTGCCGCGGCCCGCCAGCCATTCCGGCAGTTTTCTCCATCCGGCCACCGCTCCCGAAGTTGCCAGGAGTCCCAGTAGAAAATTGCGGCGTCCCATGTAAAGCCGCTTCGGCGTAACGTCCGCATAGGTCAGATCCGGCTTGCGCTGCACCAGCATGGCGCCCTCCCGGTGGGGTTTCAAACAGTGTACGCGTTCCGCCTCTTATTTGGATGCGGGAGATTTCCCGCGGGTCAAGAGCCTTGCGCCGGCGCGAAGGTCCCGCTCGACGCCTGCGCCGCGGGGCCCTATTTGCGCGCCAGCTCTTCGAGCAGGGCCGCGCGGACCTGCTCCTGATGGGCCGGAGACAGCTTGGCTCCGTTGGATGTGAGATAGAAAGCGTCAATCGCCGTCTGGCCTTCGGTTTCGATGATGGCGATTTCGATGTTGCAGTTATGGGTCGAAAATTGGCTGCTGACGCGGTAGAGCAGCCCGGGCTGGTCCTGGGCGATCACCTCGATGAGCGTGCTGTGTTCGGAGCACGCATCGTCAATTTCGATGCGCGTCTCCACCTTCACCTTCGGCGGAGCCTTCTTCTCCGATCTCAGCCGGTCCTCCAGCATGCGGGTCAGGTCCGCCTTGTCCAGCACTACGTCGTGCACGCTCTTCTTGAACCGCTCCCATTCCGGCAGATTCAGCTCCAAAGTGCGGAAGCGGTCGGTGAAGAAAAATTGGTCCACAGCGATGCCGGACTGGTTCGAGAAGGCCGCTGCCTTCACGATGTTCATTCCCCACGCGGCCAGCGCGCCGGAAATCTTGGAGAATAGGAAAGGGCGATCCAGCGTCACCAGAATCAGCTCATACCAGTTCCGTCCCCGCGCCAGTTCGAGTTGCACCGGATCCTCGCCCAGCCGGCTGGCCATCTCGACGTGGCGGATTACGTCGCTGGCCGCCTGCGTCCGCAGGTAGCGCCGCGGGAGGCCTTCGAGAAAACCTTCCAGTTTCTTTCCCGCCGTGGGCATGAGCGTCCTAAGGTGCGTGATCACTTCCTCGTCGCCTTCGGCATGCAGGCGCTCGTCCACGCTGCGCATCATCAGGTTGGCCGCGCCGATATAGAGCTGCCAGATGCTCTCGGCCTTCCACGGCGTAAGAGCTTCTGGATTGACCGCCTTGATGTCCGCATAGGTGAGCAGGCAAAGCATCTTCAGTCGCTCGGGAGTGCCGACTCGTTCGGTGAGCTGGCGGATTGCCGCGGGGTCGAAGATGTCCCGCCGCAAGGCGTTGCTCAGATCGAGATGACGTCCGATCAGAAAGAGGACGGTCTCGCGGTCCGCAGCGTCCAGGTCGAGGCGCGCCAGGCAGGCTTCGGCGATTTCCAGGCTTCCGGCGATGTGGTTGTCCGTCCTGGCGCCTTTACCCGTGTCGTGCAGCAGCAGCGCCAGAGAGAGCAGGTCGGGTTGCTCGACCTCGTCGAGCAGTTCGGCGTAGCCCTGGTCCCACTTGGATTGCGATTTGCGCAGGTCCTGAAGATTTTCGATGGTGACGAAGGTATGTTCGTCCACCGTGAAGCGATGTGAGTAGTCGCGGATTACCAGCGAGTCAATTACCTTGAATTCGGGCAGCAGCAGTGTCATCAATCCCTGTGCATGCATCGCCCGGAGCGCCTCGGCTGCGTGCGGCGCCAGCAGAATTTCCTGCAGGTAATGCCACAGCTCGGCGCCCTGCGGAGGCGCGGCCGCGAGGGCGGGAAGCCGCTCTTCAATCTGGTGTTCAGCGGCCGAGCTCAGGCTCAAGCCGTGGCGGGCCATGAAGCGAAACAGCCGCAGCGGCAGTTGCGGATCGTCCATCGCCTCCTGCCGCTGCAGAAAGATTCTGCCGTCCACGACGGCAAACTCGGGGTTGGAAAGCCGCGAGCGCAGATTCTGAAACTGCCGGTACAGCGAGGGGCGCGCCGCGGGGAATTCATCCAGCAGTTGCGCGGCCACGCGGTGAATCAGCCGCGCATGTCCGAAATAGAGGCGCATCCAGTCCGAGGCCGTCAGGGGGCCCGTTCCGGGCGCCCCGATGCGCCGGGCCGCGGCTTCGTCCTGGGCCTCCCAGACGAGGATGTTGTCGTCGCGGCCGTGCCGGAAATGCAAAAAACAGCGCGCGGACATCAGGAAGCCGAGGGCCGCGTCGAATTTATCGCGGAGCCAGGGTGGCAGCAGAACGGTTTCCTTCGGCCAGGCGCCACAATCCTCGATGGCGGCCAAGAGCGCCAGCCAGCAGGCCAGATTGTAGTCGCGCAGCCCGCCGGGGCCATCCTTCACGTTGGGTTCGAGGTGGAAGACGGTGTCGCCGAACTTGTTGTAGCGCGCGCGGGTAAGGTCCGTCAGCCGCTGCACGATGGCCCGCGATTCACGCCCCACCAGTTTGGGAATTCCCTGGTCGCGCAGGCGCGCAAAGAGGCTTCGGTCGCCGGCCAGATAGCGGCAATCGAGCAGGGAGATGGCGAACTCGACATTATTGGGGTCGAATTTCTCGCATTCGGAGAGGGTCCGCGTCACCGGGCTGAAGCGCAAACGGGCGTCCCACATCTCCTGGGAAAAGCGGCGCACACGATCCGCGAGGCCGCGGTCGCTTCCGCTGCCTCCGTGGAGGAACAGAATGTCAATGTCCGAGTAGGGGAAGAGCCACTGGCGGCCGAATCCGCCGAGGGCGACGAGCGCGAAATTCTTCGGCCCTTCCGGGTCGGGTGAGAGGTGCTCCTGCCATAGCCGCAGGGCCAGCGCATCCACGGTTGCGGTGCGCCCCTGCACGGCCGCGCGGCCGTCGCCGCTCTCGGCAAAGGCGCGCTCGATCCGCGCGGATTCCTGCGCGTACCATTCCCGCGCTGGCACGCCCGATGGAGGCTGTGTGGACATGGTTCGATGAAAAAAACTGCTTCCGCCCCCGGACCCCGCGGGGTGGCGCCATGAACCGTTCGGGACGCCTGGTGCGGAGGTCGCCGGGAGCTAGAGCGCGCTGTCGCCGCGCTCGTCGTTGCGTATGCGGATGGCGTCGTCTATCTTCGACAGAAAAATCTTGCCGTCGCCGATCTTGCCGGTGCGCGCGGAATTCACGATGGCCTGCACGGCCTTCTCAACCATGTCATCGGCAAGGACCATTTCGATCTTGATCTTGGGGATCAGGTCCACCGTGTATTCCCGCCCGCGGTAGAACTCCGTATGCCCCTTCTGGCGGCCGTGCCCGCGCGCTTCGAGCACCGTCATCCCCTCGACCCCGATCTCGTGCAGCGCGTCCTTCACTGTGTCCAGCTTCGACGTTTGGATTACCGCCTCGACTTTTGTCATCGCTGTTCTTCTCGATTCTCCGGATGAGGGCGCGCGCAGGGCGCCTTCATCGCGATAGAGCCTGCGGCCGCCTTAGGCTGAAGTCTCCCAGTAGTAGCCTTCCTCGCCGTGTTGCGAGAGGTCCAGTCCCTGCGTTTCCTGCTCCTCGGACACCCGCAGGCCGATCACCGCGTCCACAATCTTCAAGATTACCAGCGTTCCCACAATCGCCAGCGTCCAGGCGATAGCCACGCCGATAGCCTGATTCCAGATCTGGTGCACGTTTCCTTCGAGGACGCCCGAGGCCAGCGTCTTCCCGCTGGCGTCCTTGAAGATGGGATTGACCGCGCTCGAGGCGAAGATTCCGGTCAGCAGCGCTCCGATGGTCCCGCCCGCCCCGTGAACGCCGAAGGCGTCCAGCGAATCATCGTAACCGAATTTCGATTTGACCGTCGTGACCATCCAGAAGCAGAACACGCCGGCAATCAAGCCGATTGCCAGCGCCGACATCGGGCTGACGAATCCCGAGGCCGGCGTGATTGCCACCAGCCCCGCCACGCATCCCGAAATGGCTCCGAGTGCGCTGGGCTTTCCATGGGTCAGCCATTCCGCCGCACTCCATCCCACCACCGCCGCGGCCGCCCCGAAATGCGTCGCCACAAATGCGCTGGTCGCCAGCCCATTCGAGGCAAGCGCGCTCCCCGCATTGAAACCGAACCACCCGACCCACAGCAGGCATGCGCCAACAAAGCTCAGCACCACGCTGTGCGGCGGCATGTTCTCCTTCGGATATCCCAGCCGCTTGCCAAGGTAAAGCGCGCAGATCAACGCCGAAACTCCCGAAGTGATGTGCACCACGGTCCCGCCTGCAAAATCGAGCGTGGGAAAGCGCCCCCCGAGCGAGGCGTTCAGCAACCCTCCCTTGCCCCACACCATGTGCGCCATCGGGTCATAGACCAGCAGCGACCACAACGTCAGAAATACGAGCATGGCGCTGAACTTCATCCGCTCCGCGAACGCGCCGGTGATCAGCGCCGGCGTGATAATCGCGAACATCAGTTGAAACATCATGTAGGTCTGCGCCGGAATGGTCGCCGCGTACGCCGGATCGGGTTGCACCCCCACGCCGCGCAGGAACAGATTGTGCAGGCCGCCGAGAAAAGCGCTTCCCTGGCCGAACGCGAGGCTGTAACCCACCACGGCCCAGATCACCGTGATCACGGCCATCATGCCGAAGCTCTGCATCACTGTGCCGAGGACGTTTTTTTTGCGCACCAGCCCGCCATAGAACAGCGCCAGGCCCGGCCCGGTCATCAGCAGCACCAAGGCCGTACTCGTCAGCATCCAGGCGTTGTCTCCGGAGCTTTGAGCGGCCGCCGCTGCATGCTCGACGGCGCCGAGCCGCTCCACGCTGATTTCGGGAGCTACCATCGCAGCGGTGGTCCGCAGATAATGGCTTGGCGCCGCTTCGAGGATCATCGGCGCAAACGGCAGAAGCAACAGAAGGACAGCGATTCGCTGAAATAATTGCCTTCGCATGCCGGTCAAACCTTCTCCTTCGCCAGGGCGGCCTCTCCGGTCCCCGTTCCGAGCGCCCGCACCAGCCCCCAACATTCCCTGTTTCGAATGATCCGGCTTGGCGGCTGCTTTCCTGTGCCTTGCCGGTTGCGGCGCATTATACATCAGCCGCTCGCGCGTTGGTGCACGAGGGGCATTTCTTGCGGGGCTTCCGAACGCCGGCGAATTTCCCGCTTTCCGGGATTATACTGTGCAAGTCCGCGCGGCCTGCCCTGGCCGCCGGACGTCTCGCGGTATCCGAAGCGCGGAGGGCTTGCCCATGGCAAATATCACCCGACTGCGGGTGAACGGAACCCTGCATGCAGTTTCCGCCGACCCGGAAACCAGCCTCCTCGCCATCCTGCGCGATTTCCTCGGCCTCACCGGAACGAAATATGGCTGCGGCGAAGGGCAGTGCGGCGCCTGCACCGTCCTGCTCAACGGGCGTCCGCGCCGCTCCTGCCTCACTCCCCTGGGTTCGGTCGCCTCGCAGGAGGTGATTACGATCGAGGGCCTCGAGCGCCACGGCCGGTTGCATCCCGTCCAGGAAGCCTTTCTCACCGAGGGTGCCTTGCAGTGCGGCTATTGCACCTCGGGCATGATTCTCGCTGGCGTGGCCCTGCTGCAATCGAACGCCAACCCTTCCGAGCAGGAAATCGCGCAGGCGATGGAGGGGAACATCTGCCGCTGCGGCACCTACCCGCGCATCATGGCGGCTATTCAGCACGCCGCGCGGCAAACCAAGGAGTCTCGGCGATGAGCGGCCCCGCGGATTTTCCTCTGCCGATCGAGCCGGAACGCTATGAATTCCGCGCCGCGCCCGTGCATCACTTCGATCTGCGCCGCCGCGACTTCTTCAAATTTCTGGGCGCGGGCATGCTGGTCGTGTCCATTTGGAAGGAAGCGCCCGCGGCCCAGGAAGGTGTTCTCACGGGCCCGCCCTTCGCGGGTCCGCCGCTCCCGAAGGAAATCAGCGCCTGGCTGCATATCGGAGAACAGGGCGTCGCCACGGTTTATACCGGGAAGGTCGAAATCGGCCAGAACATTCGTACCTCGCTCAGCCAGGCCGTGGCGGAGGAGTTGCACTATCCGCTCGACCAGATTCGCCTGGTCATGGGCGATACGTTGCTGACCCCCTACGACATGGGCACCTTCGGCAGCCGCACCACGCCCACCATGAACCTGCAGCTTCGCCGGGTTTCCGCCGCCGCGCGTGGCATTTTGCTCCAGATGGCGGCGGCGCGTTGGAATGCCGACGCCGCACATCTCAGCGCGACCGCCGGACGCATCACCGATCCTGCAACGCGGCGTTCCATCTCCTACGCTGAATTGGTTGAGGGACAGCAGATCACGCAGACGATTCCCGCAGAGGACCCGCTGCTTTCTGCATCGCAGTGGACCGTCGAGGGACAGCCAATCCCGAAGGTAGACGGGCGGGACTTCGTCACCGGAAAGCATCGCTACCCGTCCGACCAGAGCCTGCCAGGAATGCTGCACGGAAAAATTTTGCGCCCGCCGTCGTTCGGCGCCACGCTCATTTCCGCGGAGGATCTTCCCGCCGATATGGCGAGCCACGTCACCTTTGTTCGCGACGGTGATTTCGTGGGCGTCGCCGCGGAGAGCGAGCAGCTCGCCTCCCAGGCGATCGCCTCGATTCACGCGGCATGGAAAGAGCAGCCGCAGCCTTCGAGCGCCGAGCTCTTCGCCTATTTGAAGAACAACCCGGTCGAGTTGAAGGGGTTCGAGGGAGCCTCGCGCTATGAGATTGGTGCTGTGGACCGAGACATGGCCTCCGCGGACCATCGCCTGACGCAGACCTACACCGTTTCCTACATCGCGCATGCCCCGCTGGAGCCGCGCGCGGCCCTGGCGCAATGGACCGGCGATTCGCTGACCGTCTGGACGGGGACGCAGCGCCCCTTTGCCGTCCGCACGGAACTGGCGCAGGCGTTCCATATTCCCGACGGGAACGTCCGCGTTCTCATGCCGGATATGGGATCGGGGTATGGCGGGAAGCACACCGGCGAATGCGCGGTCGAAGCGGCACGCCTGGCGCGCGCGGCGGGGCGGCCCGTAAAGCTGGTCTGGACCCGTGAGGAGGAGTTCACCTGGGCCTATTTCCGCCCGGCCGGGCTCATTGAGGTGAGCGCGGGCGTGCGCACCGGCGGAGCCATCGCCGCCTGGTCCTTCGCCAACTACAACTCCGGCGGCGCCGGCATCCGCACCTCCTACGACATCCCAAGCCAGCGCATCGTCTTCCAGCCCACGCGCTATCCCTTGCGCCAGGGCTCCTACCGCGCACTGGCCGCTACGGCGAACCATTTTGCGCGCGAATCGTTCATGGACGAGCTGGCTCACGCCGCGAAGATGGATCCGCTCGCCTTTCGCCTGCAAAATCTGAAGGACGCTCGCCTCCGCGCCGTATTCCAGGCCGCCGCCGATAAATTTGGATGGGGCGCTACCCCCGCGCCCGGCCACGGTTTCGGCATCGGCGGAGGATTTGAAAAGGGCGGCAACGTAGCCAGCTGTGCTGAAGTGGCCGTGGATGCCGCGACGGGCGCGGTGCGCGTCGTCCGTGTAACGACTGCCTTTGAATGCGGCGCGGTGGTCAATCCCGATGGCCTGCGCAACCAGATCGAGGGAGCCATCCTTATGGGGCTGGGCGGAGCGCTTTTCGAAGCCATCCATTTCGAAAACGGCCGGATCCTCAACCCGCGCTTCTCGCAGTACCGCGTCTCGCGATTCAGCGACGTCCCGGCCATCGAGACGGTCATTCTCGATCGGCGCGACCTGCCATCCGCCGGCGCTGGCGAGACCCCGCTCGTGGGCCTGGCCCCAGCCATCGGCAACGCCATCTTCCAAACGACTGGAATTCGCCTGCGCTCCCTACCCATGGTTCCCAGCGGAATTCCCAAAACCTGATTCACTGCTTGCCCCCGGCGCACACCTGTCCGTGGGGATAGTTCTCTCCCGTTGCGTTTCCTCTTACCGCAGGATCAGCAACTTTCCACGACGGGCCGTGTTTAACGAGCAGCGACCCTCTGGCGGCGCCAGCGGAAGCATCCCGGCAGTCGGCGGAGGACACGGAGGCAAGACATCATGAAGACGAGAGACCTGATCTTGAGCGCGGCGGCTCTGACGATTCTGTACATCCCGCAAGCCCGGGCGCAACAGGCCGGCGCCAGCAGCGGCACAGCCAGTGCTGGCGATCATCCCGCGCCCATTGCCCAACACAAGGACAACCAGCAGGATCGCATCGCCCAGGGCGTGCAGAGCGGACAGTTGACCGCGGGCGAAACCACCAAACTGGAATCCAAGGAAGCGGGCATCAACATGGAAGAGCACACCATGCGCATGGACAACAACGGCCGCCTGACGTCCGCCGACCGCGCCCGCATATACCGGCAGCAGAACAATCTCTCGCACCAGATCTACACCGACAAGCACAACGCCAACACCGCCCACTACGGCAACAACGTGGTCGGCCAGCGCCGCCAGAAACAGCAGGACCGCATCGCGCAAGGAGTCCGCAGCGGGCAGCTTACGGCCGGTGAAACCGCGCGCCTCGAAAATCAGCAGCGCAACATCAACCGGGCCGGCGCATCCATGCGGGCCGCCAATGGCGGCCGCCTCACTCCGGGAGACAAGGCCGTCCTCAATCGCCAGCAGAACCGGGCCTCACGCAACATCTACGCCAAGAAGCACAACGCACGCCGCACCCGGCGATAGCCGTTGCGCCCCGCGCTCTTTCACAAGGCCCCGGTTATCCGGCCGGGGCTTTCGTGTTTCTCGAGTGTTCCGCGCGGCAGGGAAGTTCTATGGATACTGCCGGTAGCGGGCCACTCGGATGCGCTGGAACTGCCCGTTCTCGACGTCGTAGTGGACGAAGTTCAGCAACCGTCGCGTTTCCCCGCGCTTGAAGGGCAGCTTTTCGTTCGGATAATCGCGGTGGCACTCAAACTCGGTATACAGCTCTACGGCGACTCCGTTTTCGTCCGCCACCAGGAAGCGCACTTCGATATATTCGCGCACGTACTGGTGGAAATCCCGGTAAAAGCCGGTGATGCCCTCCGGACCTTCCAGGGTGAACCCGGGCAGTTCCAACTGCGCGCTGGCGGCATAGTAGGGTGCCAGTTGGTCGTAGGCCCGGTTATTGAACGCGTCAATGTAGCGGTAAAAGTCGTCCCTGGTCATGTGAAGCCCCCCGAGTGAATTTCCCAGGACTCTGCCCGAGACGATGTCCCGCGTCTCGATGTGCCCGAGCCGGCCGAATCCGCACTCGCGCAGCGGAAACTCCGGCATGCCCTGCCACGTAGTACCATGGAGAGCGGGCCAATGCCAGCAGACGATCGCATCGCCATCCGCGCCGAGAAGCTCACACGCGAGTACCCCATGGGCGACGGGCAGGTGCGCGCGGTGGAGGACGTGTCCTTCGAAATTCCGGCCGGGGAGTTCGCGGCCCTGCTGGGCAGTTCCGGGTCCGGCAAATCCACGCTGCTGAACCTGATGGCAGGTCTCGACCGCCCCACTTCCGGCGCGATCTACGCTCTGGGCCGCAACCTTGCGGAGATGAGTTCGCAGGAGCTGGCCGCGTACCGCAGCCGCACCGTCGGCATGGTGTTTCAGGCCTTCAACCTGCTCCCGCGAATGACCCTCGAGGAGAATATTGAGCTTCCTCTGCGCCTGGCGGAGATGGACCGCGCCGAGCGTGCCCGGCGAGTCAGCGAAGCCGCCGAACGCGTGCGTTTGAGCGCCCGCCTGACGCATCGCCCTACGGAGCTTTCCGGCGGAGAGCAGCAGCGCGCCGCGGTGGCCCGCGCGCTCGTCAACCGCCCGGCGATCCTGCTGGCAGATGAGCCCACCGGGAATCTCGACAGCGCGACGGGCGACGAAATCATGCGGCTGCTGAGCGAAATCAATTCCGCGCTGGGCACCACCATCGTGCTCGTGACCCACGAGCGCGAACGCGCCCTCCAGCACGCCCGGCGCATGCTCTATCTGCGCGACGGCCGCCTCGTCTCGAACGGAGCGCGCCCGTGAAGAACCGCGACATGATCGAGCTGGCGGCGCGCAATCTTCGCCAGGCCCTGCTGCGCAATTTCCTCACGACGATTGGAATCGCCGTGGGCGTGGCTTCGCTCGTCGCCATGCTCTCTCTCGGCGCGGGCTTGCAGGGTTTGGCCAGCCAGAAGCTCTCCCAGTCCGGCCTGTTCAACGCCATCTTCGTCGCCCCGCGCGTGCCTCCTCCGCGCTTCGGCGCGCCCCCCAATGCCGACGTTTCGCCGGCTGCACCCCCGCGCTCGCTCGACGATGACGCACGTCTCGCCATCGAGCGCCTGCCCGGAGTTGCCGAGGTCTATCCCGAGATCCGCTTCGCCACGGAAATCCACTTTGCCGACGGCATCTATGCCACCGTGGTGGCTGGCATTCCGAATTCGGCGCGAAGCGATGGCGCGTTCGATGGAATGACGGGAACGTTCTTCTCCAGCCCCGATGCGGATGAGGCCATCTTGCAGATTTCCCTGGCGCGCCAGCTTTCCACACAGCCTCGCTCGCTCCTCGGCCAGCAAATTGTGCTGCGGTACGCGGAGCGCCAGCCGCTTCCCGCCGATCCCGCCCCCGGAAATTCCGCGGGCGGTTCGCCGGGATTTTCCCTCGAGCCCCGCGAGCAGAAGCTGCGCATAGTCGGCATTGTCGAGACGGAGCCGGCCGGGGGCTTTGGCGGCATCGGGCGCGGACGCCTGCTGATCCCCCTGGGGGTGGCGGAAAAACTTGGCGCCGCGCAGGCCGCCGACCTACGCGACCTCCTGCGCGATCCCTCCGCACCCCACCGCTATGCAAATCTCACCGTGCGGGTGGAGCGCACTTCGCGAGTGCGTTCCGTAGAGGACTCCATTAAACAGATGGGCTTCGCCACGTATTCCTTGCTGGATGCGACCCGCGATTTGCGGCTGGTCTTCGCTGTGTTCGATCTCTTGCTGGGGATTTTCGGCAGCCTGGCGCTGGTGGTAGCTTCGCTCGGGATCGTCAACACTCTGGTCATGGCGATTCTGGAACGCCGCCGCGAGATTGGCGTCTTCAAGGCGCTCGGCGCCGCCGACAGGGACATTCGCCGGCTCTTCTTCGCCGAGGCGGGAACCATGGGATTGCTTGGAGGCGTCTTTGGCGTGCTTCTCGGATGGCTGATCGGGCGCGGAATTAATTTCGGCACCAACATCTACCTGGCCCGGCGGGCTTTGCCTGCCGTCACGATTTCCCTGGTGCCCATTTGGATGGTCATCTCGGCCATCGCTTTTTCTGTCGGTGTCAGCTTGCTCGCCGGGATGTATCCGGCGGCGCGCGCGGCGCAGCTCGATCCCATTGAGGCGCTGCGGTATGAATGAGCGCGCCGGAGCCGCGGGCTGCCGGGCGCTGGCGGCGAGGATTTGCGCTGCCTGCGGGCTGGCCTTCGTCCTGCTCTTTGGTGGGCCGGCACGCGCGGCCGGCCGCGCCGAATGCCGCACGCTTCCCAGCCGGATTCTGCGCCGCCCGGTTGCCTACTGCGTGCTCCTGCCACCGGGCTACGACGCGCAGCCTTTCCGCCGCTATCCCGTACTCTATTTCTTTCACGGCCTCGGAGAAGACGAACAGACTCTGCTTCGCCTCGGCGGGTGGGACCTGATTCAGGATCTGTGGGACCAGAAGCGCATCGGCAAATTCGTGATCGCCGCGCCAGCGGCCGACCGCAGCTTCTACATCGATTCACGCGACGGCCGCGTCCGCTATCAGGATTTCCTCGTCCGCGAATTCTTCCCCTTCATCGAGCGCCACTATCGCATTCGTCCCGGACGCAGGTTTCGCGGCGTCACCGGCGTCTCCATGGGCGGATATGGCGCGCTGCGGCTGGCGTTTCTCTATCCGGGGATGTTCGGTTCGGTGAGCGCGCATAGTCCCGCGCTCATTGAGAACGTGCCGCGCCTCGAGATCCACGGCAGTCAATGGTCGGTTTTTGAGGACGCCCTTGGCACGGCGTTTGGTGTCCCCTTCGACCGCGCCTTCTGGAATCGCAACAGTCCGTTCACTTTGGCGCGGACGCTCCCGCGCCCTGCCGGGGTGCGCATCTATTTCGATTGCGGGCTTCAGGATGACTTTGGCTTCAACACCGGCGCCGAGGCGTTTCACCGCCTGCTGCTGGCCCGCGACATCCCGCACGAGTTTCATCTGTATCCCGGCGGGCACAACTGGAGCTACTTCGCGCAGCATTTTCCCGCGTCGCTCGAATTTCATTCACAGGCCTTCGGCTACCGTCCTTGACAGGAGCGTCCATGCCCCCTCTCGTGCTTGCATCGCCACATGATTTGAAGGACTTCGCCGGGCGCGAGCTCGGCGTTTCCGGCTGGTTTCCGGTGACGCAGGAACGCATCGTGCAGTTCGCCGAGGCCACCGAGGACCGCCAATGGATTCACACGGATCCCGAGCGCGCCCGCCGCGAATCGCCCTATGGCGCAGCCATCGCCCACGGATTCCTGACGCTTTCGCTCGCCAGCCATCTGGCAAAAGAGGCGTTTCAGGTCCGCGGCACGCGCCTGACGGTTAATTACGGGCTGAACCGTGTGCGCTTCCCCTCGCCGGTGCGCGCCGGGGCGAGGATTCGGGCGCGGGTGAGCCTGGAATCGTTCCGCGCGCTGCCCGATTGCTTCGAGGCGACGCTTTCCGTCACGGTGGAGGTGGAAGGCGAGGAGAAACCCTGCTGTGCGGCCCAATGGATAGTGCGCTACTACGCCTGAGCGGAGTCGCCGCCAGGCGCGCTGCCTCTGCCGGGAGGGCCCGCGCCTGGTGGCTGGATGATCGCGTGGGCTAGGTCGTCGCCTGCGCCGCTTCCCGCTGAAAATCGGCGAAGCCTTTTCCGGCCTCGGCGAGCTTCTTCAAAAGCGGAGCCGGCTCCCACAATGCGCCGTGCGCCCGGTGAAATTCGCAGACGCGGTCATAGACTTTCTTCAGGCCGACCGTGTCCGCATACCACATTGGTCCGCCGCGGTAGGCCGGGAATCCGTAGCCGTTCACGTAGATGATGTCAATGTCTCCCGCCCGCAGCGCGTAGCCCTCTTCCAGGATGCGAGCACCTTCGTTCACGAGCATATAGATCAGGCGGTCGCGGGCCTCGTCTTCCGAAATTGAGCGCCGCGGAATGCCCGCTTCGGTGGACCATTTGCCTGCCAGCGCCGCGATTTCCGGATCGGTGCTCGACCGCCGCTGCTCGTCGTAGCGATACCATCCCGCGCCCGTCTTCTGTCCCAGCCGGCCCATCTCCACCAAGCGATCTTCCATGAAGGGGCGCCGCGCGCCGGGCTTGTCCAGATGGCGAAACTCTTTCCGGATGCGGTAGGAGACGTCCAGCCCGCCGAGGTCCCCCACGGCGAGCGGGCCCATGGCCAGGCCGAAGTTGGTCACGGAGGCGTCCACGGCCTCCGGCGCCGCGCCTTCCTCGACCAGGAACTGCGCTTCGCGGATGTACGGCAGAAACATCCGATTGCCCACGAATCCCCAGCAATTGCCTACCAGCACGGCGACCTTTCCGATGCGCTTGCCCAGTTGCATGCACGTAGCGATCACATCCTTGCTGCTTTTCCGCCCGCGCACCACCTCGAGCAGGCGCATCACGTTAGCCGGGCTGAAGAAATGTGTTCCAATCACCGATTCCGGCCGCGAAGTGACGGAAGCAATCTCGTCAATGTTCAGCGTCGAGGTGTTGCTGGCCATAATCGCGTCCGGCTTGCAAACGCGGTCGAGTTCGGCGAACACCTCCTTCTTGAGCCCCATCCCCTCAAAGACCGCCTCGATCACCATGTCGGCGGAGGCAAAGTCGTCATAGCTCAGCGTGGGCTTGATGAGCTTCATCCGCTCCTCGACGAACTGCGGCGTGAAGCGCCCGCGCTGCACAGAGATCGCGTAATTCTTGCGGATCGTTTCCAGGCCGCGGTCCAGCGCCGCCTGTTCGGCGTCTTTCAGGGTGACCGGGATTCCCGCGTTCGCGAACACCATGGCGATCCCGCTGCCCATGGTTCCTGCTCCCACGATGGCCAGCGAGTTCACCGGCCGCACCGGCGTGTCCTTCGGCACATCCGGAATCTTGGGAACCTCGCGTTCGGCAAAAAAGACGTGAATGAGCGCCTTCGACTGGTCCGAATAGAGGCACTGGTCGAAGAGCCGGGCTTCCTCCTCGCAGCCTTTCTCGAACGGCATTTTCGTGGCTGCTTCAATGGCGTCAATGGCCGCCAGCGGCGCTTGCAGGCCGCGCTGCTTCTTGCGCACCGTTTCCCGCGCGGCGGCGAAGAGCGCCGCGTTCTGTTCGGCGGTGCCGAGCTTATCGGTGCGCAAGCGGGTCTTCGGCGCGGGCTTGCCGGCCACCTCGCGGGCGAAGGCGATGGCTCCGGCAAGCAGGTCGCCTTCCACCAGCTTGTCGAGCAGGCCGATGCTCGCTGCCTCGGTCGCTTTGATGGGCTTTCCCGTGGTGCACATCTCGACCGCTTTGACCACGCCCACCAGGCGCGGCAGGCGCTGTGTCCCGGCCGCCCCGGGAATGATTCCCAGATTCACTTCCGGCTGGCCGACCTGCGCCGTGGGCACGGCCACGCGGTAATGCCCCGCCATGGAAAGCTCGAGGCCTCCCCCGAGCGCGTTCCCGTGAATCGCCACGACCACGGGCACGCGGCAATCCTCTACAGCAAGCAGCACCGGCAGGAAGCTGCCTCGCTTGGCTTTGCCGGAGGTGATTTTTCCGAATTCGTTGATGTCCGCGCCGGCGACGAACGTCCGCCCCGCTCCGATCAGCACCGCCGCTTTTACCTCTTCGTCCTGGTTGATCTTCGTGATCGCCGCGTTGATTCCTGCCTGCACCGCCGGGCTCAGCGCATTCACGGGCGGGTTATCAATAGTGATGACGGCAATTTCATTTTCGCGAGTAAGCTGAATGAGTTCGCTCATGGATCTATTTTTTCTCCGATAAACGTCCGCAGCGCGCGTGGATGCGCCGCCGCAAGGCGAAGGCAAGCCCGTGGGGTTAGAGGATTTGAACCACTGGCGCCGATGCGGTCAAATTTACCACGGATAGTCGTGCGGCAACAGCGCGCGCCACAGCGTACACGCTTCGCGCGCCCGGCGCCTCCGGGCCGAGTGATGCGACGGGTTTTCCCGTGTCTCCGCCAATCCGAATCTGCGGGTCAATTTCAATCTCGCCAAGAAAGGGAACCTCAAAGCCTTCGGCCATGCGCCGGCCTTCGCCGTGTCCGAACACATCAATGCGCCCCTGGCAATGCGGGCAGGAAAAATAGCTCATGTTTTCGACCACGCCCAGAATCTCCACGTTCACCTGGCGGAACATCTCCACGGCTTTGCGCACGTCCGCCAGCGCCACGGCGGATGGAGTGGTCACCACGACCGCCCCGCTCACCGCCACGCTTTGAATCAGGCTCAGTTGCACGTCTCCGGTGCCCGGCGGCAAATCCACGATCAGATAATCGAGCTGTCCCCAGCGCACGCTGCGCAGGAACTGCTGCATCACGCTGTGCAGCATCGGCCCGCGCCATACCAGAGGCTTGTCTCCCGGGTTCAGCAGCCCCATCGAGATTGTCTTCACGCCGTAGGCCAGCACCGGGAGGATGGTTCGCTCATCGAGCGCTTTGGGCTGTTCGGTGGTCCCCAGCATCAGCGGGACGTTCGGCCCATACACATCCGCGTCCAGCAGCCCGACCGCCGCACCCATCTGCTTCAGGGAGACCGCCAGATTGACGGCGACCGTCGTCTTGCCCACTCCGCCTTTGCCGCTGGCCACCGCCACGATGTTCTTCACGCCTGCAATGGACGGCTTGTCCTGCAGCCGGCGCCCTTCGGGGACCGCGGCGTCGAATTTCAGGTCGACCGAGCGGATCCCGGGAATCTTTGCAAGCGCCGCGCGGATGTCCTTTTCGATTGTTTCGCGCAGGGGGCAAGCCGGCGTCGTCAGCACAACCAGCAGAGAAACCGCGCCATCACCCACCTGCACGCTCTTCACCATCTGCAGCGCGACGATGTCCCGGTGCAGCTCCGGATCCATCACCCCGCGCAAGGCTTCCAGCACTTCGGCTTCGGTGGCCATTTCTTCCTTTCGCCTGGCATTCCCGCAGGTGAATGTCCTCTTGCTACCGGGCACTTGCTGTTCCGCGTTGGCCTCCCATCATAAACGCCATATCCCCGGCACGGCAACTCCGCCGGTCGCGAGCCCTTCGGCTGCTCCGCCTTTCGCGGACGAATCGCACGATTTCGCCCGCACACCATTAGCGATTCCAATCGACTCGATTTAGCGTCCATCTAAAGACCATTTCCACGTTACCTGCATCTGTGCAAATCGCGGGGAAGGGGCGAAAACAGGGCCGAAATTCAAAGGCGGTGTCAGAGAAGGTGTCATGTTGAAAAAGTACGGGAAGTTCTACGCCGACTGGCTGGAAGACGGGAAGCGCAAGCGCAAAGCCTTCAGAACGCGAGCCGAAGCCATCGCCCACCAGGAGAAAATGAGGGGAAAAGCGAAGCGGCGGAGACCACGGTCGCCGGGCTCTGCCAAGCACTCGCGCGGCCAGGAGCAAGCAAGCACCACGAGCTGCCAAGAGTAGCCCGCGAGCTGGCAACTCTTCTCGGTCACGCGCCACTCAGCGCCGTCAGCCAGGGCGCAGTGCCAATCCTCGTAGCGTCCTGGCGGGGGAAGTACGCGCCATCCACGCTTCACAGCCGCGCCCAGGCTTTACGGCTGGTCCTCCGGGCGATAAAGGAAGCGGGCGGGGCAGCAATCAGCGTCCCACGCGTCCCCCGCGGGCAGCGCCGAGGGCGGATCGCCACGCAGGAGGAATTGCAAGCCCTCTGGCGAGTCGCGCCAACGCACCTGCGCTTCGCGACCGTCCCCTGGACAGAGCTAGGGCTGCGCTTTGCTGAAGCAGCGAGCCTCACCCCGGCAATGCCCGACACGAAGCGCCACATCGTAACCTTCACCGGCAAGGGACCGAAGCAGCGCACCCTCCCGACCACCCCGCTCCTCGAAGAAATCGCCCGCCAGATCATGCGGCCCGAACCGGACGCGCCCATCGTATGCCAGCTAGCCGGGCGCTGGGGAGAGCGCTGGCCGATCCCAGGCTACCTAATCCGCCACGCCTGGATTCAGGCAGCGAAGAAAGCCGGGCTTCGCGGGATTCACCCGCACGATTTCCGGCGCACCTCCGCCACGGCACTATATCGCAAAACCCACGACATAGCGGGCATGCAGGAAGCCCTCGGCCATACGAGCGTCACAAGCACGATGTAGTATCTCAAGCCCAACGAGCCGGACGAAATGCGGCGCCTGCTCAGCCAGGTGCAATGGAACTGAACCACTGCGAGAGGAGAAAAGCCCCAATGAACGAGCCCGAAAGGAGCAACAAGCAAGCGCGGGAGTTCCTCATCGAAGCAGAAAAGGCAAAAGCCCACGTTAAGGCCTCCTATCTAGGAGAGCCAGAGCACACAGCTTCTATCCGGAAGGCTTCCAGCGCTTCATAATTTGGAGCCTGGCCAACGAGCTAAGGGCTGCAGATGCACAGCGAAAAAAGCAGGAAAGGGGCCCCAGGAATAAACGGCCAAAATGCGCGCCGCCACCCATACCAACGACACCGGGGGCATAGAAACCGGGCATGCCCAGGGAGAAAAAGGAGACAAAAACGTGAAGCAACCCAAGAGCACCAACCCAATCAAGCAGCGGCGCGCCGCGCAAAAAGGCGCGAGAGAAAACGGACCAACCGAAGCACTCAAGGCCGGAGAAATGCAAGGCAGCGCGCAGCAGACACCGGTGTCATAAAAGCCATTGACACCATCCCGCATCCGGCCCTACCATCCACCACCGCAAGGCATCACAACCAAAACGGCCCCAAGATGTCGCGCCCACGCTATACCACGATCTGTGCAAATCGCCAAAGTGCATTTTCGAGAGGCACGCCGGCCAAGGGGTCGGCCCGCGCCCGGCCATTGGGCAAATAAGTCCCTTAGATACAGCCTATTGTGGAGACAACGGGCCCCGGTATAGAAATGTAAACAATGGCGCGCGGCATTCCATCGCGTGCAGTTCACTGGGCATTTTCCACAACATTTTCCACAGTTTAGCAGCCGCCTGAGGGCGGATTCCGCGAGTGGAGTGAGGCCAAATCTCCAGCAATTGCTCGAATTGGCTAGCTTCGGGAGGGAGCCCCAGAGCCTGCTGGCACGGGAAGGGAAGCCGCCTCTCGCGCGCGCCGGTTGTGGTAGCGCATGGCAATATTCAGATGGACGTTTCCGCTGGGGGTTTCGAAGCGCAGGACCGTGGCTTCGGTGTCCTGACCCGCCCTGCCACATTCTTCCTCGGAGAGAATCGCGGGGGGGTGGACCTTGAATTGAAAGCCGCGATCGTTGAGCTGCGTGATGGCGTTGCCAATCACCATGTTGGCCAGCTCGCAGACGGCCTCCGGCAGGATGGCTGCGTCCGCCTCGGCTTCCTCTCCGGCGAGGATCTTTGCCACATGCGTGGCGGCCTGCGGCTCCATGTCCAGAATGATGCGCCCCTCGATCTGTCCCTGAAATGTGACCACCGCGGCCAGCCCCTTCTTGCGGTAGCCTTCCTCTTCCATGGCCAGCCCCGCGATATTCGCGGGAGCGCGCATCATTTCACCGAGCACCGCATCGAGCGAGCCGATGAAGGGCTGGATCAGTTCCATTCTCATCGCGGGCCCTCCTTTCCGGTGCCGGCGGCAACTCCGTCGTCGCTCAGCACGTAGCGCACGATTTCGTAGAGAGCCTCGGGTTTCACCGGCTTCTGCACGAAGTGCCGCGCGCCCTTCTGCAGCGCCGCCAAAATGTTGTCCTGATAGCCGACCGAGGAGACCATCACCACACGCGCGTCCGGATGCTGCTGGACAATCCGCTCCACCGCTTCGATGCCCTCCATTTGCGGCATGGTGATGTCCATCAAGACGATGTCCGGCCGGGTGCGTTCATATTCGGTGATGGCCGTGCAGCCATCGCCAGCTTCCCCCGCCAGTTGCCCGCCAAAGGATTCG
>JAJXZD010000223.1 GCA_021780215.1 Acidobacteriota bacterium
GGTCTCCAATGCGTCCTGCACCACGAATTGCCTGGCGCCCGTAGCGAAGGTTCTACAGGACGCCTTCGGCATCAGCGTGGGAACGATGACCACCATTCATTCCTACACCAACGACCAAAAGCTGCTCGACCTCCCGCACAAGGATCTCCGGCGGGCGCGGGCCGCGGCCATATCCATGATTCCGACTTCCACAGGCGCAGCCAAGGCGCTGCACCTGGTGATCCCCGAGTTGAAGGGGAAGCTGGACGGCTATGCGATGCGCGTGCCGACGCCGAACGTGAGCGTGGTGGACCTGACCGTCATCACGGAGAAGCCGGCCACCGTGGAAGCCGTCAACGCGGCGTTCAAGAAGGCCGCCGAAGGGCCGATGAAGGGCGTCCTCGAATATACCGAGGAGGAACTCGTGTCGGTGGACTTCCGCGGCAATCCCCACTCCTCGATTGTGGATGCGGGTTACACGCGCACCGTGGGGACGAACTGCGTGAAAGTGCTGTCCTGGTACGACAATGAATGGGGCTATTCGTGCCGCTGCGTGGACCTCATCAAGCTGTTCGCCAAGAGGCTCTAGCGCGCCGCGAAAATCCGGCGCCTGGCCCGGCTCACGCCCATGAACAAACTCTCGATTCGCGATCTTGATCTGGCAGGAAAGCGCGTGTTCATCCGCGCGGACTTCAACGTGCCGCTCGATGGGAATTCCGTAGCGGACGACACGCGCATCCGCGAGACTCTTCCCACGCTGCGCTTGGCGATGGAGCGCGGCGGGCGCCTCGTGCTTGCATCGCACCTGGGCCGTCCCAAGGGGAAGCCCGATCCGAAGTACAGTCTCTCGCCCGTTGCCGCACGCCTGCGCGAGTTGCTTGGGCGGCCGGTTGCATTCGCCGCGGATTGCATTGGTGCCGATGCCGAGGCGAAGACGAAGGCACTCCGCGACGGAGACGTTCTGGTGCTTGAAAACGTCCGTTACCATCCGGAAGAAGAGGCCAACGATCCGGATTTTTCGCGGAAGCTCGCGGCCCTTTGCGACCGCGTCTTCGTCTGCGATGCCTTTGGCTCGGCGCATCGAGCGCACGCCTCTGTCGTGGGCATCACGCGCTATGTCGGCCAGGCGGCCGCGGGCCTGCTGATGGAAAGAGAGCTGGCGTATCTGGGGAAGGCAATTACGAATCCCGAGCGCCCGTTTGTGGCCATCCTGGGCGGGGCCAAGGTGTCGGACAAGATTGCTGTGGTCCGCAACCTCATGCATCTCGCCGATACGATGCTCATCGGCGGGGCCATGGCCTACACTTTTCTGAAATCACAAGGGCTGCCGGTGGGCAAATCGCTGGTCGAGAACGACAAGCTGGAATTGGCGCGCGGGCTGCTTGAGGAGGCGCGCCAGAGCAACTTCCGGCTCCTGCTGCCTGCCGATCACGTGCTGGCGGTATCGCCCGATTCCACCGAAACCAAGATCGCGGACGTGGCCGGTACGCCCGAGGGATGGATGGGCCTCGACGTGGGCCCCAAAACGATTGAGCAGTTCAGCCGCGAGATCTCCGGCGGGCGCACCATCGTGTGGAACGGACCGCTCGGCATGTTTGAAAAGCCGGCCTTCGCGAAGGGCACTCTGGCGATTGCCCGGGCGGTGGCAGCGGCAACCGCGCGAGGGGCCACCTCGATCATCGGTGGAGGCGATTCCGTGGCGGCGGTCGAGCAGGCCGGCGTAGCTCGGCAGATTTCACACATATCAACGGGCGGAGGCGCGTCGCTGGAATTTCTTGCCGGCGAGAAGCTCCCCGGCGTCGAGGCGCTTACCGACGCTCCCCGCAAAGCCGGAACGGGAGCGAATTGATTGCGCCGCCCCGTCATTGCCGGCAATTGGAAGATGTATAAGACGCTCGCGGAGACGCGGGCTTTTTTCCAGGCCTTCCTGCCGCTGGTTGCGGGAACAAAACATTGCGACATTGTTGTCGCCCCTCCTTACACGGCATTGACCGCCGCGGCCGAATCCACGCGCGGTTCGGGCGTGGCTATCGCCGCCCAGGATCTGCACTGGGCGGTCGAGGGGGCCTTTACGGGAGAGATTTCCGCCCGCATGATCGCAGAGGCCGGATGCCGCGGTGTGGTCGTCGGCCATTCGGAGCGCCGGCAATACTTCGGCGAGACGGACGAATCGGTGTTGCGTAAGACGAGAGCGGCACTCGAGGCGGGATTGCAACCCATCGTGTGCGTCGGCGAGACGCTTGTCGAGCGCGAGGGAAACCTCGCCGAATCGGTTCTGAAACGGCAATTCGAAGACGGGCTGGCCGCGTTGACCCCGCCGGAGTTCTCACGTATTCTCTTAGCTTACGAGCCTGTGTGGGCCATCGGCACGGGGCGGACGGCGACCCCGGAGCAGGCCGCCGAAGCGCATGGCCATCTTCGAGCGATGGCTGCGGCGCGATTTGGGCCCGAGCAGGCCTCCAGCCTTCGCATTCTCTACGGCGGAAGCGTCAAGCCTGAGAACATTCGCGGGCTGATGGCGCAGGCGGAGATTGATGGCGCGCTCGTGGGCGGGGCGAGCCTGGATCCGAAGTCCTTTGCGGCTATCGTGAATTATTGAGATCGTGGGCGCGGAATCTACGCGCCGCGGCCTGGGAGCGGGAAATGCCATCGTGGGCGAAATGGGGAACGTCACTGCTGGTTGCCGGGGCCTTGGTTTGGCTTGGCTGGCATGTGATGGCGGTGCTGGTGACCTTGCACGTGCTGGTCTGTTTCGTGCTGGTGGTGGTCATCATGCTGCAAAGCGGGAACGCTGCGGATCTGGCGGGCGCGTTCGGAGGAGCCGGAAGCCAGACGGCCTTCGGCCCGCGCGGTGCGGCGACCTTCCTCTCGCGAGCCACCACGTGGTGCGCTATCGTCTTCATGATGACCTCGCTTACCCTTTCGGTGAAGCGCACGCCCGCCGAAATCAGCACGGGCTCGATCCTCGAGCAGACGCAGCAATCGGGATCCGCTCCGGCGAAGAAAGCGGCGCCTCCGGTTCAGGTTCCTGTCCAGCCGGCGCCGTCCGGCCAGCCGACTCCTGTGCCCCCTGCGCATTAATCCCGGCTTCTGCTACAATTTGCTGGCGAACGAACGGATTGCGGGAGTGGCGGAACTGGCAGACGCACCAGCTTGAGGGGCTGGCGGTAGCAATACCGTGGAGGTTCAAATCCTCTCTCCCGCACCATTTATTCGGATTGGGTTTTGCGTTCCATTTCTCTGCCGCATACTCTCAACTTGCCGAGTGAAAATCTCACACGCCACAA
>JAJXZD010000120.1 GCA_021780215.1 Acidobacteriota bacterium
GACTCCCACGTTGTACATCTGTTCGAGGAAGCGCCCGATCGAGGCGCGGGCTTCGGCCTGTCCACTTACGGACAGCCTACACCGGCGAGCACCGTGGGCTTGGGGGCTCTTAACCAGACGATCAATGACCCGCGGACCATGCAATTCGCGCTGCGATACATTTTCTAGCAACGCAGCTATTTTCAACCTGCGATACGCTGGGTCTGCGCGTCCTCGCGACCGGTTGCCCGGCATACCGAACGGCAAAGCCGGACCTTGCGGAGTGCGCTTCTTTGATGATAGAAGTTTCCGGGGTGTTGAGCAGGAATGGCCGAAGTCTGGCCGGGGGGACATGATGCGAGGGTGCGGGAAACAGCCGGGGAGCTGGTTCAGGGTAACGATTGCCTGGATGCTGGCATTCGCCGCAACGGTGCTCGCGCTGGCGGGCGCGGCCTCCGCGCAGAACCCTTCGACGCCTCCAATCTCCGGGTTTCCACTCGGGCCGCCGGCAAAGATTCTGAGCTTCACGGCGGAGCCCAGTTCAATTCAGCCGGGGCATTCCGTCACGCTGAAGTGGGTGGTGGTGAACGCGGACCGCATCGCGCTGGACCAGGGCATCGGAATCGTGGCCACCCGCGACAGCCGAACCGTCACGCCGGCACAGACGACGACCTACACATTGTCGGCTGTCGGGCGCGGCGGCTCGGACAAGCAGACGGTGACCGTGACCGTGGCGGGCACGACGGCCGCTCCGGAGAACGCCAGCGGCGCTTCCGCCAGCCAACCGATCCCGCACATGCCGGACGGCAAACCCAATCTTTCCGGCGTTTACATCGCTGGATTCAGCGTACGGCCGGAGGGCCCCGTCACGTTAAAGCCCGGTGCGGAAAAGTACAAAGTGGGCGAAGATTACGGCGGCGATCTGGGAGAGCACTGCCTGCCGCCAGGGGTGCCGGGAGCCACCCAGCAGCCCTACCCGCTCCAGATCGTGCAGACGCCCAATCTGGTGGTGATCCTGTATGAGGCCTATCATCTGTTTCGCGTGATTCCCACCGACGGCCGCCCGCATCCGAAGGATCTCGACCCTACGTGGATGGGAAATTCCGTCGGGCACTGGGAGGGAGACACGCTGGTGGTGGACGTGACCGGTTTCAACGACAAGACGGCCGTGGATATTTACCGGCATACGACCGCCTACCACGTCATCGAGCGCTATCGCCGCACAGCCTACGATAAAATTCAGTACGAGGCGACCATCGAGGATCCCAACGTGTTTGCGGCTCCGTGGAAGGAAGCGGGCATCATGCAGCTCCATCCCGAATGGCAGCTTCAGGAGTACATCTGCGAAGAAAATAATCACGACTATAAGGAGCTGTTCCAGAAGTACAAGCAGTAGGCGGGATGGGGAACGCGCGGCACGCAGCCTGTGCCGCGACTGCAAATCGAACCGGGGAGGCATTTTCCATGAGGGGCAAGTTTGGAATTATTCTGGCCGGGCTGTGCCTGCTGTGCGCGGTCCCGGCCGTGGCGCACCATTCGGTTTCCATGTACGACATGCAAAATCCCACGACGGTGGTGGCCACGGTCGAGCGGGTGGAATGGACGAACCCGCACGCCTATATCTACGTGAAAGCAAGCAGCGTGACCGGAGGCGCCGCGCAGACCGGAGTGGGAGAGGAATGGGCCATTGAGGTTGACAGCCCCAACTTCCTGAAGCACAACGGCTGGACCAGCACCACGCTGAAACCCGGGGACACGGCCACGTTCACCGGCGGCCGCGCCAAGAACGGCGCGCGCACCATGCGCTGCACAACCGTCAAGCTCGCGAGCGGCCTGGTACTCCGGTCGTAGGACCGGCGGCAAACCGCACGCCGGAAATTTGACAGGCGCAGGGGGATTCTCATTCTGCCGCTGCTGCAGTCGATTGAAAACACGTATATCGGGGCCTCCGTTCGAAACTCGATATGGCTGTTCCCGTTCATTGAATCCATCCACCTGGTGGGCATCGTCGTGCTGGTCGGCTCGAGTGCGCTGCTCGATCTGCGCCTGCTCAACCGGGGTTATTTGCGGGAACAGCCCATTGCGCGTGCGGCATCGCGGCTTCTGCCGGTGATGTGGGGGAGCTTCGCGGTCATGTTCATCACCGGCGTGCTGATGTTCATGTCGGAGGCGACGCGCTGCTATCAGAGCACATCGTTCCGCATCAAGATGGCGCTCCTCGTGGCTGCCGGCCTGAACGCTCTGATCTTTCACTTTGCGGCCTATCGCAAGATCGCAAAGTGGGAATCGTCTCCCGTCGCGCCGCCTTCCGCGCGCGTAGCCGCGTGGCTCTCGCTGGCGCTCTGGGCCGCCATCGTCGTGGCCGGGAGAGGAATCGCCTACTGGTAGCAGGCGGCAGGCTGCGTGCCGCAGGGGAGTTTTTGTCGTGGGGAAACGGGTTCGAAAATGGGTGGTTTCTCGAAGGGGCATGCTGCTGCTCTTCGTGGCGACACTCGCATTCTCTCGCGCAGCCTTTGCCCAGACCGGCTCGCCGCCGCTTCCTGGTGAGACGCCGCTCTTCAAATGGATCGAGGCGACCTCCATCGGAACCGCGGTTCGTGAATCAAACTGGCTCTTTCCGGTGATTGAAGCGGTTCATGTGCTCGGCATTGTCGTGCTGGCAGGATCGAGCGCGCTGCTCGACTTGCGCCTGCTCAACTGGGGCTTTCTGCGGGAGCAGCCCGCGTCGAAAGTGGCGGCGCGCGCGCTGCCGGCGATGTGGGTCAGTTTTGCCGTCATGTTCCTGACCGGCGCGCTGATGTTTGTGTCCGAGGCATGGCAGTGCTACACCAGCATGGCGTTCCGCATCAAGATGGGACTGTTGCTGGCGGTGGGGCTGAACGCGCTGCTCTTCCATTTCGGCCCTTACCGCAGGATCCGCGAATGGGACTCCGCGCCAGCTGCGCCCGCATCGGCAAAGACGGCAGCCTGGCTTTCGCTGGTCCTGTGGGTGGGCATCATTTTCGCCGGCCGCTGGATCGCCTACTGGTAGCTCGCTCGTCTCACTTGCGGCGCAACAAACGCCGCGCTCCCTCCACCCGGCACACCTTCCATTCCTGCGACGAGGGGATGCCTACTTTCCTGCGACGATGGGCGAAGTCTTCCCCCAGCCCCCCGTGAAAACAAATGAGGAGGCGGCCCTGCGCTCGCGGGGAGCAGTTTCGCGCTGGCGCAGCGGCTCGGGGAGCGTTGCCGCATCGCCCGGATAGCCAATCGCGATGCCCGCGACGGTTTCGTGCCCTTCGGGGATGGCGAAGGTCTGCCGGGCCTTATCGGGGGAAATGCCCGCCATCTGGTGAATTTGGAGGCCGCGCGCTGTTGCTTCAAGCGCGAGGTAGGCGGCCGCTTGGCCCACGTCATGATAGGCGTGGCGATTGGGTTCTCCGTTGTGCGGGAATTTCATTCCCGCCACGCTGAGGGCCACCACCGGCGCGTTCTTCGCCCAGCCCTGGTTGAACTCCACGAAGCAGCCGAACACGCGCTGGTAATTCTCGGGATCGTCCTTGGTGCCGACGATGAAATACCAGGGCTGCGCGTTGTAGCTCGATGCTGCCCAGCGCGCGGCCTCGAACAAACTGCGAAGAACATCCGGAGCAACCGGCCGGCTGTCGAAAGCGCGCGGACTCCAGCGATGGACGAGCAGGTCGTGAATGGGTGCGGCGACGGGAGCGGGACGGTTGTGATCAGCCATCGTTCTGATTCCTCCTTGGGATTGTGGAACGCGCCATTATGAGCCAGAAGCGGGCCGCGCGGCAAAGGGCCGCCACGGATCGGCCCGTCAGACAAGATCAAACGCCAGCACTTCCGAGGCTTCCCCGGCGCGCACGCGGATTTCCGCCTCGCCGGAGACCGCCGCGCCATCGCCAGCCTTGAGCAAAGTGCCGTTCAATTCCACGGAGCCGCGGGCCACCTGCACCCAGGCATGGCGGCCGGGCGCCACGGAGTGGGCAGTTTCGACGCCCGCGTCCAGGCGCGCGATATATAGGCTCGCATCCTGATGAATCGTGATGGGAGCGTCCGGTCCGGCAACGCGACAGAACCGGTTGCGCAGATCAGCCTCGGGAAAGGGGAGCTGCTCGTAGCCGGGGTCCAGCCCCTTGCGCTCCGGCAAAATCCAGATTTGCAGCAGATGGACCGGCTGGCTCGAAGAATGATTGAGCTCGCTATGCATCACGCCGCGCCCGGCGGTCATGTGCTGCAGCTCGCCGGGACGCAGCACGCCGCTGCCTCCGGTATTATCGCGATGTTCGAGCGCGCCTTCGAGCACCCAGGTGAGGATTTCCATGTCGCGATGCGGGTGCATGGGAAAGCCCCCGGCAGGAGCGATGACGTCCTCGTTGAGGACGCGCAGAGCGCGAAACTGCACATGGGCCGGATCGTGATAGCGGTCGAAGGAAAACGTGAAGCGGGAGTCGAGCCAGTCAAGCTTGCTGTGGCCGCGCTCCTCGGATGGGCGGACTTGAATCATGTGGAATTCTCCTTTGTTCAGGCGGGTTGGATGCGGCGGGGGTGCGGAAAGATTCGCCGGGCAGCTCAGGGCTTCCGAGTGGGGCGGAGAAGTACTTCGCTGACAAAGCTTTGCGGCGCTTGCGTGAGAACCATGGCCACCGCGTGGGCCACATCCTCGGGCTGCAACATCTTCGAGGTGTCGCGCCCGGCGTGCGGAGAAAAATCCGTGGCCACCGAGCCGGGGCAGATGGCGCAAACGCGAATGCCGTAGGAACACAGGTCCTCTGCCATGCACCCGGTGAGGCCGAGCAAGCCCCATTTCGAAGCGCAGTAAACGGCCCCGCCCGGAAAGGTGTTCTTCCCGGCCAACGATCCAATATTGAGGATATGGCCCCCGCCGCGGCGGATCATTCCCGGCGCGATGGCGCGGCTCAGCAAAAAGACGGCCTTCAAATTGGTGCCGAGGATTTCGTCCCACTGTTCCTCGGTGGCTTCGTGGGCCGGCCCGAAATAGCCAACACCCGCGTTATTGACAAGGATCTCCACGGGGCCAAGTTGCCGCTCGGCCCGCTCCGCCAACGAAGCGACTTGGGCCGGGCGCGTGAGGTCGGCAGGGAAGGCCACCGCTTCCGCCCCGGAGCCGGCCAATTCCAGCGCCACGCCCTCCAATCGCTTCGCGTCGCGAGCGGAAAGGGCGAGGCGCGCCCCCATCGTCGCGAGCCTTCGTGCAATGGCCAAGCCAATTCCACGGCTGGCGCCGGTGACCAGAGCAACTTGCCCGGAAAGCGGCTTTCCCACATTCATGGCAAAACTCCCGGGCGACCCGGAGGCTCGCTTCACCATCTCACCGACAAGACGCGGACGTCAAGGTGTCCGCCGCATGGCTGGCAGGCAAAGGCCGAAATGGATTTGCCCTTGCGCGGCTCAGACGGTTTCCCTATAATCCCGTCGGTTTGCCCGGTCCCGGTGTCCCGCCGGATCGAAGTCCCAAATTTGGCCGGCCACGCATTGAGCAGCTAACCCAGGAGGCAGGGAAGTGATCATGCAAAAGCATCTCGGCAGAAGCGCAGTGATTTGGGGCGCTCTTATGCTGGCGCCACTTTTTGTGCAGGCTCCCGCCGCGCGCGGCGCGCAGCAAAGCCAGCAGCCTTCCTATACGATGCCGGAGTACAATCAGTTCACCAACTGCCAATCCGAGAAGGACCTGACGGCCAAGACCAAGTGCCTGGACGCTTTCGTCATCGCCTATCCTCACTCAACGCTGATGCAGTATGTGGACGAAATGTATTATCAGACATACTACCAGCTCAAGAATTACGCGAAATGCATCGAATATGCGGATAAGCTCGTGGCGCTCGACCAGGCCGATATCGCCCGCCGGGCCCAGGCCAGCCAGGTTCGCGTTCAATTGTTTCCGTACGCATTCAACCCCAAGGCTCCCGACGCGCAGAAGCAGTTGACTTCCGAACGCGATGCCGCCGCCCAGGGAGTGAAGATCCTGCAGGCTTTCAAGGCCACTCCAAACGCCAAGCTGACCGACGCGCAATATAAGAATTTGCTGGCGCTCTTTTATGCCTCGGCGGGACTGGCCGATTTTCAGCTGAAGGACAACGCCGCCGCCATCGAGGCGTTCAAATCTGCCTTGGAGAACAACCCGGCCGACGCGGTATCTGAATACCGCCTCGGTCTGGCGTATCTGGGCACGACTCCGCCACAGTCCCTGGACGGCTTCTGGGCGCTGGCGAGAGCCATCAGCCTGAAGGTCCCCGACGCGGACAAGGTCAAGGATTTTCTGCGGAAGTCCATCCTGTCCTACGAACAGCCCGGCTGTGACAGCCAAGTGGACCCGCAGCTCAGCGAACTGCTGCAACTAGCGGCCAACGCGCCGACCCGGCCCTCCACCTATACGATCCCCAGCCACGATGATCTGACCAAGATCAGCGCCTCCAGCACCATCGTCTCCGTCTTGAGCGATCTGAGCGCAGGCGGAGACAAGGCCAAGATGACCTGGCTGGCGGTTTGCGGGGCGGAATTCCCCCAGGTGGTTGGCAAGATCATTGATGTTCAGAAAACCGACACCACGGCGGACTTCATGGTCTTCACCAGCGCGAGTGCCGACGAGATGCAGGCTGCCACCACGGCCAACATGGACGTGAAGGTCTGGATTGCCCCGCCGCCGGCGGGCGCCACCACCGCGCAGGTGACTCCGCAGCCCAATGTCGTGCGCCTCCAGAAGGAAGATGAAATCCGCTTCTCCGGAACGATCACCAGCTACGATCCTTCGCCCTTCCTGCTCCATTGGGACCAGGTGACGGTGGACCCCAGTATCATTCCTGAAAAGTCGGCGCCCGGGAAGCGCGCTCCACATCGTATCCCGTCCAAGTAGGATAGGCGCGGCGGTTTCCGCGGGCTTTCGCCGGGGATATTTCTGAGCGGAATGCCGCGCAAATGCGAGGCGCCCTCGTGGCTCTTGCGTCGGAGCGCCGCTCAGCGGCGGCCGGCCCGCTCAAGATGGTAGGCGCTGATCTTGCGGCTGAGCGTGTTGCGGTGGATGCCGAGAACCTTCGCCGCGCGGCACTGATTTCCGTTGGAGCGTTCGAGCACGCGGCGGATAAACTTCTTCTCAAACTCGATCATAGCCTCTTCGAGCAGGATGCCCCGCTCCACCATCATGCCGACCAGCGATTCCAATTGCTCTCTCACGTGTACATGCTCCGCAAGAACTCTCGCGGCAACGGTTCTTCCGCGCAGGTTCAGTCGAGTGCGTGGCCGGTGATGCGTTGATAAGCTTCCAGGTACTTCTGGCGCGTGCCGGCAACGACGTCCGGGGGAAGCTCCGGCGCCGGGGGCTGCTTGTTCCAGCCGATCCGCTCGAGATAGTCGCGCACGAACTGCTTGTCAAACGACGGCTGCGCCCGGCCCGGGGAGTATTGCCCCGCGGGCCAGAAACGCGAGGAATCGGGCGTGAGCGCCTCGTCAATCCAGATCAGATCCTGCCCCAGAAGCCCGAATTCAAATTTTGTGTCTGCGATGATGATGCCGTGCGCGGCGGCATGCGCGGCAGCCCGGCGATAGAGCTCCAGGCTCGTCTCACGGAGTTTTTCCGCCAGCGGCCGCCCGATGCGCGAAACAGTCTCTTCGAACGAAATGTTCTCGTCGTGGCCGGTCGTGGCCTTGGTGGAGGGCGTGAAGATCGGCTCCGGCAGGCGGTCGGAGTCGCGAAGGCCCGCCGGCAACGGGATGCCACAAATTCCACCCGTTCGCTGATAATCCTTCCAGCCAGAGCCGGAAATATATCCCCGGACGACGCATTCAATGGGAACGGGCTCGGTGCGGCGCACCAGCATGGCGCGGCCGGCGAGCGAAGCGGCGTAGGGGGCTAGTTCGCCGGTGAAGCCTGTCGCGCGGATCACATGGTGCGGCACAACGTCGCCGAGCTTTTCAAACCAATACAGGGAGAGCTGTGTCAGCACCCGGCCCTTGTCCGGGATCGGCGTGGGCAACACCACATCGAAAGCGGACAGCCGGTCGGTCGCGACAATCAGCAGCTGATCGCCCAGCTCGTAGAGATCGCGAACCTTGCCCCGGCCCCGTAGCCGGAGCCCCGGAAAGTTCGTCTGTGAGATCACGCTGTCAGGTTGAGGAGAAGCCACAGAATTCAATCCTGTTCAAAGGCGGGCGGTATTCTAGCGCAGGAAAGATGGATGTCAACCGGTAAGACGGACAGGGACGGAAACGGCCTGCCGGAGCGCTTCCCGCCTAGCGCCCTGCGAATTCCCATCCCTCTGCGCAAGCGCCAAGGCCGGCGGGCGGGAATCGCGAATCAGGCAGCGTTGCTCGAAGCGGCTTTCGGCGCGACGGCCGCATCCTCCTCCCACTTCACCGAGACCAATTGGGAGACGCCGGGCTCCTGCATGGTCACGCCATAGAGCACGGAGCCCATCTCCATGGTTCTCCGGTTGTGGGTGACCACGATGAACTGTGTCTGACCGCACATGTCCGCCAGCATTTTGTTGAAGCGTCCGACGTTGGCCTCATCAAGCGGCGCATCCACCTCGTCGAGAATGCAGAAAGGGCTGGGCTGGAAGCGGAACACGGCGATCAGCAGGGCGAGCGCGGTGAGCGCCTTTTCGCCGCCGGAGAGCAGAAGGATATTCTGCAACCGCTTCCCGGGTGGCTGCGCGACGATGTCAATGCCCGATTCGCCGGAGCTGTCCGGCTCACTCAAGCGCATCTCCCCGTGACCTCCGCCGAAAAGCGTCTGGAAGGCAAGGGTGAAATGCGCGTTGATGAATTCGAAGGCCTCGACGAATTTCTGACGGGAGACCTGATCGAGTTCGTTGATGGTGAGCTGCGTGTTCTGGATGGATTGCAGCAGGTCGTTGTGCTCGCGTCGGAGAAAGCTCTCCCGCTGCTCGCATTCCTGGTACTCCTCGAGAGCCATCATGTTCACCGGCCCCATAGCCTCCGCCCGAGCTTTCATCTCGCTGTAGCTCGTTTCGGCGGCCACCAACTCCTCGCCGGCCAGGAGCTGCTCTTCCTGGGCGATCAGCTCCTCGGGCTGCGCGTTCAGCTCCGCGATGCAGGACTGCCGCAGGTAGTCGCGATCCGCCCCGTTGCGGGCCATTTCGATCTGCCGCTGGCTGCGCTCGGCGCGAAGCGCATCGAGCTCCTGTCGGCGGGCGCGCAGCGATTCCTCGATGGCAGCGGCCCGCGACCGCGCCGTGTCCCATTCGCGCTCAAGCTCGGCCTTCTGTCCCTCGAGACGCGCCTTCTCCCGGCTCAAGTCGGCGGCCTGGCGCGCCAGATCCTCGCATGAAGATTCCATCGCGGTCTTTTCCGCCAGAAGCGAAGCCTGCTGTTCGCGCAGCGAGGCCAGCAGGATATCCGCCTGAGCCGTCTCGTGTGCGAGCCGCTCCTCGGCTGCCGCGGCGCCAGCCAGCCTCTCGTTCATGGCGGCCAGCTCCTCCCGGCGCGCCGCCACGGATTCTTGCAGGGCGTGGAAGCCGCGGCGCACGGCGGCGAGCTGCTCCGTAGCCTCGACGGTTTCCGCCTCGGCGGCAGCCCGGGACTGAAGCGCTTCGGCGTGCTCACGGCGCGACTGCTCGGCACGGGCACGCGCCGCGTCCGCTTCGGCGCGGAGCCGGGCCATCTCGGCGCGTTCGGCGCCGAGCAACTGGGAAGCGCGCGCATGTTCGGCGCGAGCCTGGTCGTGCAGATGCGTGGCGGCCACTAAGGACTTTTCCGCTTCCAGATGCTCCGCTGCGGCCCCGGCGTGCCGCACCTCGGCGGCCGCAATCTCCTCTTCGAGCCGGGTCCAATCCGCCTGCTGGTCGCGAACCATTCCCTCGAGTCGTGCCACTTCCGCTTCATGCTGGCGAAGCTCGCGCTTGAGCCCGAGCGGTCCCGCCTCGCCTTTGCGCCCACCGGAGACTGTCCGGCCGTGATAGCAGGTGCCGTCCAGAGTCAGAAAATAGCCACGCGGATTTTCGCGCGCCAGGCGCTCGGCGATTTCGGGGGTCTCCGCAAGATAGGCCCCGCGGAGCTTGGCAAGGAAACTCTTGGCCGCCGGGCCAAGGGGATCGCGGAATTCGACCAGTTGGTCCAGGCGAGCCAGCGCGCCGGGCGGCAGGGAATGCTCGGCCTCCTCCAGCGGAGCGTCCAGATTCAGGCTGCGCAGCGAATCCACGAAAAACGTGGCGCGGCCGCCCACTTCCTCGCGCAGCAGGGCGACGCCGGCGCGGGCATGATCAAATGTTTCGACGACTACGTATTCGAGCTCCTCGCGGAGAAACTGCTCGATTGCGCCTTCGTATTCTTCCCGTACCTCGGCGTAATCGGCCAGCAGGCCGACGGCGCGGAAGCTGCCGACCGCAGATCCCTCGCGCGCTGCGGACGAGCCGCTGTGGCTGAACAGCTTTTGCACGGCATCCACGGTGTAGGCTCGCTCGCTCAGAATGCGCTCCACCGAAGCCTGCCGGGCACGCTCGCCGGAAAGGTCCTGGCGGGCGCTTTCGAGCCGCTGCCCAGCCTCCTGGTGGGCCTTGCGAAGCCGCAGAAGATACTCCTGCGCATCGCGCTCGGCCGCGCCGAGATCGAGCGCCCGTTGCCGGGAATGTTCGAGGTTTGCTTCCTCCGTCGCAGCGCGGGCCTCGAGAACCAGGTTTTCCTGCTCGAGGGTCTCCAACGCCACGGCGCGGGCAGCCTCGGCGGCGGAGCGGTTTGAGGCGGTTTCCTCTGACTGCTGCGCCTCCGCTTCCGCGCGCGCCATCTCCTGGGCCAGGCGGCCGGCAAGCTGACGCAGTTCCTCGATGCGGCCTTCCAGGCCGGACTGCTCGGCAACGCGGGCGGGCAATTCGCCGGAGGATTCCCGCAAGGCTGCCTCGAGCAACGCGGTTTGCTCGCGGAGTGCTGTGGCCGCCTCGCGCTGCGCGGCGGAGCGGGCGGATAGATCCGCGGCCTGGCGGACGCCCTGTTCAATGTCGGCGGCGAGTTGCGCAAGGCGCGAGGCCAGCTGCGCTGTCTGCTCTCGGGTGAAAGTGATGCGATTTTCGGCGCGGTCCAGATCGAGCGCGGCCTGCCCGAGCAGATTGTGAGTTCGCCGCAGCTCGCCATCGAGTTCGTGGGTCCGCAGAGCGAGGCGCTCCTGTTCGGTTTCGCTCTCATGTACGGCGCGCGCCTGGCTCTCCTCGGCCGCGTCCATTTCCCGCAGCAGGCTTTCGAGGCGGGAGGCCTCCCGATCGAGATGTTCCGCCTTGCTGGCCAGCACGCGTCGCAGTAGGCCACGCATCTGCTCCCGCAGCTCGGCGTAGCGCCGCGACTTGGAAGCCTGGCGCTTGAGCGAGGCAAGCTGCTTTTCCACTTCGGCAAGAATGTCGTTGACCCGGGAAAGGTTCAGCTTCGAAGCCTCCAGCTTGGCCTCTGAAAGGCGCCGCTTCGACTTGTACATCGTGATCCCGGCGGCTTCCTCGATGATGGCCCGGCGGTCCATCGGCTTCGAGTTGAGAATTTGCCCGATGCGGCCTTGTTCGATGATGGCGTAGCTGTCCGGCCCAAGGCCGACGCCCATAAAAATTTCCTGGACGTCACGCAGACGCGCCACTCGGCCGTTGACCAGATATTCGCTCTGCCCGGAACGGTACAAGCGGCGGCCCACGGTGACCTCGCCGGGCCGCAGTCGCATCGCCGACTTCGTCGCTGTGCGCTTTCTCCCAAACTTGCGGCCGCCCTGGCCTTCCTCCTGCGGCGGGTCCTCCGTGGAGGGCTCGTTCCAGGCAGGATCCGTGGATGCTTCGGCCGTCGCCAGCGCATCCTGCGCGACCGCGTCTCCATCTGGCCCCTCGCCGGGCACCGATGCGGGAAGCTCTTGCGGGATAGACATGACCTTCGCGACGGCCTCGGAAATCTCCGGGTCGACGAGGGTGAGCGTGACTTCAGCGATGCCCAGCGGCGGGCGTTTGGCGGTGCCGTTGAAGATGCAATCAGACATCCGCTCGGCGCGCAGCATCTTGTGGCTCTGCTCGCCCAGCACCCAGGAGACGGCATCCACGATATTCGACTTGCCGCAGCCGTTCGGCCCGATAATGCAGGTCACACCCGTCCCGCTGAAGGTGATCAGCGTCTTTTCAAAGAACGACTTGAAGCCCAGCAATTCGACTTTGCGGAGTCTTAACACCAGCACCTCGCATGGCTCCTCGCCGCGGCATCCGCGGGAGAAGCTTCGGTTCTATCTTTTCTTAGGAGGTCTATCGGGACAAAAACGTTCGGAGGGACGATGATCGCTGACCCTGCCGCCTGGCGCTCACGGATCGGCGGTTCCGGATTCAAAAACTAGCATGACCCGCCGGCGGTGTAAAGTGGGGATTTTCGCCAGGTGCCCGCCGGGCCGGAAAAAACGCGGGGAAACCATTCCAGCGTGCCCCCGAACCGATAGCCGTTTGCGAGGGGCGCGGGCGCGTGTTAGGCTCGGCATTCATTTCCGAGGGTTTGCCACAGCTCTTCAGGCGATGCTGAATTCGATTCTTTGGCGCTCCGTCCCAGAACTCACCCGTATCGGGGCGCTCCTCGCCGTCGGGCTGGCCCTGCCGGGCCCGGCCCTCTGCCACACGCAAGCATCCACCCACACACCGGCTCAGAATCCATTCCGCAGCGGGGGAGAAATGACTCTTGAGGCCGACCAGCAGCGGCAGACCGGGAACATTTATTCCGCCGACGGGCATGTGGACCTGCGCTACCAGAACGCCCGCCTGCGGGCCGATCATCTCGAGTACAACAATGCCACACAGGTGGTCTCCGCGCACGGCCACGTGCAGCTCGATTATTTGACCCAACACATCGAGGCCGCCGACGCCGAATACCACCTGCGCACCGGCCGCGGCGTTTTTCATCATGTCCATGGCACTTTTTACATGCAGCG
>JAJXZD010000165.1 GCA_021780215.1 Acidobacteriota bacterium
AGCGCCTCGGCGCTGGCCTCGTTGAGGTTGATCCTGGCCGTTGCCGCGGTCTTGGTCATGGCCTTGGTGGCCGCTTTTTTCGTCGCGTCGGTCGGCGTGGAGAAGGTCACCAGCTTCCGGCCGGCGATTGTGATCTCCGATCTCGTATTCCGTCGGCGGGACGCAATACATCGCGGTCGTTTCCGGGGGAGGCAGTCCACTCGACGCGAGCGGGCACAGCCTGGCTCCCGAACTTGACAATCCTTCAGGAGGCACGACTCTCTGGATTTTCAAGCTGCCCGGCGCCGCAAACACAAAACGCCCATAGATTCCGGCTCACCATTTCGGAATGCCGCAGGTGAAATTGGCGGCGTCGTACGGATCGCCGCCTTTGTAAATCGCAGCCTGGGGGTACGGGCAGACGGGATGCGTGCGGTCAACGACCCCTCCAACGCGGTGTGAAGCAATAATTTTGTCCGGAGGAACATTCGTCTCGCGCCACTTCTCGATCACATCCTGTGCATTGAACGCGCCGGGGCCGCGCACATCAAACCCGGAGCACATCCCCTCTCCGGGCACCATAAACAAGCGGGCGAAATCTTGCGTCTTGCCCGGGCCGCCCATCGCTGCCTGGACATGCTGGTAGTAATCCACGAGGCCGCCTGGAGGGATCGCCGCTTCCTGCCAGGATTGGTACATGAGCAATTTTCCCCCGTGCTCCTTGAAGGGACGCAGATTCGGATCGGTCATGTTCACCATCACCCCGACCCTCTCATCCGCAAGGCGCGTGTCGCGCGACACATCGAACGTATGCCAATCCCAGCCCGCATTTTGGAAGACGACGGTCGCAAAGAAATCCTTGTTAATCGCCATCGGCTCCGGACCGCCGAGCATCATCCCCCAATCCAATTCGCTGCCCGGCTCGAGCCCCGGATAGATCTGGGTGCCGTCGTTGAATCTGGCCCCGGCGTAAACGAGTCGGGCTGTCTGCACCTGCGCCGGCGTGAGGCATGATGCATAGTCTTCCTTGGCGGGGCACTGGATGCTGGCCGGATCGAAATGGCAGAGCATCGGATTCTCGATGATGCCGTCGCGCACGCCGTCGAGACCGTCGCACGCGTCGAGCACCGCCCGGTTAATAGCAGGATACTTGCTCGGCGGAATATAGCCGGGCGCCTTCACCCCGTCTTTCAGCGATACCCAGGAGAGGTAGACCGAGACTGCCTGAAGATGCGTGATGTCGTACGCGGGATCGCCGGCGGCGATTCCGTCATAGTCTGTCGGATACTTCTGCGCCTCGGTCAGCGCCTGATTGCCGCCCTCGTGGCAACTGCTCCAGAAAGACAACCTCGGGGCCTTGCCGTAATACGCGCGAATAATCTGCTTCGCGGCTACCGTCATCTCGTGAACCGCGCGGTAACCCCAATCAGTCACTTTCTCCGGATGCCCGATGGCCCACGGCGGGAGCGCGCCCGTGGCCTCCGCATCGGCATGGCCGGTGTCGGTGGATGCCGTCGCGTAGCCGCGCGCGACTTCCCGCGACATCCCGCCATAGCTGATGGCTCCCACGAACCCGGGATTGCCGGCTCCAAAGTACTTGCCGTTCCAATGCGCGGTGGTGGGCAGCCAGACCTCAAACGAAATGTGCGAATCGCTCGTCGGCGCGGCAAATCCCGCCACGCGGCAAAACGGCACCGATACCTTCAGCCCCGCCGGCGTGCCGTACTTCCCGGGCAAGCTGGGAACCTCGAAATCCGGCGGCGGCGCGATGGATTTCGCCATCGTTATTGTGACACTTGGAATTTTGAGGGTCGCCAGGCTTTCACACGACTGTTGGGCAGCCGCCGGCATCGAAGCGAGCACGAAGCCCGCCAGGAAAATCAAAAGCAAATATCGATACGAATGACGCCTCACGTGGGTCCTCCCCTTTTGCCGTCGTTGATCGCCGTGCTCGCCTGTAAATTCTCGACTCCTGGTTCGCGGCCATGCTCTATATACCGGAGAGCGGCCCCACTCTGCACGTTCTCTTTGCATCCAGCCCGTTTCCGCCGAGCAAAGCCCCCAAGACATTGCCTCGTTTTCACCTAGGCTTCTGGAGCGTCGCACAGCTCTTAGGGCCTTGGCTCACCACTTCGGAATGCCGCAGGTGAAATTGGCGGCGTCATACGGGCTGCCGCTGCCGCTGTAAATAGCCACTTTCGGCCACGCACATGCCGGATGCGTGCGATCCACGACGCCATTCACCTTGTGCGCGTTCTCGATCCTGTCGGGCGCGACGCCGGTTTCTCGCCACTTCTCGATCACGTCCAGGGCATTAAACGTGCTGCCCGCTCCCATGCCGAATCCCGGACACATCCCCATGCCCGGAATCATGAACAGGCGCAAGAAACCGGTCGTTTCTTTTAAGCCGCCCATCTTTGTAACAACGCTGTTGTAGTAATCGAGCGCTCCTCGCGGCGGAATGATTGCTTCGTCCCATGATTCGTAGAGCAGCAGTTTTCCGCCGTGCCTCTTGAACGGATCCAGATTCGGATCGGTCGAATCGACGTATTTGCCCACCCGCTCCTCGGCCAGTTTCGTATCCCGCGACACATCAAACGTTCGGAAATCCCAGCTTTCGTCGTTGAGGACCATGCTTTTGAAAAAACCCGTGCTGATGCTCAGAGGCTCGGGACCCGCAGCCATCAGACCCCATCCAAGTTCGCTTCCCGGGTCGAAGCCGGGATAAATCTGCTTCCCATCCGCGAACTTTGGACCCGCGTAGATCAGTTTTGCCGTGTGTACTTGCGCTGGAGTCAGGCAAGACGGCAAATCTTCCTTGGCGGGGCAGGCAATCGTCGCTGGGTCAAAGTGGCAGAGCATCGGATTCTCGATAAATCCATCGCGCACGCCATCGAGCGCATCGCATTTGTCCAGCGCTGCCCGATGAATCACCGCGTATTTGCTCGGCGGAATATAGCTGGCTGCTTTTACTCCGTCCTTCAAGGACAGCCACGTGATGTATTCGGAAACAGCCTGCAAATGCGTTATGTAGTATGCGGGGTCGCCAGCGGCGATGGCATCGTAGTCCGCCGGGTATTTTTGCGCCTCGGTCAGCGCCTGGTTTCCGCCTTCGTGACAACTGCTCCAGAACGAATATTTCTCCGGCCGGCCATAATATGCACGAATCAGCGCTTTGGCCGCCACGGCCGTTTCATGGACTGCGCGATAGCCCCAGTCCGCGACCTTTTCCGGATGCCCGATGGCCCAGGCCGAAGGCGCTTCGCTCGTCGCGCCGATGTCCGAGTGGCCCGTGTCCGTCGAAGCCGCAACGTCGCCCTTCTCCACCTGCCGGACCAAGCCTGCGTAGCTGATCTCGCCGATAAACCCGGGATTGCCAATGCCTACATATTTGCCCGACCAATTCGCCGCCACCGGCAGCCACACCTCAAATGAGATATGCGAATCGCTCGTCGGTGTCGCGTAACCCGCCACCCGGCAGAACGGCACGTGCACCAGCAGACCGTTCGGCGTCCCGAAGCGTCCGGGGGTGCTGGGCACCTCAAAAGCTGGCGGCGCCTGGATCGACCTTGCCAGTGTGATCGTTACGCCGGGAATCTTCAGGGTCGCCAAACTTTCACACGACTGTTGGGCAGCCGCGGGCCTCGAAGCAAGCACAATGCCCGCCAGGAAAATCAAAAGCAAATAACGAAACGAATGATGCGTCACGTGAGTCCTCCCCTTGCGCCGTCGTTGATCGCCGCGCCTGTCTGCAAATCCTTGCGCTCCGGTTCCCAGCCATGCTCTATATACCTGAGAGCGGCCCTACGTTACACGTTTTCTTGCCACCCGGCCCGTTTCTGCCGAGCAAGGGCCGTCGCCGGCAGCCTTGCGGGAGACCTATTCCCTCCAGTAGAGTTTCCACGAAGGCGCCCGGGTGGCGGAATGGCATACGCGGGGGACTTAAAATCCCCTGTCCCTCACGGGACGTGTGGGTTCGACCCCCACCCCGGGCACTCTTGTCCATGTTCACGCTGAATATTCGAGCCGTTGCGCGGCCCTGTCCTTGAGGTATCATCATCACATGGCGGAGAACGGCCGCAATAATCTAAGACGTCCCTTCACACACTGGATTGGCGAGGGAGGAAGCTGGCTGCTGCACCACGTGGTGAGCGGGCTGGCGGCGACCGGCATCACTCCCAACATGTTCACCTACCTGGGTCTGGTGGTGAATTCCGTGGCCGCGGCGTGTCTTGCCATGGGGCGATTCCATCAGGCGGCTGCCATTTTGTTTTTGGCCGGCTTTCTCGACATGGCGGACGGGCAGGTGGCCCGCCGCGTCGGCCGCGTCACAGCTTTTGGCGCGTTCCTCGATTCCACGCTCGATCGCTATTCCGATCTGGGCCTCTATATGGGGCTGGTGGTCTATTACACGATGATTGGGCGCCCGTTCTACATGGCGCTGGCGGCGGTGGCAATGGCCAGCTCGTTCATGGTCAGCTATTCGCGGGCGCGCGCGGAATCGCTGATTCCATCCTGCAAGGTGGGCTTCATGGAGAGGCCAGAACGGCTGGTGCTGTTGCTGATTGGCGGGACTTTTAACCGGATGGCACAGGTTCTCTGGGTGATTGCGACGCTCTCCACGCTGACTGTGATTCACCGCGTAGTCTATACCTGGCAAGAACTTCGTGCCGGCCGTTCCCTGCCCCAGGCCGAGGCGATCCTGCCACGCTAGGCTTTTCGGCTCTTTTTCAGCGACTCTTCCACCGGCCCGGAAACAATTTCCTGCACGCGCTGCCGCAGCGCTTCCGCGCCGTCCCGGCCCGTCGGCGTCACGTCAATCGGATCGTGCACAAAGACGATGATTTTGCCCGGATGGAGCATCCAGTGGCCGGTCCGGAAAAATTCAAACGAGCCCACCATGCTGACCGGAACGAGCGGCACGCCCAGCCTTTGCGCGATACTGAAAATTCCCTTCTTGAACGGGCGCAGGTGGCCGTCGCGCGTGCGCGATCCTTCGGCAAAGGCTATCAGGCTGATGCCGGAATCAATCGCCGCCTTGGCCCGCTCGGCCATGATCCGCAGCCCCTCGCGATTGGGGCTATCCGGCACGGGAATGTTGCCGAACCGGCTCATAAGCCAGCCATAGATTGGAATCTTGAAATGCGATTCGAGTTCGAAGCCCCGGAGAAATTGCGGAATTGCCGCGTAGACCACGAACGGGTCGAAGATGTTCACATGATTGCTGATGAAGAGGCAGGTTTGCGCAGGGTCGAACCGCGGAGAGCAGCGAACCTCCACGCGTGCGCCCGCCAGCCGCAGCACATTGCGGCAAAACAGGCGCTGCAGCCAGTCGTCCTTGCGCGGGTCCACGAATGTCCCCAGGACTATCAGGAACGTGCAGACCACGGCAAAATGCACTCCGCTGACAGCCCATAGCACAAGCGAACGAATGGTCAGCCAAGCCCGCTTCATACGATGACGTCGAGCGCCCCCGGAACAATCTCCAGCGAGCGGATTTGCAGATGAAGAATCTCGCCATCCACCAAGGCATTCACCGGCCCGGCGAGATCGAACTCCACGCGCTGTGAGGCCGCCCGCGAGGCGCGCGGATGCTTCTGATGCGTGCCCGTAAACAGCCGCGGAAACAGCCACAGCAGGCGAAGCCGCCCGACCGGGCCCCAGCGGACATATTCGATCTGCCCATCGGTAGGATCGGCTTCCGGCGCAATCATCATCTTCCCACCTGTGAATTTGCTGTTGCTGAAGGCGAGGAAAAGGCACGGCCGCCGGTCCCATGCAGAGGCCGCAGCCAAACGGTGCGGGAAGGCCTCCGGCCGCAGCCTCGCCAGGCGTCCGAGCACAGCCAGGACGTAGCCCATCTCTCCCCAGCGCTTGAAGCGCCGGTTCGCCAGCTCGCCGGCATCGGCCGGAAAACCCAGACTGAGCAGATTCATATAATAGAGTTCGCCGCCGGCATGCCGCAGCCGTATCAGGTCGCAGGCACGGCGCCGGCCGCTCCGCAGCGCTTCGACCGCGTGGGCAGAACCCTCGGTGGTGAAATCGCGCAGGAACGAATTGCCGGTACCCAGAGGTAGAAAACCCAGCGCGGGCCGTTCCGCGCCGCACGCCGCGGGAAAAAGTCCGTTCACAATCTCAAAGGAGGTCCCGTCGCCGCCCACGGCAAGAAAATTGCGAAAACCGCGCGAGTAGGCATCTGCCGCGAGAGCTGAAGATTCGCCCGGGCGCATGGTTTGCGCGATCTCGATATCCAACGAGCCTTCCTGACGCAGGCGCGCCAGCGCGGCCGGGGCCAGCTGTCCACAACGGCCATTCCCCGCTGCGGGATTCAAGATGGCAAAGAAGCGCTGCATTTCAAATGCCCCGTTCGGCTCGATGGTCGCTGCCGGAACGTCACAGCGTTACCATCTGATCCCGGCTCGCGGCTTGCCGGATCTGTTCCGCCAGCTCCATGCGCTTGATTTTCATGGAAGCGGTCCGTGGAAAATCGCGGTCCCAGACGAGATAGCCGCTAATCCTCTTGTAATTCAGCAAACGGCGATTGCGCTCCGCAATGTCGGCCGCCACTTCCTCGGAAAGCGCCCCGCCGCCTTCCGGATGCACAACGAGAACTAGTTGTTCACCGATCATGGTGAGCGCCGGCCAAAGGTAGTTGGCCGCAAAGACGCAAAATTCTTTGGCCGCCAGCCCCTCGAACACCGCTTCGATGTCCTCGGGGTAGATATTCTTCCCTTCCTCGGTGACGATCATGTTCTTCTTGCGGCCCAACAGCTGCAAATGGCCTTTCGCGTCCAAACGGCCCAGATCGCCGGTCATCAGCCAGCCGTCCACAATCGTCTCCGCGGTCATCTCCGGATCGTCGAGGTAATGCGACATCACTGTTTTGCCGCGGACAGCCACTTCCCCGACTCCCTCCGCGTCCGGATCGGCGATGCGGACTTCGACGCCCGGCAGGGGCCTGCCAACCGTGTCCGCGCGGAAGGGTTTGAAATCATTCAGCGTGATGACTGTGCCGGCCTCGGTGCAGCCGTAGCCGTTGCCGACGGGAATGCCGAGGTCGTAGAAGAATTGCAAGGTGGACGCCTCGGTGAACGCTCCGCCGACGAACAGCGCGCGAAGTTCGCCGCCAAATCCTTCATGGACCTGCCGCAGCAAGGCGCGGCTCATCTTGAGCCTCGGTCTTCTGCGCGTGACCAGGCGGTTCATGCTGATAAGCGCGCCCAACATCTGGCGGCGACCGCGAGGGAGTTCCGCAAAGCGCTCTCGCAGGCCGCGCTCCAGAATCTTGAGCAGCATCGGCACAACCGTCATGTAGCTGATCTTGTATTTGCGGAAGGCGTCGCGGATATATTCGGGGCGCAGCGTGCGCAAGTGCACCACTGTGGCACCACAAGTGAACGGCCCGATAAAGCCGACCATGAAATCAATCGCGTGGTTGGTAGGGAGGATGCTCAGGTAGCGCATCCCCGGCGCAAAGGGAAACAGCGCCGTAAGCGCCCGGCACTGCTCCAGATAGTTTTCGTGTGTCAGCACGCAGCCCTTCGGGCGGCCGCCGGTGCCTGACGAGTAGACGATACAGGCAGGATCTTCCCGCCGGCGCGGAACGAAGATCGGATGGCGGTTGCCGCGAAACTCCTCCCAGCGCCGCGCTCCCTCCAGCGCGGCTCCCACGGGCGCTTCGGTGACGAGCACCAGGCGCGGCTTGCGCTCCCCGAACCCCTCGCTTTGCGCGAGCGCCCTCCAAATATGGTATTCGACGATCAGCACCTCGGCCCGCGAGTGCGCCAGAAGCTGAAGCTGCTCCGCGAATGGCAGCTTGTAATCGAGCGGCACCAGCACGCCACCGGAATAGAACACCGCGTAGGCCGAAATCAGCCATTTCGACTGATTCGTCATCAGAATCGCGGCCCGCGAGTCCTTTTGAAAGCCGGCTTCCTGCAGCGCGCGGGCGAGGGGCAGCGCGGCTTCCCGGAACTGGCGGTAGGTAAGGCGCGCCTTCTCGCGGTCCCGGTCCGACTCTATGAGGCATGTCTCCCCGGGCCAGCGAGCCAGCCCGGCGCGCAGCGCTTCACCGAGGCAGTTGTACTGGCGGAGGTCCAGCATCAGAGGCGCGATTGGATGCGTTCGGCGAGCGTGCGGAAATCGCTCACGCCCTGCAATTCGTAGTCCGGCAACTCGATGCCAAAATGCTGCTCGAGGCGCGTGAGCAGGCCGAGGGCCTGCAGACTGTTGATGCCGAGCTTCTGGAAAAAGTCGTCGCCCGGCTGGAGACTTTCCCGCGGCACGTGAAAATGCTCCGCCGCGAGATTCAGTATTTCTTCGATGGTGGCGTCGAGTGTGGGCATCTTTTTCAGTGTAACCGACTTCCCCGCCTCCTTACAGCAGCCAACTGCGCGCCGCCGCGGGCCTCGCCTGCCGTTAGGGGAGGTAGGGCAGCGGGTCCTTCGATTCGGCGAACTTTTGCAGACCCTCCTGGACCGCCGGGCGCATGAGCAGGCTGCAGAAGATTTCGATCTCCCGGCGCAGATCCTCCTGCGGAACCGGCTTGATGAACTTCTTTGCGGCAATGGCGGTCTCGCGGTCAAATTTCTTCAATTGCGCCGCCGTTATCCTGGCCACGCGGAGCGCATCCCCTTCGGCAACCACCTGGCTGACCAGCCCCGCAGCGTGCGCGCGCGCAGCACCAATGCTCCGCCCGGTCAGCAGCAGGTCCCGCACCATGGCGTTGCCGAGATCGCGCTTGAGCCGTGGAATGCCGCCGAATCCCGGAATCAATCCCAGCCGCAGCTCGGGAAAGCAGAAACGCGCCATCTTCCCGGCAATAATCAGGTCGCAAGCCAGGGCCAGCTCGAATCCTCCGCCGAAAACGACTCCTTCAACAGCCGCCATAGTGGTGAACGGCGCGGCATCCAGCGCGTTCAGCACACGGTGAATCCGCTCGAGAAAATCCCGAACACCGGCAACGCGCTCCTCGAGCGAAAGGCCGTGCGAACGGCTGTACAGTTCGCGCAAATCCGCTCCCGCGCAAAAGCCCTCGCGGCGGGCGCTCGAAATGATGACGGCGTGCGCTTCCACCCGGAGCGCACCGAGCGCATCGGCAAACTTTTCGAGTTCCGGCAGCGTCTCCGAGCCGATTTCGTTGCATGGAGCACGGTCCAGCACCAGCTCAATCGCACCTCCCACCACGCTCCAGGAGAGCGTCTTCCCGCGGAAACTGTTCATGCGGGCCTCTTGTGATACATCGCGTCAATTTCCGCGGCATAGCGCGCGGCGATGGCTTCGCGTTTCATCTTTCCCAGAGTGGTGAGCAGGCCGTTTTCCGGCGTGAACAGTTCGTGCAGCACATGAAACGCGCGAATCTGCTTGTAATGCGGGGCCGAGGCGTTGTGCGCATCAATGGCCGACTGGATGCGTGTGCGAGCCTCTTCCGGTCCGTTCCCGTTCGCGCCGGCAGCCACAACCAGAGCGGCAAGGTAGCTGCGCTGGTTGCCGAGCAGCACCACCTGCCGGACGTCCGGGAGGTCCGCAGCGAGTTCGTGCTCGATCGGCTCCGGCGCAACGTTGTGCCCGGAGTTCAATACAATCAGATTTTTCAGCCGCCCCGTAATCCGCCAGTTCCCTTCCGTGTCAGCTTCGCCCTGATCGCCCGTGTGGAACCATCCCCCCGCGAGCGCCTCTGCCGTGGCCGCGGGGCGCCGCCAGTAGCCGGGAAACACATTCGGGCCACGCACCAGGATTTCGCCATTCTCTGCCGTCCGCATCTCCACACCGGGAATGGCTGGACCCACGCGCCCGGGAACGGGACGGCGCGGATCATCCATGGTGCAGATGGCTGTCGTTTCCGTCAGGCCATACACCTGCAGCACGCGGATGCCGAGCATGTCGTAAAACAGCTGCGTCTCCACCGCCAGCGGCGCCGAACCGCAAATTAGCGCCTTCAGGTTCGGCCCGATGCTCCGCCGAATCGCCGGAAACAACACCCTCCCCGCAAGCCAGAGGCTGGCGGAGCCGGCCACGCTTCGGCCCCCTTGAAACCGGCGAAGGTGCTCCTGGCGGGCGCTCGCATAGAGCGATGCCACCAGCCCGCCGCGTCCTGCGAGCGACTCTTCCACGCGTCGCCGGACACGCTCGAGGAACATCGGGACGTTGACAAAGTAGTCCGGCTGCGCCAGCTTCAGCTCCTCGGCGATCTTGGTCAGATCCGTCGATAGCGTCAGCACGGCGCCGCGCGCGAGCGAGGTCCACAGGAGGATGCGTGCCGCCGCAAAGCAGAAGGGCGCATACTGAAATACCTGATCCGGCTCGCGCCGCCCACCCATCAGCAAGTCCAGCCGGGAGCTCGTACAGCCGAGCATGAAGGTGATGTTCCCGGCGTTCAGGACCACGCCCTTGGGTTCGCCCGAGGTTCCCGACGTGTAGATGATGGTCGATGCATCGTGGTCCGCGTGGTGAAAGGGCTGGGCGGTGCCAGCCGGCGTGGGCGCTCGCTCTGCGTCTGTGAATACTTCGCTGAACAAAACGGTGCGTGCAGCGTTTTCCTCTCGGTCCGGGATATGGGTAGCCATATCCGCGTCCGCGCAGAAGACCAGCGATGGTTCCGAGTCAGCCAGCACGGCGGAGATTTCCGCGGCCACCTGTCGCGGGTCCAGCGGGACGACGATCAGGCCCTCCGCCAGTATCGCCAAATCCATCGCCACCCAGCGGATGCTGTTCGGTCCATAGAGGACGCAGCGGCTGCCCTTCTCTAAGCCGCTTCTGGCGAGAAATTCCCTCGCTTGCTGCACCAACCCCAGCAGTCCTCCGCCGGTCGCAGCGGCAAACATCCCGTCGCGCACTTCGCGGACGACCGGCTCCGCGGCCGACTGGCTGAGGCGGTCGAAAATACGCTCGAGAAAGGTCATCCGGCCACTACTCCGCTGTGCTGTTCGAGCAAACCGCACAGTAGCGGGCTGAGCTCGGGGAGATAATCCTCCCAGCCCAGCACGCCGGTGCGCACCGGAAATTCGGGATAGCGTCGGGCCACATGCTCTTCAAAATAGACGCCCATGGCGGCCATCATTCGCAGATTAAAAGCCACCACGCTCCCCATGGCATGGCGGATTCCCTCCTCGTCGGCATCGAGCGCATGCAGTGCGGCGACGATCTTCTCGGCGAGGTCCGCATCCTCCACGCCCATCACCAAGTGGTCGTGGCCGCGCTGCCGCATCAGATTGCGGATGCGCTCGTCCATGGTGACGCCGGCAGAGGGTACGCCCGCCGGCATCGAGGTCACGATGGCATGAAAACGCGAGGAGAGAATCCGGTCGCAGGCACGCAGGATGCTCACCAACTCGTACATATTGAGCCGATCGGAGGAAAAGATGGGCGCGCCGCCGATTCGTTCTGCCACTCGTTCGCACGCGTCGCGGTCGAGCATCTCCATGCCGATGATCACGGGAAACACCCGCCGCTCCTGGCGGTACTGCGCTACCCCCCCGGCCAATGCGGCAATGTACCTTTCGTAAGCCGAATCCACCGCGCGCCCGGACCGATGAAAATAGATCGTGCGGTAATGGCTCTTCCGGTAGGCCCCGGCAACGGCACGTGCCAACCATTTTCCGAGCGATGGCTTCACCGGCCACCAGAATGGATTAATCGGACACACCGCCAGGATCGGCGTCCGGCCATCCCAGCCAGCCTCACGGAGTGCTCGTTGGGCATAATCCGGCCCCAGCGGCTCGAACGTCCACGCCGTATCGGTGCCCAGTTCGGTGGCGATGCCCAGCTTGCCGAGAATCTCCTGCGACTCCGGGTTGCGCGTGATGACCAGCGAGCTCCGGCAGTAGCGGCGGCACATCTTTTGCAGCAGTGGATCCATGGCACCCGCCTCGCCGCCATAGGCTACGCTCAGCTTGTTCTGCGCGGAGGCGATGCCCAGCGCGCCAATCATCATAGCCGTCAAGGCGCTGGCGAACTTGCTCTTGAACATCGAGCCTTCGCAGGCTACCACGCCGTGATGCCTCCGCACTTCCGAGTGCAAAAAAGGCGGAAAGACGTCTGGCAGCCGCACCTGTTCCGCGTCGCCGAAATATCCTCGCGTCAGTGAAAAATCCTGCGACATCACGCTCAGCGCAACCCGCTCGGCCCCTAGAATGCGCCGCACCTGCCGCAGGATCTCCTCGACGCGAATGTCGGACCCGGTATTCCGCGCGCCGTTGTAGCCCGCGAGCAGCAGCCGCAGCTTTTGTCCGGGCGTCCAAGCCTCCCCCGCTCCGAGCATCCATTCCACCTTGTTCCATTCGATCAGGGCGCTGACCCACGCCTCGATCACGGCGTCCATATCTATCATCGGGACGGCTCCTGGGCCGCATTGGCGGCGGCCGCGGGCCAGCTGCGATAGGGATAGCTGAAATGATTCGCCCGGCTATACCGCAGCAGCTGATAGCAGTAGGTCGAAAAGGGAGCGGGAGCCCGGCCCATTTCCCTGGCCACGCGCCGGTTGTCAAAGACCGTATCCCAGACAAGGTACGGCAAGAATACCTTCAGGAGCGTTGCAAAGCCGCCAATTTTCCCTGCGCCTCCCGCCAGCGCCTCGATCATTTTCGAGGTGACTTTTTCGAGCCGCGGTGCAAACACCGGACCGCGTTTGCCCTGCGCCTTTGCCAGCGCGTCCGTGATCTGCGCAAATGTCTCCGAGCCGGTCCCGGACGACAGGTGATAAATTTCATGCGCCGGCTGCACTTTCTGATGCAGGGCTGCGATGGCACCGGCCACGTAGTCCACCGGGACAATGTCAATGCGCGCCTCGGCCCGGAACGGAAGAGCGCGAAGCCCCGCAAGAAACACGAAGGCGCGGACCATATCGAACTGGTTGGTTTCGGCCCGCCGGCTGTCGCCGAGCACGATGCTCGGGCGAAAGATGGTGCGCGGGACGTCCGGAAGAAGCTGGCGGACCATGTGCTCACAGAATTTCTTGGTCCGCGCGTAGGGATCGTAATCGGAACGATTCCAGTCAATGGCGGCGTCTTCCTCGACCACTTCGCCAAAGCGATGGCCTGCCACGGCCACGGTGCTCACATGGCTGAAGCGCCGCAGGCCATGCGCGTCCCGCGCGCGCTGGGCGAGTTGGATGACCTCCAGCGTTCCCCGCAAGTTCACGTTGAGGCAGCTCTTCTCCGACTTGCGATTGAGCGAAGCCGCGCAGTGAATCACCGAATCGGTGGAGTGCACCAGTGCGCGGTATTCGTCTCCGGCGAGGCCGAGATATAAATCCGTGATATCTCCGCGAAAAATGCGGATGCGTGCCCGCAGACACCCTTCGAAGGCGGGAAAATCCATGTGCAGTTGGAGCGCGCGCCAGAGGCGCTCCTGCGCCTCAGGAATATCGCGCGCGCGCACCAGCAGGTTCAACGGCTCGGCAGAATCCGCGAGCAGGTTGGCCGCCACATGCGCGCCGATGTAGCCGGTGCACCCGGTCAGAAATATAGCCACGGTTTTTGCGTGTTAGGGCGCCGCTCCCAGCGATCCAGCAGCGCTCGCCCCGGCGCGCCTGTCCACCTCCGGACGGCGCCGCGGGCGAACCTCAAGCGGGCGACCCTCGATGAGAGGATAGCACCACTTTCGCAGCGCCGGAATGTGGACATTGATCCAGTAGTCCCACCAATCGACCGACCGCGCGTCGTAGCCGAACCGGGCGCGCTCCTCGGGCACCAGCGCCGCGTTCAGGCGCTCGATATTGCCCGCGTCAAACACGTGGTCGTTGTAAAGGATGAATGGTTCAAACAGGGTAATCAACTTGATCACCTTCTCGAGTTCCCGCTCCTGCCGCGCCAGCGGCGGGCGCACAAACGGAATCGGCATCACGGACCGGTTGATGATCTGCACGATCATCTTCTGCGCCGGAGCCGAGAGTTTGTCATAGCGCCCTTTGGAAACCGGAATGGCGTCGAATTTCAGCCGCAGACGGTGCTGAAGCCCATTCTGCGCCCGGTAGAACTTTCGGTGGCCCAGACCGGTGAGTTCAATCGAACGCCGCATGTTGCACGGGTTCACGGCCGAGGTGGCCAGGTGGTAGAGACGCTCGTGGCGGCGTTCGACGAGGGCCGCGGAGACCAGCGTCATACCCCGGGAGACCAGGTCCACGGGAATCAGGTCCAGGCACTTGCTCGCGTTGGTCGGAAGCTGCCGGAAGAATGTCCCCAACAGATAGGAGAGCGATGCGGAGGTGTTGACCCCCTCGTTCCAGCCAAGAAACGGGTGCGCGACCGATGATTCGACGATGGATGGACGCACAACGGCAATCGCGGCGCCCGGCGTGGCGTCCAGATAATCGCGAATGAGCGATTCGGACAGGCTTTTGGTGAACGTATAGGTGTTGGGCCAGCCGAGCTCATTGGCGCGGCGCCTGCCGCTATCGGTCAGCGTGCGGCGCAGCCAGCGGACGCGGCTCTTGCGGATCTGATTCTCGAGTGCTGCTCCGTGTAAGTCCTTCGCGGCATGCTCTTTGCCGATGGCTTCCTGGCGTATCTCCTCGGCGACTTCCGCGGAGTCCGCGCGCGCCTCGGTCTCCCGGACCAGCGCCTCGAGCGATTGCCATTCTCTTGTCGCCACAAAATTCGGGCCTCCGCGGGGCGAATAATTCCGCGGTAGCTCCTCCAGAATGCGTCCGTCGCGCTGCCCGATGGCATAGCAGGTGGAAAGATGCAGCAGCGCGGCTCGCCGGCACCGGCCGAGAAAATCGAGCAGATACGCGGTCGAGCGCACGTTCATGGCCAGCGCGTCGCGAAGATCCGGGTTGAAGTCGGTCAACCCTCCGCTATTGACAACCAGATCCAGCGAACCCGCAATTCGCGAGGCCACCTCCTCGGGCAGTCCCAGGTTCGGCTGGCTCACGTCTCCGGAAAGGACTTCCACGCGGTCGCGCAGGAAATTGCCGAGCCCGTCTCCGTGCCGGGCCGCCAGCGCATCGAACACCGGCGATTCTTCGATCATCCGGTCGAAGCGCTCGCGGGCAGTTGCCGAGCGCCGTCCGCGAATCAGCAGATAGAAGCGCCCAATCTCCGGCAGCTCGCTCAATAGCGAGGCCAGCCATACTTTGCCTATAAATCCGGTGCCTCCGATCAGCAATATCTGCTTTCCGCGCAGCGACTCCCGCACCGAAAGCGGTACTGGCTTTGCCGGACTGCCGGAAAACACAACGGGAACGGAGACCTTTGCCGCCGGCCGCTCCGCCGGGCGAATTGCACCGTCGAGGGTTTCCGGGCGCCCGGCGAAGCCAAGATCGCGGAGCAGTTGCTCTCGTGTCACCCTCCCGTCGGGACGGTTCCCACGGAGGCGGCCCAGCGGGCCGCGGGGACGAATTACGGGATCCAGCAATCGGCCGGTGGCAAGACCGTCGCGAAAGTCGAGCCGGTTGGAGACAATCCGGTGCGCGCCGAGGTATTTCGCCAGGGGGCGCATGATGTGGTCGAGCCCCTGGCTGACCAGCACGATGTCCGCGCCAGCGGCCAGTGCCTCGCGGAGCTTTTCCACGCCGCGCGGCTTCAGGCGCCCCTTGAGATGATATTCAAAGAACTCCTCGCCCAGCAGGTCCAGGCGGTCCCGGCTCACCCCGCGCAGGACGGTGTGGAGCACGCGGGTGGCGGCCACGCGACCCACGATATAGAGCAGCGGGCGGGCCATTGCTAGCAGGCCCATGCCCCCGCGGCGCGTCCACCGCTCGAGAAAGCTCTGCGCATTCCAGGCGAAAAAACCCACCGGCCGCACTGCGGTCAGATTCAGCAGGCTGCCTTCCACGCGCCAGAAAACCGGCGCGCGCGAGTTATCGGGAGGATGCGGCACGTTGGAACCGGATGAGGACATAGCAGGATGATTCAACGCCGATCGCCGCGGACGTGGCCGAAGGTAGCACGCTTCCCCGGCTCGGGCAAGACCGTCGTCCCCTGTGCAGCGTGCGGCATGGCTCGCGAAATCCTCTGCAAGGCTTTTCCCATCAGCGCGGATACGCCCGCACCTCGAGATATTCGCTCCGCACGATGGTGTGGCTCGCGTCCCCTTCGTTACGGCTGGCCCAATGGCGGGTCAGATCCTCCAGCATGGCCTTCTGCGCCGCGGGGTCCAGCTTTGAAAGTGCCGTGCGTGTGGGACCGAAATACGTGCGGAACATCTCGACAACCTCAGCCGGACCGAACGGAAAGTCGAAAACCACGTCGCGCCTCGCGGTTTCGACGCGCGCAGCTGAGGCAAATCGCTTCCGGGCGACGGATTCGTCGCCCCAGAGGACCGGAGCGGGCACGTCCGGCGGCGCAGGGGCATACTTGCTGTTGATTCTGAACATCTCCGCCGTGAACCCACCGGGCGACCAGTTCGCCATGGCAATCATCCCGCTCGGTTTGCACACGCGCAGAAATTCCGCCGCCACGCGCTCGGGACGCGGCGCAAACATCGCTCCGAACATCGACAGGACCACATCGAACTCGGCCACGCTGAACGGCAATTCCTCCGCGTCTCCCTCGACGAAGCGGATTTTCAACCCCTCCTTTTCGGCCCGCTCGCGGGCTTGCGCGAGGAGATTGGTGGCGATGTCCAGGCCGGTCACGTCCGCTCCGGCCCGCGCCGCCGGCAGGGACTGATTCCCGGTCCCGCACGCCACGTCGAGCACTCGTGTGCCCGGCGCAAGCCTGAGGCGGTCTATAAACTCCTGGCCGCGGTTCTCATTGGCGCTGGCAATACGGCCGAAGTCGCCGGTCATCCAGGCAGCCTTCATCGCCTTCTTGAACGCCACGAAATCCGTGCTGGTGGTTGCCATACTTCCCCCAAAAACGTATGGATTAGTATACGCGGACTCCGGCAGTTGCCCAAACGGCCGGCGAGCACGTCATCGCCCCACGCCGGCGGTCAGGACTCGGCGAGGTGCCCGGCCTGCATGCGCGTCTGAAGAACCCGCAGGATGGCTTCGCGCGAGACCATCCCGACGATGCGGCCCTCGGAAACCACCGGCATCTGGTTGATGTCCGCCTTCTGCATGCGCTCGAGGACCTGCAGCGCGGCCTCCTCCGGCGAAGTGTGCAGCACCTGGTCCATGGGAACCATGACCGCTTGCACCGAAGTATTCGGCCACTCCTCCCGCGGGGCGTGGCGCGCTGACCGCAGCGTGATCAGCCCGGAGGGATGCTCCGCCCCCGCCACAATGTGCGACCGCTGGCCGGTGCGCAGCACTTCGTGGACATACTCCTCGATGGAAGTGCTTCCGGGAATCGTGGGGATCTCGCGGGACATGATGTCGCTGGTGCGGAGCCCCGTGAGCGAACTGCGGATGGCCACCTGCGCGTAGCTTTCCCGCGCCGCTTCCAGCAGAAACCATCCGATGAACGCCAGCCACAACCCACCGATGAAGTTTCCGCTCAAAGCCTGATAAATCCCGACAAAGATCATCAGATAAGCGAACACACGCCCGGAGGTCGACGCGATCACCGACGCGCGCGTGAAGCTCCCCGTCATCGCCCAGGCGATCCCGCGCAACACGCGCCCCCCGTCGAGAGGGAATCCGGGCACCAGGTTGAAGATCGCCAGGACCAGATTGATCTCCCACAGCCAGCCCGCCACGGCGGCCACCATCTCGCTGCCATGAACGAAATGCGCCACCAGCCAGAAGCAGCCCGCCAGGAACAGGCTCGAGAGCGGCCCCGCAATCGCGATGGTAAATTCCTGTCGGGCGTTGGGAGGCTCCCGCTCGATCTGCGAAACGCCCCCGAAGACGAAAAGGGTGATGGATTTCACCGGCAGGCGGTAGTGGAGCGCCACCACGCTGTGGCACATCTCGTGAAATAGCACCGAAGCGAAGAAAACAAGGCTGGTGATGATTCCGAGCGCCCAGTGCTGCGCCGGCGTCCAGCGCGGGTGCTGCAAAGCAAACTGCATCCGCAGGGATAGCGTGATAAGGGCGAAAATAATAAACCAGCTGGTGTGGAGATAAATGGGAATACCAAAAATTCTCCCCAAGCGAATTCCCGAGCTGTGCGCGGATTGGTTCATTGGCGTCTCCGGGCGGATTCTAACAGAGCTTCCCGCCGGATGGGCGTCTTCCCGGCGTCCGCGCCGGCCAGAGAGCGCCGGGGCAAGCTTGAGCGCATGGAAACAGCCCTTGTGATGCGCGCCGGGGCATTTTCCGGACTGTGCTATCATCTGCCGCGAACGCTCTTTACTCTGGGCGCAAACTGATGCGGCTGCCCCGCCGAATCTTCCGCTGCGTATCGCGCGTCACTCTGGCTCTTCTCTGCGGTGCAGCCGCAGGCCCGGCTCCCGCGCAATCGCCCGTTCAAATGCCTCAACCCTGGCGCGACGCGGTCCACGAATTGGCACAGCAGATTGCAGCTGGCGCGCCCCCCGGTCTCACGTTGTCGCTCCAAGTGCACGATTGGACCGCACACTCTCCCGTGGACCCCGCAATCTTGCGCCGGGAGCTCGAGGCGCAAATCCAGATTCAGGGCGACCGCATAAGTTCGCCCTTGCCGTCAGCGACGGACTCGTCGTTAGCCCCCGCCACCGCAGGCACCCCTGTGCAGGTCACGATTTCAGAGAATCTGCAGGGCTATCTGCTGGTCGCACAGACCCAATTGGGCGGCAGCGCGCAGGTGGCCATCGCGGCTGTCGAGCAGTCCACGCCGGTTCCCTCGCCGGCGGCCTCCGGGCCGGTATTGCACAGGCAGATTGTCTGGCAACAGTCACGCCCGATCGTGGATTTCGCCACGGCGGTTTCCGACGAGAATCGCACGCTCTGGTACATTCTCGAGCCCGACCGCCTGGTCGCCTACGAATTCAGCGGCGATTCCGAAGTGCTCACCACAGCGCACTCCTTTTCCCGCGTTTTCACCAGCCGCGATCCTCGCGGGAAGCTGCAGCTCCAAAGCGCCGCGCACGTTACCGCCTGGATTGCCGCCGTCCGCTGCGACGGATTCTGGAACCCCGGCTTTTCTCTGGATTGCACGCCCAATGCGGGGCAGCAATGGCCGATGGGCGCGGAAAGCTGGACGTTCGATCCGTCTCACAACTATTTCTCCGGAGCTGTGACCGTCTCCGGCAGCCTCACCGCACGGTTTCCAGCTTTTTATTCGGCTGCTTCTCCTCCGTCACAAATGAGCAGCCTCGGCCTCTCGCGGCCGATTGTAGCCGGGCTGGACGGGAGGGCGCAGCTCTTCACGGGCTCCGCTCAACCGGTAGCGATCCTATCGGGATGGGGCAGCGACATTGCCTCACTGGCATCCGTCTGCCATCCCGCATGGCAGGTGTTGGTCACCGGGACGGGCGATTGGACGCAGGCGGATCAAATCCAGCTCTTTGAAATAGCCGATGGCCAAGGCGCGCCCGTGGGTGCGCCGCTGGAATTTCCCGGACCGATACTTACTCTCTGGTCTGCGGACGATGGGCAATCGGCTCGCGCCGTGTCGCGAAATCTAAAGACGGGAATGTATGAAGCCTCGATTATTACCTCTTCTTGCGGCCGCTAGCCTGTGGCTGTCGCTGGCCGCCCGTGTCGAAACGGCGCGGCGCCCGCGCTATGGAGGAACCCTGCGCGTTGAGATCGGTGCGGTGGTGAATTCATTGGACCCCGCCGCCGCGGCCCTTTCCCCCGCCGAAGCCGCCGCCAGGCAGGAAATTGATTCCCTTCTTTACGAAACCCGCGCGCCGGGCGGCTCGTTCACTGGCGCTGCTGGTTCCGGACCTTTTCGCGTTGCGGCGTGGGAGCCGGGAAAGCGGCTGGCTCTGGCGGCCAATGCGGACTATGCGAGCGGCCGCCCGTACGTAGACGCAATCGAAATTCAGATGGGACGCGCTACTGAGGATCGCTTGCAGGACATGCTGGCCGGCCGGGCCGATTTTGCGGAGATCCCGGCCGAGGACGCACGCCGCGCGCTGGCTCTCGATGTTCGCATCAGCCAGACGCGCCCGGACCAATTGCTTGCCCTGGTGTTTCTTGCCGGCCGCCCCGCGGCACAGGATGCGCGCGTGCGCGAGGCGCTGGCCCAATCGACAGATCGCCAGGCCATCGTGGATCTCATTTTGCAGCGCGAGGGCGAACCCGCCGGGGGGTTGCTGCCGCAGTGGTCGAGCGGAACCGCCTTTCTCTTTTCCCCGGTTGCGAATCCCGCGGCCGCGAAGGCCCTCGTTCAGCAAGTAGGAGGCTCTCCCGCCGTTGCCCTGGGATACGATGCCGGTGATTCGCTGCAACAGAGCGTTGCCGGGCAAATTGCCGCGGATGCGGCAAAGGCAGGGCTCGCAATCACAATCGCGCCGATGTCGGCCGGACCACCGGCGAACCTGGATGCGCGCCTGATTGTTCTCCCCATGCACTCGCCTCATCCGGGTGAGGCGCTGGCAGGCTTGGTAGCGGCCCTCGGGCCGCTATCGGGGCTTACTGCCAGGCCCCTGCCTGATGCGGCAACTCCCCGGCAGATTTGGGCAGCGGAGAACGCCGCTCTTGCCGGCAGCCACGTTGTTCCCTTGGCCTGGCTGCCCCATATCTATGGCCTCGGAGAGCGAGTGCGGGATTGGCAGGCGTCTTCCGAGGGTGCGTATTGGCCCTTCGCTGATGTGTGGCTTGACCGCCCCATCGGCGCCGCGGCGGAAAAGGATGGCCCGTGACGTTCCGAAGCAGGCTCTTCTGGATCTTTATCCTGGCGTTTGTGGTCGCCGGCGGACTGCTGGTGGAAGGCGTGGCCCTCGTCACGCGGCACGCCTTTTCCGAGCTCTATGCGCAGCACTCCGCCGCACTGGCCGCGCAATTCCAGCGTGAATTCGAACAGCGCCGTCTGGACGTCGCCCGCCGTGTCCAAATGGTCGCCGACGACGAAGCCACCGTGCGGATGGCCATCGCCCTGAGCCGCCCGCAGGCCGATGTCTCCGTCTACAGCAACGATGCGAGCGGAGTTTCCAAGTCCCATCGCCTCGATTTCCTCGATTTCGTCAGCAGCGAAGGATCGGTGATTTCCTCAGCCGAATATCCCGCCCGCACTGGCTATAAAATCGACTGGCTCATCCAGTCACAGGATTGGGCCTCCCTGGGATCGTTTCTGACGAATGTGGATACGCAGGACGGCAGCGCGCTGGGACTCGTCGCTGTGTCGCGCGTTCGTGTTGGCGACAAGGACCTGTTCGTTCTGGGAGGCGAACGGGTGGGAAGGAATTTTCTCGCCTCGCTCGTTGTTCCGCCGGGGCTGCGAGCGCTCCTCTATCGCAATCTTGAACCCGGCTTCCACGCCATGGAACTGCTCGACCAATCCGGCCCGGTTGTGGAAAGCGACCGCTTTGCTTCCTTTATCGCCGAGGAACAGAAGCACCCTTCCGCGCGCTCGTTCGAACTCTCGGCGGCCTCCGGGGAGACAGGCTCTGAGAAGTTTCAAGCTGTCCCGCTGCTCGGGCGGGAGAAGGAGCTTCTCGGCGTACTGCTCATCGGAAGTTCGCAGCAGGAAGCTGCCGTGATGGACCATCGCCTGCGCGCGCTCGCGGCTGCCGGTGCCGCGCTCGGCCTGCTCGTCGCCTTGTTGCTGAGCTGGTGGGGGTCGGCGCGCATCACGCGTCCGGCAGACAATCTGGCCGAGGCGGTGCGCGAGATTTCCCGGGGAGGTCGGAGCGTGCCCATGGCCACTTCCGGCCGCGGTGAGCTGGCAGAGATCACCGACGCGTTCAATGATATGGCACGGCGCCTGGGCGAAGAACGGGAACGCCTATCGCAGTCCGAACGGGTCGCCGCGTGGCGGGAACTTGCCCTCCGCCTCGCCCGGGAACTGGAAGCCCCCCTATCCTCTCTGCAAGCCGCCGCGGAAACCATCCACTCGGCCAGAGAACGTGGGCCAGAAGAGTTCGCCAAAGCCTGTCGTGAAGCCAGCCCCGCGCTCCGCGCGGAGATTGAAAATCTGAGGCAAATCACCGGACGTTTTAGCGATTTCGCCAGCTTGCCCCGTCCGGAACTTGCCGCCGTGAATCTGAATGAAGCTGTGCGTGCCGTCGTAAAGCAATTCGAGTCCCAATTCGGAGCCGTCGGGCGCCCGCCCATTACCCCGGAGTTTCACCTGGCCGATGGTTTGCCTTCGATACAGGCCGACAACGGCCTGTTGCAGCGGACTATTGAAAACCTGATTTTAAGTGCGATGGACGCGATGCCCTCTGGTGGTGTTCTCATGCTGCGCACGTCTCCCGAAAATGACGAGGTGCATCTGGAAATTTCCGACACGGGAATTGGCTTGACTCCAGAGGAATGCAAGCGCTTTTTCACTCCGTACCACACGACCAAGCAGAACGCCCCGGGACTCGGCCTCGCCGTCGTTCAGTCGGTGGTGAGCGACCACGGCGGGCGAATCGCGGTGGAGAGCGAGACGGGCGTCGGCACTTCGTTCCACATCTACCTCCCGGTGCGCCCTTCCCAGCGGCCCGTGCCTCCTGCGCCCGTGGGCGACGCTCCCCCTGAAACAGCTTGACCCTTTTCGCGGGGCCTCGGCTTCTGCCACTGCCAGGATTCCCGACCTGGCTTGGCTGCTCCCTTCGGCCATTATGGAGCCGTAGGCTTCGGCGGGCCAAAGAGCCTTTGTAGGACTAGGTGGACCGGCAGATACATCACCGCCATGGTAAAAAGCAGACTGACCGCCAGGTGCGCAGGCGCTGGCCCCCAGGCGCGGTGAAAGAACGGGGCACGAAACGCAAAATTGAGATTCTCTGCGGGTGAAGTGAAGCGGGAAGCCACCAGTGCTCCGCCGGCAATCACCGATTGCAGCGCCCAGGCCCGGCGGTCGTATCCCACGCGATGGACTGCCCAAAGCAGGAGCGGGGGCGTTACGACGTGAAAAAAAGTGAGGAGCCGAACCCAAAGCGGGTAGCGTGGATCGAATACGTATTCCGTCCCGCCCAGAAGATGGCGGCCGAGGAACAGCCGCCAGACCACGTCGAGCCCCCAGACCGCGTCCACGATCACAGAGCCGACCGCCTGGCTTGAGAGCAACAGCGGGCTTTCGAGCCACAGCCCGACGCAGGCTAGAATCACGGCGATATCGCAAAGGTGGAGGAAATTCTCAGGCCCGTATACGCGCCAGTAGACCGCCAGCCAAAAAGACAGCCACACCAAAGCGCCCCAGCGAATCCAGGCGGGAATCCCTCTTCGCGCGGGTGAAGGTAACATCATTGCCTCGCCGAAACCGCGGCCATGGTAGCAGATGCTTTCCCGAAAATCCCCGGCCCGACGCGCAATTACGGTCATAGAGGCTTTTGCTGGCGCAGTGGCCCGGCGCGTGCGAAAATTTCTTCGTCATGCCGAATCTGCCCGCGCTGCTCGGTGCCGGCGCTGCCTGCGCCGCTGCGGGAGTTTTCTGCTGGGGCGCGGTCGCGCCGTCATCCCAGCTCTTCGGGCCGACGCTCCGCCACACAGGAGACTCCACGGCGATCGCTCTTACCTTCGATGACGGCCCAAATCCAGCCGTGACTCCCGCACTCCTCGATCTGCTCGATGAACATCGGACCCGCGCGACGTTTTTCCTCATCGGGCGGCACGTGCGCGCCTTTCCGGAGCTGGCCGGGGAGATTGCCGCGCGGGGCCATGCTATTGGAAACCACACGGAGACTCATCCGCCCCTGGCGCTGCTCTCTCCGCGGCGCATCGATGCCGAACTCCTCCGCTGCAACGAGGCGATCGAGGCTGCGGCGGGCTTTCGGCCTCGCTGGATGCGCCCGCCTTTCGGATTTCGCGGGCCGCAGTTGCCCGGCGCGGTCCGCCGGCAGGGAGGAGCGCCCGTCGTGATGTGGTCCGCCTGGGCGCGGGATTGGAAGCCGCAGCCCGCGGCCCCGGTGATTCAACGCTTGCGGCACGCGCGCGGAGGCGATATCGTCCTCTTGCACGATGGAGATCACCGGACGCTTCGAGGAGACCGCCGTCATACGCTTGAAGCGGTGCGATACTGGCTCCCGAGATGGCGGGATGCAGGTATGCGCATTGCCAGTCTGGATGAGCTGCACCTGCGCAGCCCCCTTGTCTAGGCCAACTCCTGAACGAAGGCGCACCGCGGCCGAGTTTTCAATCTCATCTTCACGAACGGATGCCCATGGACGAGAAGCGGTTCTACGACGAAAAAGAGGAAACCAAGCAGATCCCTCTGCTTTGCCCTCACTGCCGGCAGGAGAATACCTACCCTGTGCGCTGGATGGTGCGCACCAAGAAGGCCGCGCCACCTTCCGGCGCAAATGAAGAGGACAAGAAGCAGTTCGCGAAGGCCCGCTCGTACATGGTCCGCATTGACAACATGGTGGCCTGCCGGAACATTCGTTGCCGCAAACGTTTTGAACTGACCGGCCAGACTGTGTTTCTGATTTAGCCGCGATTCAATCTCGGAAGGACCCTGCCGGCCCGGGCGCCGTGGCAGCGCTATGACCTCTTGGCGGCCTCTTGCGGGGCAGCGCCCCCCGGCTGGCCGCCGAGGACTTCGCGGATTTTCTGGCCGAGCGATTTCAGGTTGAATGGCTTTTGCAGAAAGGCCACACCACCCTCAAGTACACCGTGCCGGAATACGGTGTCGTCGGTGTAGCCAGAAACGTACAACACCTTCATGCCGGGCCTCTTGGCACCGAGCTGCGTGGCCAACTCCGGCCCGCTTAGACGCGGCATCACAACGTCGGTGATCAGGATGTCGATCGTTCCGCGGTGGGCGCCGACGAATTCGAGGGCCTGCTCGGCATCGGACGCTTCGATCACCTGGTAGCCCGTCCCGCGCAGGTACTCCGCAACCAACTGGCGCACGCTCTGCTCATCCTCCACAAACAGGATGGTCTCCATTCCCCGCTCGGCGCCCTTCTCTTTCGGGTCCTCCACGGGGCGGTCCGCTTCTTCCATGACTCTCGGCAGGTAAATTTTAAAGGTGGTGCCACGTCCCACTTCGCTGTAGACCCAGATGTAGCCGCCGCTCTGCTTGACAACTCCGTAAACCGTCGCCAGGCCGAGTCCCGTTCCCTTTCCGGGCCCCTTGGTGGTGAAGAATGGCTCGAAGATGCGCTCTTGCGTCTCCGGATTCATTCCGCAGCCGGTATCGGTGACCGTCAGCATGACGTAGGACCCCGGCTCGGCGCTTGCGTGGCGCATGGCGTAGCCGCCATCCAAATCGGCGTTGCCGGTTTCGATCGTCAGCCGGCCCCCTTGGGGCATGGCATCGCGCGCATTCACCACCAGATTCAGCAGCACCTGTTCGATTTGCCCCGGGTCGGCCTTCACGCGTCCCAGGCTCCCGCCGGGAAGAAAGGCCATCTCGATATTCTCGCCGATCACGCGCGAAAACATTTTGATCATTCCGCCGACCACATCGTTCATGTCCAGAACGCGCGGCTGCAGCACCTGTTTGCGGCTGAAGGCGAGCAACTGGCGGGTGAGCGACGCGGCGCGGTCGGCCGCCTTTTCGACCTGCTCGATGTTGTGCCGCAAGGAGGGAGAATCCGCCAGACGGTCGGCCAATAGCTGCGCGTGCCCCTTCACAACCATCAGGAGATTGTTAAAATCGTGCGCTACTCCTCCAGCCAATTCGCCCACCGCCTGCATCTTCTGCGATTGGCGCAACTGGTCCACCAGTCGCTCACGCTCTGTGATGTCCAGCGCCACGCCGACCACTCCGTGAAGCGATCCATCCGCTTCGCGCAGAGGTTGAACGTGCGCCTCGAACCGCCGAGCATCCCAGGCCGTCTCGAAGGCGACCGATTCTCCCGCCAGCGCTTTTCGGTGGGCCGTGATCGCGGGAAACTTCGGATCGCTCGTGCGGAAAAAGTCCGCGAGGGACATGCCCGCCGCCTCGCGCGCCGATAGTCCGACGGCTACCAGACCCGCGCCCATCGCGGAGGCGACTTGCAGATGCGTATCCGCGGTCCAGAGCACAGCCGGCATCCTCTCCACCATGATGGCCACCCGCGCGCGTTCCTCATCCCGCTCGATCTGGCTGCGTTCCAGGTCATCCAGCATGCGGTTGATAGCGGTTCCCAGATGCGAGAGTTCATCCTTGCCGGATACTTGCAGGCGGGCGGCCATGTTTCCAGTGCTGCCGATTTCCGTAATGCGCTCGCTCAGTCCCGCCGCGCGTGAAATCACGAAATGCTCGAGCAGAAACAACATGGCTGCGCCGAACAGAAATCCCGCCGCCAGCAGGAGCAGCAGAAACTGCACCACGATGGTCTGGCCCTGTTGGTAAATCTTTCGCGGCAAAAGAACTCGCATCAGAGCCACCGGGTTCCCGGAAATGTCTTCGAGCGCCTGATACGCGGCGAGCGAATTCTCCCCATCCTGGAGCAGCAGCACGGACTTGCCGCTGGCGATCGTGCTCGCGGCGCGCTGAAAATCTGGGTCGTTGGTCGAGGGGCCATTGAGTTCGATTTCGACTGGCAGGTGGGTAATCTCAGCAAGGTGGGTCATTTCGCCCGCATCGATCGCGCGACCCAGGATGAGAGTGCCCGCAATACCCTTCTTCGCGCCTCTGGCAGTGATGGGACTGGCATCCACCAACATCAGTCCCGCGGGCGTCTTTACAATTCCGCCACGATCATGCATTTGCCCGGAATGTGCGGCCAGGAGAGAGATGGGAAGGAGGTTGCGCCCCTGCTGGGCCAGGAGCGGATTCGCGCCTGTTCTACTCGCATCCTTCCAAAAAAGCACGCGTCCCGCGCCGTCCAGGACGCCGACAACGGTCAAGCGAAGGTGCGCCAGCGTCGAGTCAGAAAATTCCACGGCCAATTTCCCGTGTACGCTGGATCTGATGCCTTCCCGGGTCTGATCCAGTTCGGCGAATTGATCCGCAGTGCGCCGGAGGGTGTCTATTTCGTTGGCAAGGCCGCTCGAGGCCTGCTCCAAATTCTGGCGCGCGAAATCGCTCTCGAGGCCTGAGAAACCCCGCAGCAATGCCGCGCGGGACAACCCATAGAGCCCGGCGACCAGTCCCGTAAGGGCCACCAGAACGATCAGGAGGGTCTTGCCGCGCAGCGATCTCCGCAATTGAAATGACATGGTCGACGAACCCCGCACTGGCCGAAGTCTCAGTATACGGGAAGCAAGGAAGCGCCGGGACCGCGCGTGTCCTGTTGTGCAATCTCTCCTTCTGCATTGTTCCCCGCAGCAGTCACCCCGTGCATCGCGCGCTCGATTCTGCCCGTTGCTCTCCATCATACTTGCGGAATAAGCTCTGGCTATGACAGCCCAGCGGGATTACCCTTGGACATCCATGGCTACGCTGGGAGCATCTCGAACGAGGATGGCCGAGGGTTACCCATGAAGAGCCGTTGGCTCTACCCCTTCGTTACCCACATCCTGCTGATCGCGGCTCTGGGATTGGCAACCGCCGCGCGGGGACAGCAACCAGCTCCGGCGAACCCCGAATCGTCGCCAACTCCCGCAAAACCGGCCCCCGCAGCCGCGGTCAAGACCATCGAAATTCCAACCGGCACTCACATTCCGCTCGTGTTGCACAACGCGATCTCCACCAAGAGCGCGCGCCCCGGGGACCCCGTCTATTTTGAGACGCTCTTTCCGGTGATGATCGGCGGGCGCGTCGTGATCCCCGTTGGATCCTATGTCAGCGGCGAGGTCACGCAGGCAAAGCGCCCCGGGCGGGTCAAGGGACGCGGGCAGTTGATGATTAAGCTGACCACGATGATCCTGCCCAATGCCTATATGGTCCGTCTGAACGCCGTACCCGGCGGCGAGGCTGGAACCGGCGGCGGAGAAACGGTGAACAACGAGGGGAAAATTGTCGGCGATAGTGACAAGACCTCTGACATCGGCATGGTGGTCAGCACCACAGCGGCCGGGACAGGTGTGGGAGCGGGCGTCGGGGCGGCCTCCGGCAACATCGGCAAGGGCGCGTCAATCGGCGCAGTTGCCGGAGCGGCGGCAGGCCTCGCCGGAGTTCTGCTCTCCCGTGGTCCGGATGCAGAGCTTCCACGAGGAACCACGCTCGACGCGGTTCTGGACCACCCCTTGTACTTGGAGGCGGACAAAGTCAATTTCACCAGCCCCGGACAGGCCTCCACACTCGCCGGACCTCCCAACCGCGAGCCTCAACGCTACAAGGTCCCTTTTTGATATGGTGTCTCTTCCTTGGCATGCCCTGCGCCCTGCAAATCCGGCGGGCGCACGGCAAGTGTCGGGCGAGGCTAGCTCGCAGCCAGAAAAGAGCGCACGCTGCGGCGGCTGCGTTCGAGCGGACTGGATTCCCGGAGCAAATTCCCCATCTGAACGAGCAGCTTGCGTAGTCTGGAGCGGGCCTCGAGGTCTATCTCGACTACCTCGAAGATGCGGGCCTGCGCGTTCGCGTCGCGGACTACGGTCTGCGCCTTGATGTCACTGGTGGTGCCGCTGATTCGTAATTCAACCAAACTGCCCGGATGCAGGCTCTGATGGCTTAGAGCCACTCCGCCGCCGAGGGCCATCTCCGGAATCTGCAGGCGGCGGTTCTCCTTGAGATTGCTGGTCGCGGCATCGACCGGCCGCTCCAGCCGAAGCCGCGGATAGCGCCGCTGGCGAAGGCACGCGGTGTTCTGGTCGCTCTCGAGAATATCCATCGAAAGTTCTGCGATGTTCAATCCGCTGTTCGGAATAAAGCTGTTGGCCCACTCGGGATCTATTCGGCGAAGCGCCTGCGTCGCCACCAGGCGCAGCTCAACGACGTGCGCCCAGCGCCAAGCCTTTCGCGCCGAGGCAACTTTCCGAAGGATCGCCTCCCCGCCCGCGGTCCGCAACCGCCCGAGCGCCTCGATGGCCTTCAGCCGCAGATATTCCGAGGAGCCGCGCGGGATATCTCCTTCGGCGATGCGCAACAGGCGCATGTCCGCCGATTTTTCTCCCGCCATGCCGATCTCATCAATGGCCAGAGGACGAATCGTGGCCTCGAGCGTGTCGAACACGGCCAAGAGCAGCCGTCCCCGCTCAGGGACACCGCAGGCGGCGATCTGCCGCACCACGCGGTCGTGCGCGGTCCACCTCCATTCGCGCATCTTTTCCGGAAGCATCCGCTCCAGATTCTCCGCGTCGAGACGCGCCAGAATGCCCACCACATCCACCGCCTCATTCAAACTGCCCCGCTCGAACTGACGCTGCAAATGCTCGAGCCCCTCGGGCCCGAGCGAATGCATCATGGAGACCAGGAGTTCCGCATCCTGGCGGATTCCGGCTCGCGAAAACCGCGTCGCAATCTGTCCGGCGGAAGCCTTCGGAATCCGGCGCAGCAGATCCTGCAATCCCTTGGGGACTTCTCCGGAGCGCAGCGATTCTTCGATGAATTCCGGCAGTCGGTCCTCGACGGCAATTCGCGGCCGCAGGCTCTCGCCGGCCCCCGGCCGCTCCGCCTCGACGTAGTCAACCATTTCGACGGAACGCTGTATCGCCGCGTACGAGCGGTTCCGGGCCGCCTCCTGGGACAGGCGGACCAGCGCCGCTCCCAGCAGGCTCTGCAGTTCGGGATTTTTCTCCTCTGCCAGCAGCAAGCCTGTTTCCCGGATGGTCTCGATGAGGAGTTTTTCGTCCGTCTTCATGTAGAGCCCGGCAAGCTCCGCCAATCCCAGAGCCGTCTGGCGCCGGGCGTCGGCCTTCTCGGATTTGATGCCGGCGGCGTAGTTGCGCAGGATGTTCTCAACTGCGGCCTTTTCATCGCGAGAGAGAAGTCCCTCGATATATTCGCGCGCCTTGGCCGGAGGAACGCACCAAGCGTCGGAAGACTCGAGTACGGACTTTTTCTTTTCCTCCGGCACTTGCGACCAGAATTCCTTCGCCAGCATCTCGAGGTGCGACTGAACCGGAATGCCCGCGCGGGTCATCCGCTCTTCGTATACGCCGAGGACCTTCCGCAATCCATCCAGCTCCTGGTTCATCTCATCCAGGACCTGACCCACTGCGTTGACTTTCATGTCGCCCCGCTCATAGCTCTCAAGAGCGAAGCGGACCGCAATGTGTTCAGCGAGCTTGAGCAAGGTGGGCCGCTCGGAGGCTTCCGCCGGGCCTTGCGCGGCAAGCGCGGAGAGCGCCTGGCTCACAGTGAAGCGTGCCCGGCGAGGAAGCGTGGACAACCGGGACTGAAATGCGTTGAGGTCTATCTTTTCCTTCCGCGCATCGCTGGTCCGCGCAATCTGTGCCAGCACCTGCAAGATCCCCTGCAGTTCGTCCTCGTGAAGCTTCATCAAGCCGGTTTCCACAATCGTGCCGCCCGGACTGCGAGCGGTCCGCCCACTTCGGATTCCGGCAGATGCCTTGGCCCAACGACTGGTCTGGTCCGCTGCCGAATCGCCTGCCCCGCCGCTGAGCCTCCAACTGCGGGAGCCAGGAGCACCTTCGGGCTCCATCCGCTGACCATCCGCACCTATATGATCGGAATTGCCCGTTATCCCTGCTCCGCCTGAGCCGCCCGCCAAACGCATCACTCCGGAGCCGTCACCTTGTCCCGCTCCATGAACGCCATTGCCAGTCCCGATCCCAGAAGCAGGGCTTTGCAGGACGGAACCGCTCTGCCCAGAAATAGAAGCGCCCGCAGGCCCGTCCCCTGGTTTCAGCCAAAACCCACCCGCGCTCGGATCAACCGGGGTTCCGTTGCCACTTCCGCCAACAATGTTCCATCCGCCCGATGGCCCACTCCCAACCGAGCCAGGAGCTCCTTGGATTGACGTCACCGGTCCTTCAACGGCCGCTCCGCCGGGCATGCCTCCCATGGCACTCGCATTCCCGACGACTAACTCAGAGCCACCTCCGGAATAACCGAATGGCACCGGGCCATCGCCTGGTGCGCCCCCGGCCGCTCCGGAGCCGCTATTGCCGCGCCCGCCACGAGCCTCTGTCCCCGGGCCGCCGTGGCCATAGCCGCTTCCGCCTCCAGCACCCCCTCCGCTTCCCACGCTGCCGCCGGGGTAGCCGCCGCCGGATAGACCTGCGCCTTTGCCGGGCCATCCTGGGCCCGAGCCTGGGGCGCCACCGATGCCCGGACCGCCGTTTCCGTACCCTCCGCCGCCACTTCCCGGGCCGCCAGGCCCGGCGCCTCCGCCTGCTCCCTGCGCGCCCTTGATTCCCTCGGCAGCCACAATCAGTTGCAGGAGCTTTTCCGGATCATTCAAGAGGGCGTCTGTCTGCTCCGAACTCATTCCCAAGGTGCGGGCGGCGATATGCGCGGCGACTGTGGATTTTGCGACGGACGAATCCGCCGGCACGAAGCAGACTTCATTCACATGAATATTGGGGTCTCCCTGCAGCGCGGCCTTGAGCTGCTCGGCCAACTGCACTGGCTTTGATCCGGAATTGGTTGGGAATCCGCGCACAAAACGGGCCAGGCTGGCCTGTGTCACTTTGGGAGAAAAGTGAATGCTGGCAATCCCGGCGGCGGACAGCATCTGCGCAAAGCTTTTTTCCGAAGCAGCGGATTCCAGGGGCGTGCCATCTAGAAGGAGCTGCTCTCCGGAAACCGCGAGGAGGAGGCCCGCTCCGTTGTCCGACCCGAGCGCGGTGCGTAACTCGTTCCAGGCCGTTTCGTACTGCTTGGCCGTGCGGGGGTGTCCGAAATCGTACATGCGGGCAAACTTCAGCAGAATGTTCAGGCTGCGGATAAACGCGCGCGCCGCGATCGCTCGAGTTTGGGCATTCTCAGCCATGACGAATGGAAAATGGCTTGTTCAGCTGTAACTGTAGACGACGCAATAGAATGAGGCAATGGTACGAGCGTTCTAATCATACTAGTGAGGGATCCTATCCCTTTTGTAGGCCGGAGGTTCTAGGAAGGGGCAGGACATCGAACCTCTCTAGCCAAGGCTCAATCTCCCGCACATGGCTGAGGATGACAGCGGCGCCATGTTGCCTTAATGCGGCGCTACGCTCCCTTTGGGCATGCCCGTGGGCTGCGACTATCCCGACGAAGGAGACCTCCGCCGAACGCGCCGCGATGGCATCGTCGATGTTGTCACCGACATAGACAACAGTCTGCGGATCCCTCCCGGCCAGAATCTTCAAAATCCCCTCTGGGTCCGGCTTAGGGCGTGAGACGTCCTCGGCAGTCACTACGCCGCCAAAAAACTCCCGCACACGGTTTCGATCCAGTGTGTAGTCCAATTCCCGCCGGACACGTCCTGTGAAGAGGGCCAACTCGTACCGGCGAGCCAGGCGGCGCAGAGCGGCGCGCGTTAAGAGCCATTTTTCATGCGCCACGTTGCCCGTTCGCCCGTTCCGCCCCCAATACAGCTCCACAAATTTGCGCTTCACTTCGTCATAGCTGTAATTTCCGCCGAGCGATTGCACCCAGGCAGTCGAGAGTTTCCAATCGTCGTTGAAGCCCGACCGGCTTTTCCACTGCTGCAACTCCTGGCGCGTGACGCGTTTGCGGGTGAAAAACCGAACCGTCTCAAGCGTGGTGCGGTGAAACGAGCCGCGCACATCCACCAGGACACCGTCAACATCGAAGATGATCGTCTTGACCGGGAGATCGGACGCTTGGGATTTGGCCTTGGACACTTTTGTGCGCACGCGGAAATCAGGAATGGGAATCGTCGGGATCGCTGGCTGTTTCGGCAAGTCCGCCTTCTGAGTGCTCCTCATTCGAGGCCGTTTCATTCTCATGCGTTTCGGCAGGCCGGGCTTCCTCAGCCCCTGCGACTTGCGCCGAGGCTTTCTGCGGAGCGGGTTCCGGCGCGCCTGCCGTTGCGGACGTGGGTGCGGAGGGGAACGCTCGCCGACGCTTCTCGAGCATTTCGACGAGAAGATCCACCACCTGTTTTGCTCCGCGGCCGTCGGCATCGCGCGCAGGGTTGTAAGCAGCCACGCTGATCGCCGCAAGATGCTTCTGCGAGGCAAAAACGGCCAGCGCTTCGCGCACAGCGTCTGCGGACAATCCGCCTGCGCCCGGATCGTCCGTCGCCTCAAAACCGGCGATCACATCCACGCCCAAATGCAAAATCAATTCGCCACTGCTCCCGTGGATCCGCTCAACGGCCTCTTTCGCCGCGGCCGCTGTCCCCATCCGCATAATCTGCGCCGCGGAATAGCTGCGAAGCGGCACCCGCCCGAGCGTCTGCTCCTCCGCCGGGTCCATACGCTCCACGCCAAACAGCGCCAGGTCCGGATCGCGAATCAGGGGCGGCTCGCCCCAAAAGCGAACCACTTCGGCCGCGCCGCGTCCCGTGGCATGCGAGACCGTCATGCCGTCGAGGGAGCCGGTTGTGGTATTCGCCGGGGTGTGCAAGTCCGCGTCGCGATCCATGTAGATCATCGCCGCATGCCGGAAATACCGGCGCACCCCCGCGATGATCGCCAGCACGGGAAAGCAGTCGCCGGCGAGAACCAGCGGCAGCGCTCCGGACTTCACGGCCAGCTCGACGCGTGGTTTCAGGGATTCGATCGCCGCCAGCACACGCTGGATATTGCGGGCGCGGGGATTCTCTTCATCCGGTGCAAACAGCCGCGGCGGATCGTCGCCGAGATCGGTCACCTGGTAGCCAGCTTGCCGAAGGCGTTCCGCCAATCTCGCGGCGCGAAGAGCGGCCGGGGCATTCTCGCGCCCCGCGGACATTGCGGCCGCACTGCTGGGCGAGCCCAGAAGGGCAATCTGATCCGGCTGGCGGACAATCTTGACCGCCACTCACACGCTCCTTGCGGCGGATTCCCCGGAGCTGCGCCTCGCCGGGTTCACTTTGCGGCGACTCCCTGGCGGGCGGCCAGCTCTGGTGGAATCACGAAGCGCACATCTTCTCGAATCAGCTCGAGATCGCGATGGTTGGTAAATCCGAAGCTCGAAAGCCGCTGGCTCACCTGCTCGACCAGAATTTCCGGCGCCGAGGCGCCCGCGGTAAGCCCCAAGCGGCGCACTCCATCGAACCACGATGCGTCCACGTCGTTGGCATCCTCAATCAGCCGGGCCGCGACGCCGGCCCGCTTGGCCACTTCCACCAGGCGGTTCGAATTCGAGCTGTTGGCCGAGCCGACAACCAGGATCAATTCCACTTCGCGGCTCAGCGCTTCGACCGCCTCCTGCCGGTTCTGCGTGGCATAGCAGATGTCGTCTGATGCAGGCCCGGCGATCTCTGGAAAACGCTCGCGCAACCGAGCAACGATTTCCTGGGTATCGTAGAGCGAAAGCGTGGTCTGCGTGAGAAACGCCAAGCGCGAGGGGTCCGGCACTTGCAATTTGTCCGCTTCCTCGACGCTGCCGACGACCACGGTCCGGTCCGGCGCCTCGCCCGAGGTGCCCACAATTTCCTGATGGTCTCGATGCCCGATGAGGATGAGCGTCCGCCCTTCGCGGGCGAACTTGAGCGCTTCGAGATGCACCTTGGTCACCAGCGGGCAGGTGGCATCAATCACGCGCAGTTCTCGCTCCTTGGCTTCGGCACGGACGCGCGGAGGAACGCCGTGCGCGCTGAACACCAGCACGGCACCGACCGGCACTTCCGCAATGGCTTCGACGAAGATGGCTCCGCGCCGCCGCAATTGGTCCACCACATACCGGTTGTGCACGATCTCGTGGTGCACATACACCGGCCGGCCAAAAGCCTCCAGCGCGAGATCCACGATATCTACAGCGCGCACCACACCGGCGCAAAATCCACGCGGCCGCACGCGCACCAGCGTCTTGCCCGGGCCGTTTCCACCCTCAATTTGTGTCAATGTCAAGGCACTCTCCTTCAATAGTGCATCTTACCTGAAGGGGCGGTCTCCTTCCAGATGCTTTGCGCCGCGCCGGAGCACAAACCCAAACACGGGGCGGGACATCGCTGCGCCGGTCTCCAGTAAATGCGGAGGCAAAGCGCATAGGCTGGAGCGGACACCCTGCATCGCCTCTTGGTCCCAAACGGACCATCACCGGGCGGCAAACGCCAGCAGCACGTTGCCGGGCATGGCGCCAAAGCCCGGATATCCCGAGACGACAAACATCATGCCGCCAGCAATCACAGGACCGCCTACGTCGAGCGAACCTCCCTTGGCCGGAACTCCATTGACCGCCTGAAACGGCTGCGCCGTATCAAAGTCCCAGATGACTTTGCCGCTGCTCTCGTCATAGGCGCGGAGGTGGCCGTCAAGCGAACCGGAAAACACCGCACCGGGAATCGCGCTGATGGCCTGGGATTGCGCCGGGCTGCACGGCCGGCGATCTCCGCAGCCGGGAGCCGGCGTCTTCCAGAGAAGCGCTCCGGTATCTGCTCGGTAAGCGGAGATGCCGCCACCCTTCGTGGGATCAATTCCCCGCATTCCCGGCAGGAAGGAAAGATCGGAGACGGCCACGTAAAACCGGCTGCCGTCCGTCGCCGGCCCCCACTGCACTCCTCCGAGCAGGCCCCCCGCCCCGGCGCGCTGGTGCCACAGCAGGCGCCCACCGTCGTCAGGATCCACCGCGTAGACCAGCCCACTCTTCTGCCCAAGCAGGAGAACGCGCTTCCCCGACGGCAATTTCACCAGAATGGGCGAGGCGCCCAGGTCGAATTCGGGAACACTGGGCGGGGCGCAATTCGCGGCGGGGGGATTGCCGCACTCGATGCGGTAGATGTCCTCCTTCGAAAATTGATGGGACCAGAGCAGCTTGCCGGTGGTCATATCGAGCGCGACAACCGCGTCGCTGGTGGCCGTGTGCGGTGCGGAATAATTGTCTCCCGTGCCCACGTAGACGCGATGCCGCTCTGCATCAAGCGTGGGCGAGGACCAGATGGCCATTCCGGAGGGGCCGAGAATCGTGCGCCCGTCCGGCGTCTTTCCCTGGGGCGAGGGTGCATCCGCAGCCATGTACGTCTTCCATATTGTCTTGCCTGTGGCAGCGTCAACGGCCACCACGTTGCCGCGAAAAGTGCAGCATTCATACGTCGGGCGCCTGCGAAACTGCTCTTCGGCCGAGGACATGGGCACGTAAAGCCGGCCTCGCAGATAGGACGGAGTGCCCGTAATCGTGGCGGCAGGATGAGCATCAGGCTGCACGTGCCACAAAAGCTCCCCCGTGGCGGCATTGAGAGCGGTCAGTCCCCCGCCGGCGTCGCCGAAAAAGACCGCGGTCGCCGCGCCCGCCTTTCCTATCGCGATGCCGGAGCGCACCGGCTTGGGAATCGTGGTGGCCCAGAATGTGCATCCGGTCGCGGCGTCCAAGGCATAGACGGTGCCGTCATTCGCGCCCAAATATACACGCCCGCGATAAATCGCCGGTTGCGAGCGGACCATCTTTACATTCGGGATTCCAAAAGCCCACTTGAGCTTGAGATGCGGCACGTCCCCGGCGGAAATCCCCGCCTCGTGAGCGGGCTGATAGCGCCAGTTGTCCGGATCGGGAGACCATCCGGCCCATGACGGGGCGTTGGCGGGAGACGGACTTGTCTCCGCGGGACAGCGGTCCGCAATCTGAGTCACCAGGGTGGTGGAAAACGAGGGCGAGGCAGCTCCCGGTCCGTTCTGGGGAACGCTTGCGGCTTGGCCGCCCCGAGGGGCCGCGTCAAGAGCTGTTGCCGCAGCCATCGCCAATGAGATCAATATGAAAGCCCTGAACGACTGCAAGTTCATAATCCTCCCCCGGTGAACTCCGGGCCGCCGGCAAACAGAATCATTTGGCTGCCTCCGGCGAGGATTGTACTGAAATTCGGAGCGAGCGGCGGGGCTTTTTCGCGGTTTGCGCACGATGCGAGCGGATCGTGCGCCGCAATTCCGTTCAGCCCTCGCGGGCCATGGCGCGGGCGCTATCCGCGCGCACATAACGCGCCGCAAAGATGAAAATCAATCCGCCGAGCATGGTGGTCAAGCCGGCGGTGGACATCGAGTAGCGGATGATCTGCACGCCGAGGCGCGGGGCATAGTGGTCGTCAAACAGTCCGATCAGAAAGGGGCCTACGCCAAGGCCAATCAATTCAGCGATCAGATAGATGAGCGAGGTGGAAAACGCGCGCATGCCCACTTTCACGGTGGAGTGAGATACGCCCACCAGCGGTCCCACGTGCACCGGAGCCAGCATGGAAACCACGGCGAATCCCGTCAGGCACATCGAAAGGCTGCGCGCAAAGCAGAACAGCAGCACGCCCGGCCCCGCCAGGATCGAGGCAATTGCCGGAACATAGACCTTCCAGCGCACGTCGTTGCGCCCGGCCCAATCGGCGCAGTAGCCGCCACCCAGAGTTCCGGCCAGACTGGTGAGCCCGCGCAGCGTTCCGGCGTAGATGCCGATTTGCGCCGTGTTGAGATGCTGGATGCGGCCCAGGAAAACGGCAGCCCAGGTGCCAAAGCCAAATTGCGTGTAAGTGGTCAGGCAAAATCCCAGAAGAATCAGCACATAGGATTTTTGCCGGCTCATGTAACGGATGGTCTCGACAACGCCCTGCTGGCGGGTATCCACGCGGTGCTGTTCGCTGCTGCCGCGCGCCGGTTCCCGCACCGTGAAGCGAAGCACGAGCGCCACGAAGATGCCCGGTATGCCCGCCACCAGAAATGCGTCGTGCCAGCCGTAGTATTGGTTCACCCAGCCGCCGATGAGCATCCCAAGGAATCCGCCGATCACAGGCCCGAGCTGAAATATGGACATCGCCGTCGCGCGGCGTTCGCCTGGATAAAGATCGGAAATCAGCGAGGCCGAAGGCGCCGTCCCCGCCGCCTCACCGATACTGACGCCGACGCGCGAAAGAGTGAACTGGACCGCATTCCGGGCCAGGCCGGCCAGCGCCGTCATCGCGCTCCAGACCAGCATGCCCAGGGCGATGATGGAGCGCCGGTTGCCCCGGTCCGCCCAGCGCGCCACCGGCGCCGCCAGAATCGAATAGAGCAGCGTGAAACCGAAACCCGCAATCAGACCCATCACCGTGTCGGAAAGGTGATATTGCGCCTTGATCGGGTCAATCAGGATGTTCATCACCGTGCGGTCGAGAAAATTCAGGGAATAGACGATGGTCAAAAGCGCTAGAAAGTACAGAGGGGATTTTGCGGCGGCAGGCATGCCGGCGACGCGAGGGTCTGTGGCGGATTCCTTGGTCTGCATTGCACCCCAGCGGTTGCGTTCAGCCGCCCGAAGAATCTTTGCGGCACGGGGTCTATAACATGTCCCGACGGAAAGGGAAAGCGTGAATCCGCGAAGGGCTACGGACGAGGAGGGACGCCGAGGTTATGCACACCGGAAAACAGGAATAGCGCAGTGCTCGCCGATTGTGGCAACCACCACGTCTTCCGCAGAAGAGGGCTTTCGCTGCGCTGCATGTGTCGCGCCAGAAAATCCAAGGCCAGCGGCCCAGCCTCGATGGCGGCATACATCCCCGGAGAGCCGGTGAAGGGGCGCAGGAAAGGGTCCTGCTCTGTCGCTCCGCGCGAAACCGCCACGTTTGTGGAGTAGGCGTCAAATGCGGCGGCGCTATGCTGCAGAATCGATAGCGCAAGCCAGCGCCTGCGGGATGGAATCGTCTCGGCGGCTACTATGGGGCCCGCCTTGGGGGCCTGAGATGCCGGAATACGTATCGTCGAAAGCGACTGCGAGGATTGCGAATCCACGGCGTAGGAGTCCGGGGTGAGGCTCGCCGACGATGTCTCGCCAGAGGTGATGTTTCTTGCCCGCGCATTCTCCGGCTGGGGCTGGTCCGGCAAGGTGCGGGTAGCAGGTGCCGAGGGAGCAGAGGACATTACGCCAGCCGGGAGAGCCTGCACTCCGGAAAGGAGCTGGATGAATAGAGTGGCGGCTACAAGCATTCTGCGAAGCTCCAGGGACCCTGTTGCCATGGATGAATGAGCACGGCCTGTACCATAGTACAGGCACCAGAACAAATCCCTTGTTTACAATAGGCTGCGAGGATATCCAGGCGTTCGGACGAGGGAAATCGATGGAACAGGCAGGGAAAAGTGGCAATCCTATTCCATAAAGTGGCAGAAACTCGCCCTTCCCTCTACTCTTTGGGGGCGATGTATTCCAGGCTTTGGCGAGCGGCGGAAACAGTGCGGTCAATGTCGTCCTCGGTGTGCGCGGCCGAGATGAATAGCGCCTCAAATTGCGACGGCGGCAGGAAAATCCCCCGGCGGAGCATCTCACGGAAGAACGCAGCGAATCGCGCGGTGTCTGCCTTTTTCGCGCCCGCAAAGTCCCGAACCGGCCCCGACGAGAAAAAAAGCGTCAGCAGGGAGCCTGTGGCGTTCACTTCCCCGGGGATGCCCGTATCCCTCAGCGCCTTTCGCAGGCCCTCAGACAGGCGAAGCGATTTTGCGCCGAGCGCGTCATAGAAGCGGGGAGCCTCGAGCCTCGGCAGCGTGGTCAGGCCGGCGCGCATTGCCAGCGGATTGCCGGAAAGAGTTCCGGCCTGATAGACGGGCCCCAGTGGGGCGATGGACTCCATGATCTCGCGGCGCCCACCGTAGGCCGCCACAGGCAGCCCTCCACCAATGATCTTTCCGAGCACGGTCAGGTCTGGCCGGACAGAAAAGATGCCCTGGGCTCCCCCGTAAGCCAGCCGAAATCCCGTAATGACCTCATCGAAGATCAGCAGCGCCCCATCGCGGCTGGTGATCCGCCGGAGCGAATCGAGGAAGCCGGGGGCGGGCGGCACAACTCCCATATTGGCGGCGACCGGCTCGACAATGACAGCGGCAATTTTCCCCGCGTGCCGCGCAAAGATCTTCTCGACGGCTGCAACATCGTTGTACGGCGCGTTGAGCGTTAACTGCGCCAGCGCCGCGGGAACTCCGGGACTCGCCGATATTCCCAGCGTGGCAAGGCCGGAGCCGGCCTCCACCAGGAAGCTGTCCGCATGGCCGTGATAGCCGCCCTCGAATTTCAAAATGAAATCGCGTCCGGTAAAACCTCGCGCGGCGCGAATTGCGGACATGGCCGCTTCGGTCCCTGAGCTGACGAAACGGATGCGCTCAATGGAGGGGATGGCGCACGCGATGCGCTCGCCGAGATCAATCTCGAGGGGAGACGTCATGCCGTAGCTCGTGCCGCGCCGGGCCTGGTTCGCAACGGCCGAGACGACCTTCGGATCGGCATGGCCCAAAATCAGCGCGCCCCACGAGCAGACGTAATCGATGTATTCGCGGCCGTCCACATCCCAGAGCCGCGAACCGCGGGCCCGGTCAATCACCAGCGGCGCTCCGCCCACGGCGCGAAAAGCGCGCACCGGGCTGTTCACGCCGCCGACGAGAATTTTCTGTGCGCGGGCAAAAAGCCGGGCCGAGCGGTGGCCATTTTCCGCGGCGGACGCCCGGCGGGGGCGCCGCAACGGCTTTTTTCGGGAAGGTTTGCGGGAGATAGCCATAGAAATGCGAGGACGCTAGCAGCTCTTCAGCCAGCGGGCCACGTCCTTCGCATGATAGGTAAGGACCATGGACGCACCGGCGCGCTGGATGCTGGTCATGATTTCGAGCACGATGCGCTGCTCGTCAATCCAGCCGTTGCGCGCGGCGGCCTTGACCATGGCGTATTCGGCGCTGACGTTGTAGGCAGCCACCGGGACGTCAAACCGTTCGCGCACGCGCTGAATGATATCGAGATACGGCAGCGCCGGCTTGACCATAATGATGTCCGCGCCTTCCTCGATATCCAGCGCAACCTCGCGCAGCGCCTCGCGCGCGTTGGCCGGGTCCATCTGATAGCTGCGGCGGTCGCCGAACTGCGGAGCGGACTGCGCCGCCTCACGAAACGGGCCGTAGAAGGCGGAGCAGTATTTCGCCGCGTACGAGAGGATAGCCGTATCGGCAAAGCCGCTCTCGTCAAGCGCCCGGCGGATGGCGCCCACGCGCCCGTCCATCATGTCCGAGGGTGCCACCACATCCGCTCCGGCGCGCGCATGGGAAACCGCCACGGCGGCCAGCAGCGCGATGCTCGGATCGTTGGCCACCTCGCCCTGGTGCACCACGCCGCAGTGTCCATGGCTCGTGTATTCGCACAGACAGACGTCCGTGAGAATTAGCAGGTCGAGACGGGCCTCGCGAATCGCCGCAATGGAGCGCTGCACCGCACCGTCCGGCGACGCCGCCTCGGAGCCGGTGTCGTCCTTGTGCATCGGCAGCCCAAACAGAATCACCGCCGGGATGCCGAGATCCGCAACCTCGCGGCACTCCTCGACGATGCGGTCGGGCGATTGCTGGTGCACGCCCGGCATCGAGGAAACCTCCGTGCGCACGCCGCTCCCCGGGCAGGCAAACATCGGGTAGATCAATCCGCCCGTCGAAAGCCGCGTCTCGCGGACAAAGCCGCGCATTCTTTCCGTGCGGCGCAAGCGACGCAGACGGTGAGTCGGAAAACTCATGCGTGCTCCCTCCGGGCCGGCTGCTGGCGCCGGAAATATTCGACAATCGCATCCGCCAGGCCGGCATCGCCGATTACAGACGGATCTCCTGCCTCAATTCCCACGCGCGCCCCGGCCACACGCAGCGCCCGTCCCGTTGTGGGACCAATGGCGGCGAAGGGAACGCGCTCGGATAACCCCGCCAGGTCCGCCGCGCCAATCTGATCCGCCAGGTTCTTCCAGGCCGAGGGACTGGCAAAGACAATCGCGTCCACAGCCGCATTCTGAATGCGGGCCAGAACCGCCGCATCGAACGACTCCGGGGCTATCGTGCGATAGGCAATGGCCTCGGTTACCCGCGCGCCGGCTTCGCGCAGAGCGTTCGGCACGCGGCTGTCCCCGCGGTCGCTGCGCGGCAGGAACACCGAGCGGCCGGCCAGCGATTCACGCAATTCGCGTGCGAGCGATTCGCCGGTCCGATTCTTCGCCACGTAATCCACGCGCAGTCCCTCCCGGGACGCCGCCTCTGCCGTCGCCGGGCCCACCACCGCGATCAGGCGCAGGGAAGATGCGATCGCATCCGGCCGGATTCCCAGCTCGCGGCCGCGCTGGGCAACATATCGTACAGCATTCTGACTGAGAAGAAGAATCGCATCGAATCCGTCGAGTGAGCGCAGCGCCGCGTCGAGAGCGCTCCAATCCTCTGGAGGAGCGAAAGCCACTGCGGGCAGCAAGATCACCTCGCCGCCAGCGGAACTGAGCCGTCGCGCAAGCTCACCGGCCTGCTCCGGCGCGCGCGTCAGCACGATACATTTCCCCGTCAGCGGCTTTGTGGAAGCCTTCATGTCAATCGGCCGGCCGGCGAGACGACGGCCGCAAACCCGCCTATGGCTCCTCCTCAAAGGAGCGCCCTGCGAGACGCAGGATTTTGTCAGCGCCCGCTTCGATGAGGGCCTGGGCCAGGCTGATGCCGATTTTATGGGCCTCGCCCGGAGGTCCGTTTTCGCTGCCGCGAACCGATTCGGAGCCGGCCGCGGAAAAGGCCGCGGCATCGAGATGAAGTTCGCCGCCGCGCATGCGGCCCAGCACGCCGAGGGGAACCTGGCATCCGCCCTGCAGGGCGTGCAGCAGCGAGCGCTCGGCAGTGACGCAAGCGCGCGTCTCCGCGTCGTCGAGCGGAGCCAGGCGCTCCGTCGTACCGGCATCTCCCTCGCGGGTTTCGATTCCGAGCGCGCCCTGCCCCGCTGCGGGAAGCATCACATCCTCATCCAGCACCTGGGTAATCCTGTCCGCAAGGCCCAGGCGGTTCACGCCAGCCATGGCCAGCACGATGGCGTCATATTCGCCGTGCTCGAGCTTTTTGAGCCGCGTGTCCACATTTCCGCGCAGGTCCACAACGTCGAGATCGGCGCGCACGTGGCGGAGCTGCGCCTGGCGGCGCAGGCTGCTGGTCCCCACGCGCGCTCCGGCCGGAAGCATCTTCAGGGTGTGCCCGCGGGAAATCAGGCAGTCGCGAGGATCCTCGCGCAGGGTGATCGCAGATAGAGCCAGCCCCGGAGAGAGAGTCGTTGGCACGTCCTTCATGCTATGGACGGCCAGGTCCACCGCGCCTTCGAGGAGCGCTTCTTCCAGCTCTTTGACGAAAATTCCCTTCCCGCCGATCCCGGCGCTGATCTCTGCCACGGGGCGGGGTGCCGCTGCGGATGGAAAATGGTCGCCAGAAGCGCGAATGCGGACAATTTCGCAGGTGACCCCGTGCAGTTGCGCGAGGCGGCCGGCGATGAAGTTCGCCTGCCAGAGCGCCAGGGCGCTGCCGCGCGTCCCAATGCGCAGCGGTTTCACTCTCCGTCCCCGCCGCGCTCGTCCGCCTCGTCAAGGCCGAAGAAGTGGCGCAGCGCCTCCATGGCGCCCAGATGGCGGCGCATCACGTGGCTGTTGCGGATGCGCTCGGCCGGCTCCTCGAGCACACGCTCGATCAGTTCTTCAGTGATGGCGGCGATGCGCTGGCGCTCCTCGGCAGGAAGCCCGCGCAGCTCCTCGGCCCGCTCGCGCAGCAGCGCCTCGCGGTGCTTGTGGAAGCGCCCGCGGAGATCGTCCACTACCGAGCCGGCCTCGAAGACGGCGCGCCAGCCCTCGAATTTCACGATGTGCTCGGAGATGATGGTTTCCGCGCGGGGAATCTCCGCCTCGCGCGCTCGCTTGTTCTGCTCGACAATCTCACCGAGGTCGTCGATGTTGTAGAGATAGAAATTGTACAAGCCTGCGGCGTCCGCGGCGACGTTCCGCGGCACGCCCAGATCCACCACGAAGATCGGCCGACCCCCGCGTGCATCCAGAGCGCGCACGATCATGTCGCGGCGCAGCACCGGGTCGCTCCCGCCTACCGACGTGACGACGATGTCCGGGGTGCTGAGCACCGAATCAAGAGCCTCCCAGGCAACCGGCTCCCCGCCCATGCGGCGGGCCAGCTCGGCCGCCCGCTCCGGAGAGCGGTTGACGACGCGCAGAGTGCCGATTCCCCGATTGCGCAGGTGCTCGACCACCTGTTCAGCCACAGCTCCCGCCCCCACGATGAGCGCCGAGCGCCCCTTCAGATTCCCGAAGACGCGCTCGCCGAGTTTCACACCTGCCAGGGCGACCGACATCGGACGCGCCCCCACTTCCGTCTCCGCACGCACCCGCTTACCGACCTCGAGGGCGGCTTGAAAGGCGCGGTTCAGCACCGGCCCGGTCGAACCGTTCTCGAGCGCCTGGCCGTACGCATTGCGAAGCTGGCCGAGAATTTCCGCTTCGCCGAGCAGCATCGAGTCGAGACCGGCTGCGACACGGAACAGGTGCCGCACGGCGTCCGGACCGATCCAGCGGTACATTCGCCCGTCAAGCTCGGTGCGAGGAATCTGATGATATGCGGTGAGGAAGCTCTCCATCGCTTCGGTGACCGCCGCGCCGGAATCCACCGCGACTCCGTAGAGTTCGCTCCGGTTGCAGGTGGACAGCACGACGGCCTCCCGGAGAATGCCCTGGCGGCGAAGTTCGGTGGCCGCGTCCAGCGCCTGTTCGGGCGTGAAGGCCACGCGTTCGCGAAGCTCGACCGGGGCCGTCCGGTGATTGCACCCGATCAATGCAACGCGGACGCGGCCCGGAGCGTCCCCGGAGACCTTTTCGCTCGCCTTGGAAGAATCGGCCATCAGAGGAAGCGGTGGAACCTTGTCAGATACAGGTTCACGAACGTGTAGCTGAAAAGCACGACCAGAAAGTTCAGCGCGCACATCAGCGCGGCCCGCGCGCCGCGCCATTTCGCTTTTCGCGAAAGCCACAGATACGCGGCGTAGGCGACGATGATCACCAGAGTCACGATCACCTTTGGATCAGCCAGAGAGAAGCCACCGGTCAGGCGCCGCTCCCATGCGAACGCTATCAGCACCCCCGCGGCCAAGGCCGATAGCCCGACGTACACACTGCTGCGAGACATCCGGTCCAGCACATCCAGCGCGGGAAATCGCCAGAAGGGAGCTCCGGGACGATGCGAGCGCAGCATACGGTCCTGCACCAGATAGACGATGCTGAAGAGGAAGGACAAGGCAAAGGCTGCGTAAGACCAGGTATCCAACGTCACGTGCCAGGCAAACAGGGCGCCGCGCTCAGGAGGCGGCGCGGGGATCGCGTGCGGAGCAAAAATCTCCAGCAGCCCGAGCCATACAACGAGCAGAAGCGTTACCGTCGAGCCGACCGAGCGCTGCCGGTGAAACAGCTCCAGCCCCAGATACGTTACCCCCAAGAGCCAGGCAAACAGCGACATCGAGCCATACAGGTCATCGTAGGGAACGGTGTGCAAGCCCTGGGAGCGCTCCAGCAGGGCCAAATAGTGCACGGCAATACCCGCGGCGAGCAGCAGAGAAGCCGCGCGTCCGAGCCACGGATTGGGCGCGTAGAGCATCCGCGCGTAACAGAAGAAACTGGCGGCGTAAATCAACAGGCTGAGGTACGCCATGTGGTTGAACATGTAATGCGCCGCTCTCCTATCTCGCACAATTATAACGCCTAATGGCGTTCGCCGGTTGCCTTCCCTCGCCAGAATTCGCGTTTTTCGTCCCCGGCCCACGCCGCAACCCGGGGACGAAAGTGCCGGGGCGATATGGTTCTGTTATCATGGAAAAGAAATCTCCAATCTCATGCAGAACGCGCGCGAAACCAAGAAAGACCTCTTCCTACGAGCCTGCCGGTTCGAGCCGGTCGCCCGCGTGCCTGTCTGGATCATGCGCCAGGCGGGCCGCTATCTGCCCGAGTATCAGGCCGTCCGTGCGAACCACTCCTTCCTCGAAATCTGCAAGACCCCGGAACTCGCCGCGGAGGTGTCCATTCAGCCGCTGCGCGTGCTCGGGGTAGACGCGATCATCGTCTTCTCTGACATTTTGATCGTCGCCGAGGCGATGGGGATGCGACTGGAGGTTCCGGATTCGGGTCCGATCCTTGGCGAGCCGCTAAGGGAAATAGGTGCTATCCGTCTTTTGCGCGCGTTTGACCCCGAACGGGAGACCCGCTTTGTGGGCGACGCGATCCGCGCGATACGCCGAGAGGTGGGTTCGGAGGTTCCAATTATCGGTTTTGCCGCTGCGCCGTGGACGCTCGCGTGCTACATGATCGAAGGCCAGACGCGCGGAAACATTTCCCATGCAATTCGCATGCTGCAAGATGACCCGCGCACCGTGCGCGAACTCGTTGACCGCATCGCACGGGCGACTGGGGCGTATTTGCAATCGCAACTGGCCGCCGGCGCGGATGCTGTACAGCTATTCGACACCTGGGCGGGCGAACTCACCCCGGAACAGTACGCCGCGTTCGAATTGCCGGCCACCCAGATGATCTTCCAGTCGCTCAGCCGGAGGCCCGAGCCGAAAATCCTGTTTGCCAAAGGCTCTGGGCGGCATTTGGAGAACCTGGCGCAATCCGGCGCCAATGTTCTGAGCTTGGATTGGCAAACCGACCTAGCTGAAGCGCGCCACCAATTGGGCCGCCGGGTGTCCTTGCAAGGGAATGTGGACCCCTCGATTCTGCTCGGCGACGAAGCCGAAATCCGCAGGGCGGCCCGCGAAGCGGTGGACAAGACCGGAGGACTCGGCCATATTCTGAACCTCGGGCACGGGATTCTTCCCACGACGCCCGTCGCCAACGCCAGGGCATTCGTGGAAGCGGGGCAGCAGGCACTGGCTTCCGTGCAGGCCCCGGCCGGACGAGCGGACTAGGAGTTGTCGCGGACACGCGGAACCGCAAGCGGACAGATGCGATGGCGCACATGAGAACAGAACCGGCCTCCGGAATCGAGACCGCGCAGGTCTCCGACGAACTGCTCGAGAAATACAACCGGCCCGGACCGCGCTACACCAGCTATCCCACCGCTCCGGTGTGGAAGGATGATTTCAGCCCGGAAGACTTCGAGAAAATCTGCGCGCACGCCGACGAGCAGGGATCTCCTCTCTCGCTCTACATGCACCTGCCTTTCTGCGAAAGCCTGTGTCTTTTCTGCGCCTGCAACGTCTCGATTCAGAAGGACAAGCGCGTTGCCATTCCTTACCTCGCCGCTCTCAGGCAGGAGATTGAGCATGTAGCGGGGCGAGTGTCGAGAAAACGCAATGTGAGTCAATTCCACTGGGGCGGCGGGACGCCGAGCTATCTCTCGCCCGAACAGATGGAGGAGCTTTTCCGGCACGCACAGGAGCGCTTCACCTTCGCGGAGGATGCAGAAATCGGCGTGGAGGTGGACCCGCGCGTCACCTCGCTCGCGCACCTTGAAACGCTGCGGCGTCTCGGCTTCAACCGGCTGAGCATGGGCATCCAGGACTTCCATCCCCAGGTGCAGGAGACGATCCACCGCGTGCAGCCCTACGAGATGACGCGCGCGCTCATCCTCGCGGCGCGCGGCCTCGGCTTTCAAAGCATCAATGTGGACCTCATTTACGGCCTGCCCCACCAGACGGCATCCAGCTTTCAGGCCACGATCGGCCAGGTCCTGTCCCTCGGTCCGGACCGCGTGGCCATGTTCAGCTACGCTCACGTCCCCTGGCTCAAGAAACAGCAAGGGTCGTTTCAGGCGCACCTGCCGCAAGGGCGCGAGAAGTTCCGCATCTTCCGCGCGGGGCTGGCGGAGTTTCTCAATGCCGGCTACGTGTATATCGGCATGGACCATTTCGCCCGCCCGGAAGACGAACTGGCCGCAGCCCAGCGCCAACGCACGCTACACCGCAATTTCCAGGGCTACACTACCAAGGCCGGCGCCGACCTCTATGGCATGGGCGTGAGCTCGATCAGTTCGATTGGCGATGCCTACGCGCAGAACCGCCGGGACGTGCCGGGCTATCAGACCGCCGTTGCCAGCCGCGGACTCGCCACCATGCGCGGCTATCGCCTCTCTCCCGACGACCGCATCCGGCGCGCCGTAATCGGGCGCCTGCTCTGCCATGCGGTGATTCCCAAGGGCGAAATCGAACGCGAGTTTTCCATCTCCTTCGACGAATACTTCCGCAGTGAAATCGAGCGCCTCGAAGAAACCCGCGCCGATGGATTCCTGGTCCTTGATTCCGACGAGATCCGTGTGACGCCGATCGGCCGCATCTTCATCCGCAATGTGGCCATGATCTTTGACCGCTACCTCGGCGAACAGCAGATGGACCAGAAGCCGCTTTTCTCGAAGACGCTCTGACGAGCCAACCGAGAATGCCCGACTCCACACATGCCCTCGTAATCGGCGGAGGAATCTCCGGGCTGGTGTGCGCCTGGCGTCTGCAGCAACTCGGCGTGCACACGACTCTCCTCGAAGCCGAGAGCCGATCCGGCGGGCTGGTGGGCACCGTCGAGCAGGACGGGTTCCTCTTCGAGTCCGGCCCGCAGAGCTTTCTTGGGACCGAGGCGCTGCTGCAGCTCATTCGCGACGTCGGAATCGAAAGCGAGCTCTGCCAGGCCAATCCGCGCGCGCCTCGCTTCATCCTGCGTCACGGCAAGCTGTGCAAAATTCCCATGTCGCCGGCCCTCCTCACGAGTTCCCTGCTGGGGGCACGCTCCCGCTGGAAAATTGTCTCCGAGCCCTTTCGCAGGACCCGCCCGCCCAGCCGGGAGGAGTCTGTCTCGGAATTCGTGCGGCGGAAGTTCGGAAACGAAATCCTCGAATATCTGGTCGCGCCGTTCATCTCCGGCGTGTACGCGGGGGATCCGGAAAAGTTGAGCCTGCGCGCGGTGTTCCCTTCCCTCGAGGAATGGGAGCGCGAATATGGCAGTGTCTTTCGCGGAGCGATTCGGTCGCGTCCGGCAAAGCCGGAAGGAGCGCGCAAAGGCCCGCCGCCCTTGTGCTCGTTCCAGCGAGGTGTCGAGACGCTGACACGAACGCTGGCTGCAAAGCTCGGCGACAACCTCTCGCTGAAAACTCGCGCCAACGCGTTGAGCGCACAGCCCGGCGGCGAGCGCAGGATCTACCAGGTCAGCGTTGTTAGGAACAACCGCGACGAAAAGTTGCAGGCCTCAGCTGTGGTGCTCGCCACGCCGGCACACGTGGCCTCGCGGCTGGCGGCTCCGCTCTCCCAGGCTTTGGGGAGCATGCTCTCCGGAATCGTCTATGCGGCGGTCGGTGTGGTGGCTGCCGGGTATTACGCGCGTCAAACTGGCCAGTCCATCGATGGATTCGGCTTCCTCATTCCGCGGGCAGAAAAGGTCCGCACCCTCGGAACGGTCTGGAATTCCTCCTTGTTTCCCGGGCGCGCCGGGGATGGCCGCGTCGCGCTGACCAGCTTCATCGGCGGCGCCACGGATCCGGAGGCCGTCAACGAGCCCGCGGATGTGATTGCGGCAATCGTCGAGCGGGAGAACGCCAAAATCCTTGAAATCTCCGGGCCGCCAATCACCACTTCCGTCTGGAAGCATCCGAAAGCCCTTCCCCAATACAACCTCGGACACGGCCACATCGTGGAAGCAATTCGCGAAGCGGAACGCGCAATTCCCGGCCTGTTTTTCTCGGGGAACTATCTCCACGGGCCATCGCTAGGAAAGTGCGTCGAGCAAGCTCTGGAGACAGCAGAGACTGTGCATGCCTACCTCCATGCAAAAGGTAACCCCTGAGTTGTCTATCCCTTACATCTTGCCGGAGGGGTCGAAACGGGGGCAGGAGGGGGATGAAGGAAGGCGCGGGCGGGCGGTGATGGGTGTACTGGACATGGGGGGAGCATGCGTGTAGTATGAGCCTCTACCGGGGAATCCAGCCAGAGCTTGCCACGCGAGGTGTGCAATGACGCAGGAAAGCATCATCCACCAGTATCGCGGAGTTCACTGTCGCTGCTGCAAGGAGAGCAATCCGCTTCCTGCTCTTGTAGCCATCCGGGAAGCAAAGCACAACGAGCTAGAGGCGGAAAGCGAATCAGAGTCGGGAAGTTTCGTGTTTACCGTTCGGTGCCGGGTCTGTGAAAAGGAATATCTCTACCAGTCTTCCGACATAATGGATTTTGAAGGTACGCCCAGGCCCCGGACTTCTCGATACAGCTCAGCGCCGCCAGCGCCTTTCTCGAAGGCCGCAAGCGCGTAACGCCGTTGCTCCCAGCTCATTCGGGGCGCAATCACCGCCGGCATCGAGCTCCCCGCTTGGGGGCCGAGCGTGTTTTTGCCGCGTGGGCGCTGTTTCCCTGGCAGGTCTGGAGCCAGGCTTTAGCTAACTCCTGGCCCCTCAATGCTGGCGCAAGCCTGGCTTTTCCGAACGGCCGCAGGTTTACTCGTCCTCTCGGCCCTGGTGCTTCGCCAGACGTTCGATCACGCCCATATCCTCGAGCGTGGTGGTGTCGCCGGTAATTCCTCCCTGATGCGCGAGTTCGCGCAGCAGCCGGCGCATGATCTTTCCGCTGCGCGTTTTGGGCAGCAGATCGCAGAATCGCACTTCGGCAGGACGTGCGATCGCTCCGATGGTGGCGGCGACATGCTCCATCAGCGCCGCACGCAGGGAGGACGAGGGAGATTGTCCCGAACGCAGCGTAACGAAGCAGACGATCGCTTCACCCTTGATCTCGTCCGGACGCGCCACGACCGCAGCCTCCGCTACGGCCGCATAGCTGACCAGCGCGCTTTCAATCTCCATCGAACTGAGGCGGTGGCCGGCGACCTTGATGACGTCGTCTACGCGCCCGAGGACCCAGATGTAGCCATCCTTGTCACATTGGGCAGCGTCGCCCGCAAAATAGACGCCGGGGATGCGGCTCCAGTACTCGCGCGCGTAGCGGTCGTCATCTCCGTAGATCGTGCGCAGCATGGCAGGCCAGGGCTTCTGGATGATCAGGTAGCCGGTCTCTCCCGGCGGCACGGGCTGCCCTTGCAGATTCACCACCTTGGCCTGGATGCCTGGCAGCGGAAGCGTCGCCGACCCGGGCTTGGCAGGAGTGGCACCGGGAAGAGGCGAAATCATGATTGCCCCGGTCTCGGTCTGCCACCATGTATCCACGATCGGGCAACGGTTCTTGCCGATAGCTTCGTAATACCATTTCCACGCCGCGGGATTGATGGGCTCTCCGACCGTACCCAGCAAGCGCAGGCTCGATATATCGTGGCGGTCAATCCATTCCATGCCCCAGGACATGAAGGAGCGCACGGCAGTGGCGGAGCTGTAGAAAATCGTGACCTTGTACCGCTCGACGATCTCCCAAAAGCGGTCCCGAGCGGGTTGATCCGGCGCGCCTTCGTACATCACCACGGTGGTGCCGTTGGCCAGCGGGCCATAGACGATGTAGCTGTGCCCCGTCACCCAGCCGATATCAGCGGTGCACCAGTAGACATCCGCGTCGCGGAGGTCGAAGACCAGCCGCATGGACCACATCGTCTGCAGCAGATAGCCGGCGGATGTGTGCAGGACGCCCTTGGGCTTTCCTGTCGTGCCGCTGGTGTACAGGATATACAGCGGATGTTCGGAATCCAACGGCACGGCCGGGCAGTCGCGCGACGCGGCTTTCTCAAGGTCCTGCCACCAAAGGTCGCGTCCGGCCTGCCAAGCCACCTCACCTCCCGTGCGTTTGACGATCACCGCTTTTTTCACTGATGGACAGCGCGCCAGCGCGGCGTCCGCCGTCTCCTTCAGCGGAACGATTTTCCCCCGGCGATAGCCGCCATCGGCGGTGATCAGAATTTTTGCCTTGGCGTCCGCTATCCGGTCGGCCAGCGCCGTCGAGCTGAACCCTCCAAACACCACGGAATGAACCGCGCCGATGCGTGCGCAGGCCAGCATTGCGATGGGCAGCTCGGGAATCATCGGCAAATAGATGGCGATGCAATCCCCCGGCCCCGCTCCGAGCGATTTCAGGGCGTTGGCGAACCGGCACACGCGCTCGTGGAGTTCGCCATAGCTCAGCCGCACCCGCGCCCCATCCTCCGCTTCCCAGAGGAGCGCGGGCTT